>JBQGDG010000132.1:0-4655 GCA_052038935.1 Neorhizobium sp. | reverse complement strand
AGCTTGCCCTTCTGCATGGCGAGACTGGCGGGCCTCGTCTCTTCCGGCGCCCCGAAGAGAGGCGAGGTGACGAGCAGGTCGTCGGTGTCGTCGTCGATCATCACCCCGGCGCCGGAAGGGCTGAGGGGCCGGGGCAGGATCGTCTGCGGCGGCAGCGGCCGCGACAGGGCGGCCGGCAGCGGCGCCTTCTCGCCGGCCGTCTGGCCCGCAGGCTCCGCCTTTCGGACGCCTTTGCCGCCGGCGGCGGGAAGGCGCCATGTCAGTCCGCCCCATTCCCCCTCGGGTCCGCTGAAGGTCGCCGTGCTGCAATGCCGCTCGTCCAGCGAAAGCGCCCGGCCGATCATCGCCTGCCAGCTGTCGGGATTGTCGCGCCTGCCGCGATAGCCGCAGACGATCAGCCGGTCGGCGGCGCGCGTCATGCCGACATAGAGCAGGCGGCGATATTCCTCTTCGGCCGAAAGCTTGAGCCGCTCGTCGTCGGCCGCCGTCAGCGGGTTGGACAGCGTCTTTCCCGGCAGCCAGGCGGGAATGTCGCCGGCCGCCGTCTTCAGCAGCCGGAATTTCGGCACATGCGTGGCGATGAAGGCTTTCGAGTTGCTGTCGACGAGAAACACGACGGGCGCCTCCAGTCCCTTGGAGGCATGCACCGTCATGATCCGCACCTCGTTGCGGCCGCCGTCCTGTTCGCGTTTCACCTCCGGCGATTCGAGCTCCAGCGTCGAGACGAAGGCCTGCAGGCCCGGCAGGCCGGATGTCTCGTGGTCGAGCGCGAAAGTCAGGAACTCGTCGAGAATGTCGCCCGCCTCGGTGCCGAGCCGCGCAAGGAATTTCCGCCGCCCGCCGTACTGGCCGAGAACCCGGGCGTAGAGATCGTGCGGGCTGAGCAGCCTGGACAGGCCGAGGAGATGCTCCAGGCGGTCCGCCGTCTCGCGAAAGCGCAGCGGCTGGTCCTCGGCGAGGAACCGCAGCTGCGCCCAGGCGCCGGCATCCTCGGGACGGCGCGCGGCGATCTCGAAAATATCGTCCTCGGACAGGTCGAAGAGCGGGCTTTTCAGCAGCGCCGCCAGCGACAGGTCGTCCTGCGGCAGCAGCAGGAAACGGCCGAGCGCCAGGAGATCCTGTATGGCGATGTGGCTGGTGAGCCTGAGCCGATCGGCACCGGCGACCGGGATGTTGTCGCGGCGCTTCAGGGCTCTCGTCAGCGCGTTGACGAAGGCGTCGCGCTTGCGCACGAGAACCAGGATGTCGCCCGGCTCGACGGGACGCTCAACGCCCTTTTCGATGATCGTCTCCCTGTCGATCATCTCGCCGATCCGCGCGGCGATCCGGGTCGCGAGGATCGCGGCCGGCGCCTTGTCGGGCGTCGAATCGAAGGGCGCGGTCCAGTCTTCCTCTTCCTCCGAGACTTCGGGTGCCACGACGTCCCAGAGATCGACCGCGCCGGGATGGCCCATGCGGTTGGAGCGATGCGTCACGGGGTCGCCGGTGGCGCTCAGGCCGCGGGCGTTGTCCTGCAAGGAGAAGACCTGGTCGACGGCCGAGAGGATGTCGGCGGTCGAGCGGAAGGAGAGCGGCAGGCGAATGGCGTGGAACGGCTGCCCGCTGCCGGCCACCCGCCTTTCGGTCTCGCGCCGCTCCTCGGCGAAACGTTCCGGCCGCGCGCCCTGGAAGGAATAGATAGACTGTTTCTCGTCGCCGACGGCAAAGATCGTCCGGCGCGCCTCCCGGGCGCTGGCGCCGGAATGGAAATCCTCCGCCAGCGACTGGATCACCGCCCACTGGATCGGGCTCGTGTCCTGCGCCTCGTCGACCAGGATGTGGTCGATACCCTGGTCGAGCTTGTAATGCACCCAGGCGCCGACCCCGTCGCGGGTCAGGAGGTCGGCGGTGCGGGCGATCAGGTCCTCGAAATCGAGCAGGCTTCGCCGCTTCTTCAGGTCCTCGTAATCGTCGTTCAGCCGCTCGGCCAGCGTCAGCGCCGCCTTCGTCGCGGAAAACATGCGGATGAGACGCAGCCGGTCGCGGCAGGCGAGCACGTGGTTGCGCGCCGCATCGACCGCGCCGGCGAGTTCCGGAGCGGCCTTCGTCATGGCGCTGGCAATCAGGCTTCGATCGGCCTTTACCGTGCCCTTCGCCGTCAGGAAGAGCGAATCGAGATGTTCGGCCCGCTTGAACGGGTCCGCTTCCTTCGCCGCCAGCCGCAACCCGTAGGCGACGGCATGAACCGTCGAACCGCCGTTCTGGTCGGCAAGCGACAGGTAGAGATCCAGCGTGATGCCGGACAGGCCCGGCAGCGGCCAGTAGGCACCGGCGACGCTCTCTTCCGTATCGGCGGGCGAAAGCCCCAGCAGATGCCGCAGCGCCGGGCCGACGCCGCCATGTCCGGCGGCCTGCATGCTGAAATGCCGGATCGCGGTGCGGTTGGCGACGATCTCGGACAGCAGGGTCTCGAGGCCGAACTCGTCGCCGAGGTCGAGCACATGCGCGAAAGCCGCAGCCAGGGCCTGATCGTCCTCGGCCGATGTGGCGGTCAGCAGCGAACGCCGCGCCTCGGCGAGCAGGGCGGAGGCCGCCCGGTCGTCGAGCACGGAGAAATGGCCGGCGACATTGGCCTCCAGCGGAAACTGGTGGAGCAGGGCCTCGCAAAAGGCATGGATCGTCTGGATCTTCAGCCCGCCCGGCGTCTCCAGAGCCTTGGCGAAAAGCCGGCGCGCTTCCGCAAGCTTGAAGGAATCCGGCTCTGCACCTTCGACCGCGGTGATCCTTGCGC
The DNA here is from genome assembly GCA_052038935.1 of Neorhizobium sp. Lineage (GTDB taxonomy): Bacteria > Pseudomonadota > Alphaproteobacteria > Rhizobiales > Rhizobiaceae > Neorhizobium. The sequence continues at coordinate 1,885 of JBQGDG010000132.1, read as the reverse complement.
GAAGATCCTCGTCGGAAAGCACGGTCCATTCGGAAAGCCGCTGGAAGACCCGGTTCGACATTTCGGATGCCGCAGCCTTGGTGTAGGTGAGGCAGAGGATGGCGGACGGGCGGCAGCCGGCCAGGAGCAGCCGGATCACCCGCTGGGTCAGGACGTGGGTCTTGCCGGAACCGGCATTGGCCGAGACCCAGGCGGAGCTTGCCGGATCCGAGGCGCGCGATTGCTGGACCGTCGTCCAGTCGATCCACTGCAGGGGATCATCGCCCTGCGGCAGGCCGGAGGACAGGTCGGGGCTCGGTTCACTCATCGGCTTCCGCCTCTCCGTCGTCGTCCGCGGTGGACCATTCCGCCACGCGGGCGAGATGGTCGTATTCGCCGCCGAAATCCCCCTGGGCGAAGGGGATCAGCCGCGATGCGAATCCGGCTTCGCCGCTTCTCAGCGTCAGCACGAAACGCGTCAGCTGGTCGAGCGATTCCTGCGCCAGATCGATGGCCGACTTCGAATCCGGCTTGCCGTTGCTCTCGTTGTTGACCCGCTCCGGCTTGAAACGGTCGCCAGGCCGGAGCCGCACGTAGAGAAGATCGTCCGGCTGGCCGGCGCCGATCTCCCTGAAACCGCCATGGACGAGGGCTGCGGCCTCCAGCGCCAGCTGCGGATCGAGCAGGGTGCGTGCCTGTTTCGTCGAAGGGCTCGACCCCGTCTTGTAGTCGACGATGTCGATGCGGCCGTTGCCCTTGAAGTCGATCCGGTCGGCGATGCCGGTGACGCGGATGCCGGCGAGGGGAACGTCCCAGCCGCTCTTGACCTCCGTCAGGCTGCGGCGGATGTCGTGCGCCCGCTCCGCCTCCCATTCGAGAAACGCGTCGGCGACGGCAAGGAAGCGCGGCCGCCATACCCTGTCGATATGCGGCGGCAGCAGTTCGGCGTCGAACAGCTCCTCGGTGATCCGCCGCATTGCTTCACGTGAAACCGGTGTTCCCGGCTTGTGGCCTTCGCGCGTGTAGCGGTCGAGGATCGCATGATAGAGCGAGCCGCGCTCCGAAGCGCCGGGATCCTGGTTGAACGGCGCCAGCGGATCGAGCCGCAGGACGCGGCGGGCGTAGATGGAATAGGGATCGCGCCGCAGCCGGCCGACCTCACTGAAGGAATAGCTTTTCGGCTGCAGTTCCGCCGGCGGCTTTGGGGCGGGGCGCCTCGCCGGCGCCTGGTTGTCGCCCCTGTCGAGAAGCGAGGCCCAGTGGCGGTAGTTTTCGCCGCGCTGCTTCAGTTCGCCGGCAAAGCTCTTGCCGCCGAGCGCCAGCAGTCGTTGCAGCCAGCGCGACGCGACCGTCGGGGCCGAACCCTGCCGAAGCGAGCGCGACAGGATGAGGTCGCGCGTACCGCAGGCCATTTCGAAATCATGCGCCAGCTGGCCGATGCGCCGCTCGGGCGGTTCGAGCCCCATTTCCGTCTTCATCGAACGCGACAGGAACGGGTTGTTGACCGTCTGCCCGGGCCAGGACCCTTCGTTGAGACCGCCGAGGATCATCGTATCGACCGCCTGCAGCCTGGCCTCCAGCGTGCCGAAGATGAAGACGCGCGGATTGGCGAGCGAGCGCGGCTTGACCGCTTCGCCCGTCGTCAGCGCCATGACGATGTCGATCCATTGCGGTCCGTCGGCCTCCATCTGGCCATCCGTCTCGATCACTTCCGCAAGCAGTCCCGACAGTCTTTCGCCGGCCTCGCCCGACCACAGCGCGGCAAGGTCGCCGCGCTCGTCGCCGGCTATCGCTTCCAGCGCCCGGCCGGTGCGGGCCGCCCAATCGGCCAGCGGCAGCCGGGTCGTCAGTCCGCGGCCGCCCGGCTGGCGGCGCAGGAAGGCGCCGGCCAGCGGTTCGACGGCTC
>JBQGDG010000131.1:0-1950 GCA_052038935.1 Neorhizobium sp. | reverse complement strand
CCGATCGTCCGCAAGCGGATCGACAATGCCAAGATCGATACGGTCCTGTCGAATTCGTTCGGTTTCGGCGGCACCAACGCAACGCTCGTCTTCCAGCGCTACAACGGATAATTCCATGACCGGAATCATGCAGGGGAAACGCGGCCTGATCATGGGGGTCGCCAACAACCATTCCATCGCCTGGGGCATCGCCAAGGCGGTCGCCGCCCAGGGTGCCGAAGTCGCCTTCACCTATCAGGGCGAAGCGCTCGGCAAGCGCGTCAAGCCGCTTGCCGCAGAGCTCGGTTCCGACTTCGTGGTACCCTGCGACGTCGAGGACATCGCATCCGTCGATGCAGCCTTCGCGGCGATCAAGGAACGTTGGGGCAATATCGACTTCCTCGTCCATGCGATCGGTTTTTCCGACAAGAACGAGCTCAAGGGCCTTTACGCCAACACCACGCGGGAAAACTTCTCCCGCACGATGGTGATCTCCTGCTTCTCCTTCACGGAGATCGCCAAGCGCGCCGCGGAACTGATGCCGAATGGCGGTTCGATGCTGACGCTGACCTACAACGGCTCGCAGCGGGTCATTCCGAATTACAATGTCATGGGCGTGGCCAAAGCGGCTCTGGAGGCCTCCGTGCGGTATCTGGCCGCCGACTACGGCCCGCGCGACATCCGCGTCAACACGATCTCGGCAGGTCCCGTGCGCACGCTCGCGGGCGCCGGCATTTCGGATGCCCGGGCAATCTATTCGTGGAACCAGCAGAACGCGCCGCTGCGTCGCACCGCGACGATCGAGGATATCGGCGGATCTGCCCTCTACCTTCTCTCGGATCTCTCCCGCGGCGTGACCGGCGAGGTGCATTACGTCGATGCCGGCTACAGCATCACCTCGCTGCCGAGCCTCGACAAGCTGCGCAAGGCGGACGTCGAGTAGGCTTCCAGCCGGATTGAACAAGGCGGCCCGGGAGTTCGGCCGCTCGTACTCTTCCGGGGGAAGGCGAAAGCCGGGCGTCGGGTCCGCCGATCAGAAGCGCTCCAGTTCCGTGGCCGCCTGGCTGTTTCCGGCGGCAGCAGCTTCCTTCAGCAAGGCCTTTGCTCTGGCGGGGTCTTCCTGTGCAACTAGCTGCGCCAGCTTCCACTTCGCCCAATGATCCTTCGTCTTCGGCAGGCTGAGCTCGAAATATCGCCTGGCGAGCGCGATGTCCCTCTTCACGCCCTCCCCGTCGGCCAGCATGAAGGCGAGCATGTGGTATCCCCAGACATTGCCGTTCTCCGCCGCAGCCCGATACCAGATTGCCGCGATCGCCGGATCGGCCCCGACCGCGATCCCCTTCTGGTAACACCAGCCGATCTTGAGCTGGCCATGCCTGTCGTTGCTGGCGGCGGCCTTCATGTACCATTGGAAGGCCTGCCGCGGATCCCTTGCGGTACCGGATCCATTCTCGTAGATCTCGCCGAGCTTGTAGGCGGCGGCCGCATTGCCCTTGTCGGCGGCGAGGCGGAAATAATGCAGGGCGAGTTTGGGATCACCCGGCCGCCGGCCCCCGGCTCCCTGATGAACCTCGGCGGCATTGTACCATTCCCAGGCGATCCTCGCCGTTTCCGCCTGGACGGCGGACACGGCGAACAGGACCATTCCACAGGCTATCGAGATCCGTCGCATCCCTACCCCCAGCACCGCCAGATGCAACCTTAACATGCATATTCCGGATAGCAATCGCGGCCGGAAGGTCAGTCGGCATCTGCGGTAATTGCTGCCGCTTCGGTTCTGATCGGCTTGTATTTGAATGCGGCGCAGACGATGCCGTGGTCGTTGGTGCCGCTTGTCTTGTGATCATCGAAATGCAGATGGTCGTTGTTGATGGTCAGGCCGTCGAACATCCAGATCCGCCGCCGGCTGTTGTCGTAGAATTCCTCGCTGACGAAGATGTGGTCGAGCGATTCCATCATGTCCTGATGGAT
>JBQGDG010000130.1:0-8398 GCA_052038935.1 Neorhizobium sp. | reverse complement strand
TGGCGATCTCCATGTCCGAACCGTTGCGGATCGTCACCACGATGCCGGTCTCTTCGGTGAAGGCGTCCACCCATTCCTTGGTCAGCCCTTCGTGCTGGGCATTGTAGATGGTGAGGCTGTCGGCCACCTGAGCCGAGGCGGACGTGGAAAGAGCAAGAACCGAAAGAGCGAGCGCAACACCGGCCATGAATGTGGAAGAAGTTTTCAAAATCGCCTCCGCGAAAGATTTTAAGAAGGCACCGACCGAGACCGGTGGGCCGAAATCGATGACCACCAGGGCGACCGACACCGCGTAAACACCGCACCCGAAAAAATATTCGATTTTTTTACTCACCTTTTTCCGCTTGCTCTGGACGCCGCCGGCCGAACGGCGTTAAGCGATGGCGGAGCCGTCGTTTTGGCGAAGCTCACGGAGGCTGCCATCGCCAGCGAACAGGAAATCAGGACCGGTCTCAGCCAGCACCTCGCCCGGCTCTGGCGTTATGGCCTGACGCTCTCGCGCCATCGCGACACGGCCGACGACCTGGTGCAGGCGACGTGCCTGAGAGCGCTGGAGCGCGCCGGCCAGTTCGTCTCCGGCACCCGCCTCGATCACTGGCTGTTTTCCATCCTTCACTCGATCTGGCTGAACGAGGTGCGCGCCCGTCGCGTGCGGCTGGGCCAGGGATTTGTCGAGGCCGACGAGGCCCTCACCTTCGACGGTGCCGCCAGAACGGAGACCCATATACTTGCGATCCAGGTCATGGATCACGTTCACGCCCTGCCGGAAGCGCAGCGTTCCGCCGTTTTTCTCTGCTACGTGGAGGGACTGTCCTATCGCGAAGTATCGGACGTGCTGCAGATTCCCGTCGGAACGGTGATGAGCAGGCTGGCGGCCGCCCGCGCGAGGATCGCCGAGGCGACCGGACCGAAGACGAATTCCTTCTCCCCGCGGGAGAAGGTGAAATGACCATCAGGCCGACCGACGAAATGCTGACCGCCTATCTCGACGACGAGCTCACCGCGGGCGAGCGTTCAGCACTCGAAGCCGCGGTCGCCGTCGACCGGGCTGCCGCAACCCGCCTCGATTTCCTCGGCCACGGCAATCTCGCCTATGCCGAAGCCTTCACGCCGATGCTCGACGACGCACCACGCGAAAGGCTGGAGGCCATGCTTCGGGCGCTGCCCGCCGCCCGGCCGAAAGGCGATCCGGCGAATTCCGCATCGGGTCGCATCGGTCGTCGCGGACTGATCGCCGCCGCGATCGGCTGTCTCGTCGCCGGCGCGGCCGTCGATCGCGCCCTGCTCGCATGGCAATCCTCCCTGGTTTTTGAAGACGAAGACGCGGCGCTCCGTTCCGAGGTCGCCGAATATCTGGCGCTTTACACGGCGGATTCCCTTCTCCATGCGTCGGCGGATCTCGACGAGCGTGCGTCGCAACTGCAATTCGCCGGACAACGCCTCGGCCTGCCGCTCGACCCTTTCGCCATGAACCTCGGCAATCTGCAGATGCGCCGGACGCAGATGCTCGAATACGATGGCAAGCCGCTGGGTCAGATCCTCTATCTCGATCCGGCCCATGGACCCGTGGCCCTCTGCATCCTTGCCACCTCGTCCGGCACCCGGCCGATGAGGCGTGAGCGGCGCAGCGGTCTCAACCTCGTCTACTGGTCGAGCGAGACCCACAGTTTCGTCATGGCGGCGCGCAATCCGATGGAAGATCTGAAGGCCCGCGCCGACGAAATCCGCGACGAACTGACAGACCGCAATCAGGTCTGACACCATATGCCTGTTCCCGGACGAATCAGCTAAGGCTGAAATGAACACATCGGGAACAAGCACGCGGAACTGAATGTCGGTCGCCTATCTGGAAAAACTCAACGACGCCCAGCGCCGTGCCGTCGAACACGGTTCGGACGTGCCGAATGGCGGGCCTGCCGGCCCGCTTCTCGTCATCGCCGGTGCCGGCTCCGGCAAGACAAATACCCTCGCGCACCGCGTCGCGCATCTGATCGTCTCCGGAGCCGATCCGCGCCGCATCCTGCTGATGACCTTTTCCCGGCGCGCGGCATCGGAAATGGGCCGACGGGTCGAGCGCATCTGCAAGCAGGTGCTCGGCGCCAATTCCGGCATCATGACCGATGCGCTCACCTGGGCCGGCACCTTCCACGGCATCGGCTCGCGCCTCCTGAGGATCTACGCCTATCAGATCGGTCTCGACCCGGACTTCACCATCCATGACCGGGAAGATTCCGCCGACCTGATGAACCTCGTGCGTCACGAACTCGGTTTTTCGAAGATGGAAAGCAGATTCCCGACCAAGGGCACCTGCCTCTCCATCTATTCCCGCGCGGTCAATTCCGAGACCCCGCTCGACGAGGTGCTGAAAACCTGGTTCCCGTGGTGCCTGGCCTGGGAAAAGCAGCTGCGTGAACTCTTCGCGGCCTATGTCGAGGCCAAGCAGACCCAGAACGTCCTCGATTATGACGACCTTCTGCTCTACTGGGCGCAGATGATGAGCGAGCCTTCGATCGCCGAGGATGTCGGCGGCCGCTTCGACCATGTCCTCGTCGACGAATACCAGGACACCAACCGCCTGCAGTCGTCGATCCTGATGGGCATGAAACCCGGCGGTCGCGGTCTCACCGTCGTCGGTGACGACGCCCAGTCGATCTATTCCTTCCGGGCGGCGACGATCCGCAACATCCTCGATTTCCCGAATACCTTCGATCCGCCGGCCAATATCGTCACGCTCGATCGCAACTACCGTTCGACCGGCACGATCCTTGCCGCCGCCAACGGCGTGATCGAGCTCGCCCGCGAGCGATTCACCAAGAACCTCTGGACGGATCGCGAATCCGAAGAACGACCTCGCCTCGTCACCGTCAAGGACGAGACGGAACAGGCCAATTACATTGTCGAGAAGGTTCTCGAGAGCCGCGAAACCGGCATGCCGCTCAAGAGCCAGGCCGTGCTGTTCCGCGCCTCGCACCATTCCGGCCCGCTGGAAGTGGAACTGACCCGCCGCAACATTCCCTTCGTCAAGTTCGGCGGCCTGAAGTTTCTCGACAGCGCCCATGTGAAGGACATGCTTGCGGCACTGCGTTTTGCCCAGAACCCGCGCGACCGGGTCGCCGGTTTCCGGCTGATGCAGCTGATACCGGGCATCGGTCCGCAGACCGCCGGCAAGATCCTCGATGCGATCGCCACGGATCCCGAACCGCTTGCCGCCCTGCAGGAGATTCCCCCGCCTCCCCGTTCCGGCGCCGACTGGCCGGCCTTCGTCGAAATGCTCGCCGCCATCCGCAGGAACGAGGGCTGGCCCGCCGAAATCGGCATCGCGCGCGAATGGTACCAGCCACATCTCGAACGGGTGCACGAGGATGCCGAGACCCGCAAGGCGGACCTTCTGCAGCTCGAGCAGATCGCCTCGGGCTATGCATCCCGCGAACGCTTTCTCACCGAACTGACGCTCGATCCGCCGGATGCGACGAGCGACCAGGCCGGCGTGCCGCTGCTCGACGAGGATTATCTCATCCTCTCGACCATCCATTCGGCCAAGGGCCAGGAATGGCGTTCGGTCTTTCTCCTCAACTGTGTCGATGGCTGCATCCCGTCAGATCTCGGAGTGGGATCGACCGCCGAGATCGAGGAGGAACGCCGTCTCCTCTATGTCGCGATGACGCGCGCCAAGGACCACCTGCATCTCATGACGCCGCAGCGCTTTTTCGTCCACGGCCAGCATTCCCAGGGCGACCGGCACGTCTACGCCGCCCGCACCCGCTTTATTCCGGCGACGCTTTTGCAGTTTTTCGAGACCTCCGCCTGGCCGGTCGTGGCGCCGATGTCGGATGCGGAGCGGCAGCATCGTCAGCAGGTCAGGATCGACGTGACCGCCCGCATGCGCGGCATGTGGCGATAGGGTCATGGCCACGGTCCTTGCAGGGATCGGTTGACTTTCATTTGCCGCGCGCGCCTGATGTCTGCCCGTAGGGAGAGGAGGAAGACATGCCGACCTTCATCATCGAACGTGATATCCCGGGCGCAAGCAAACTCACCAAGGGCGATCTTTGCGCGATCTCGGCCAAGTCGAACAAAGTGGTCGAGGAGCTCGGCGTCCCGTATACCTGGATCACCAGCTATGTCGCCGGCGACAAGATCTACTGCGTTCACGAGGCTCCAAGCGCGGATGTCATTCGCGAACATGCCGAGCGCGGAGGCTTCCCGGCGAACAAGATCACCGAGGTCAGCGCGCAGATCGGCCCGGAAACGGCGAACGCAACCTGACCGGATGTAGTCGGGATTGGTCCTTCCCGCTACGGGAAGTCTCGGGGCCGAAAACGACCGGAACGGAATCCGGCAGGACCGGGCGGGTCGTCACGTCCCGGGAGAACTTACCATGACCGACGTCGAGGAAGCCAAGCGGACATCCGCCGTGCCTTGATCGGCTCAGCCTTACTCTGGGCAGGCGAACTCACAATGAGAAACGCGCGACGGCCAGTTCGATCGCCTTCCTGTGCACCGACGAACGTTCGACACCTGGCGGATCCCGGCAGATATCCGGTTCGCGCTCCTTCCCCCATCCCGTGCACTCGCAGAGGAAAGCGTAGTGGCCGGCGTCCGGATGGAGCAGGTCGAACGTGCTGTTTGCGAGACGGTTGTGGAGCCACTCGGCACACAGATCCGCGGGTGCTTCCCGATCCTGCCCGACGGCGGCGATGGCGACAGGCAGGGTGATCTGCCTCAGGCTTTCCTCGGTCAGCCCGCGGACCGTCGGAGCGGGCGCGCAGAGAAGCGCCGCCCTGATGCGCCGATCCCGGTAGGATGCCGACTGTTTTTCCCAGGAACGGCGGAAGACGGCGCTCGTTTCCAGCAGAGTTTCGATCTGCTCTCCGAGGCCCGGAAATTCCCGAGGCCCGCTTCCCCATGGCATGTCTCTGGAATTCTGAAGAAAAAGCGGCATCGACGTGATTGCTCCCAAGAGAGAGAGCACCGCGTGCCCGCCGAGGGAAAAACCGCAGGCGAAAACGCGATCCAAATCGAGGCGGCCGGCAAACGCTCCGCGAGCGTGGTCGTCCAGCACGACCGTCAGGTCGCGGGCTCTTTCCCACCAGCAGAGGAAACCTTCGGGCCGGTAAGGCTCGGATCCGGTATTGCCGTGGTGATCGATACCGATCACGAAAAATCCCTGTCTCGCGAGACCATGCGCCAGCCACGCGAGACTGCCTGCAGTACCACCCGTTCCATGCGACAGGAGGACGACAGGATAGGCCTGCCTATCGGCCGCGAGGCCGGCATTCCTGGCGGTGCGGTCGAAACGGAACAGCGCAGGGGCGGGTTCGGCGACATCTGCCGGATATCCGGCGGAATTTCCGGCCGGATACCACGCCGACCATGCGAGCGGGCGCGCCGCCTTGCCGTCCCAGTCCGGCCGATCCGGATCGCCAATCGTGCCCGTTGCAAAACCGACCTCGTACATATGCGTCCCCGAACCACGAACGGCTTCCTCGAAGTCACTATCCATCGATTTCAGCGGCAAGACAAAGCCTCGTTTCGTTTGCGCTCGTGCCGGCAACCAACCCGCCGACCGGGCATTTCCATTTGGTCCCGAACAGGTTAGGGCTTTGCCCGCCCTATCGGCGGCAGAAGGAGACCGAGGTGGAGAACAAGCAATCGACCGCGAGGGCGGCCGCCTGGATGATGGCTTCGATCGCCCTGCTCCTGCTGATGGCGGTTTCAGGACGGATCATCACCCACGAGATCGACGTCTTCCAGGTGATGGAGATGCGCTCCGTCATCGCCTTTTTCATGCTCCTGCCGCTGGTCTTTCGGGAGGGCGGTTTCCGGGCGATGCGGACCGGCATCCTTCCGAGCCATATCGGCCGCAACGTCGCCCACTATATCGGTCAGTTCGCCTGGCTCATGGGCCTCACGATGATCCCGCTGGCGCAAGTCATCGCCATCGAGTTCACCGCACCGATCTGGGCTGCGCTCATGGCCGCGACCTTCCTCGGCGAGCGGCTGACATGGCGAAAGGGCGTTGCCATCGGCTTCGGCCTCGCGGGCGTGTTGCTGATCCTTCGCCCGGGTGCGGCACCGCTCAATCCCGGCCATCTGATCGTGCTCGGCGCCGCCTTCTTCTTCGCCATATCCTTCATCATGACGAAATTCCTGACCCGGACGGACAGCGCCACCAGGATCATCTTCTGGATGCTGATCATCCAGTCGATACTGGGGCTGGTGCCCGCCCTCAGGGCCTGGGTCTGGCCTTCGGCGGCAATCTGGCCGTGGATCTTCGTCATCGCCTTCACCGGCACGTTCGCGCATTTCTGCATGGCCAAGGCGCTCTCCCATGCCGATGCGACGGTCGCCATGCCGATGGACTATCTGCGCGTGCCGCTCTCCGCCCTGATCGGCTACTTCCTCTACGCCGAAGGGGTCGACTGGCCGATGGCCCTCGGCGCCGCGCTGATCCTCGCCGGCAATCTCTTCAACCTACGGCGCCCCAATGCCGGCCGCATCCAGCAGACGCCGACCTGACCGGCGGGCGGGCGCCGTCCCTTCGCGGCGCCCGACAGCATTTTCCCCGAGCCGGCAATTCCGCTCAATGCCCCGGATGCAGCGCATCGTTGAGATACATGCAGGTCAGCATGGTGAAGACATAGGCCTGGATGCCGGCCATGAGAAATTCGAGCGCCGTGATGGCGACGGTCATCAACAGCGGCAGGATCGCCCCCGCGATGCCCAGCATTCCCAATCCGGTGAGCGAGGCCACGAAACCGGCAAAGACCTTGAGCGTGATATGTCCCGCCAGCATGACCGCGAACAGGCGGACCGAATGGCTGACCGGCCGCGAGATGTAGGAAATGATCTCGATCGGGATGATGATCGGAGCCAACACCACCGGCACTCCGTCCGGCTTGAACAGCCGCAGGAAACCGAGGCCGTGCTTGAAGAACCCGTAAAGCGTCACCGTCAGGAACACCATGGCGGCCAGCGCGAATGTCACGACGATCTGGCTGGTCACCGTGAACGCATACGGAAACATGCCGATCATATTGGCGACAAGGATGAACATGAACAGGGAGAATACGAAGGGAAAGAAGCGCATGCCGCTTTCCCCCGCATTGTCCCTCAGCGCCTTGGCGACGAAATCGTGGAGAAGCTCCGCAGCGGCTTGCCATCGGCCGGGCACGACGCGCCGCCCGCTCGTCGCAAGCAGCAGGAAGGACGCGGCCATGGCGACGGTGAGCACCATATGGGCCGAAGCGTTGGTGAAGCTGAAATCGATCCCGCCGATCTCGATGTCGACAAGCTTCCTGATCTCGAATTGTTCAATGGGTCCGGCCATGATGTCCTCTGGCATGCAAAGGCCATGACGAGGCGCAATGCGACCGGACGCCACGACGGCTTTGCCGGGCACACGGAACTCGCGGACCTTCAGGATTGCGGGATGGGAAAAAGGCGTTCACGGGCGGCTTCCTGATCTCGACAAGGAGATGCGGGGCCGTCCCCGGAACGTTTCAAGGCGCGGGTCGTCCCGCGCAAGAGCTTCTTAGCCGCGACTTTGCCCGATTGCAACGCGGTACCGGGCAGCGGGCGCCGATTTTCACGCCTCCGGCCTTGCGCCCGGCATGCCGGCCGTCATCCCTTTCCGGGATCGTCCCGCTTCTCCAGGAGTTCGATCTGGATCTGCTGCAACTCCGCCAGCCGTTCCCATTGCCTGGCCATCTGATGGTCGATCTTTTCGTGCAGTTGCCGGATTTCGAGTTCCGCTCGGAGATTGATCATGTAGTCGTTCTCGGCCCGCAGCCGGTCCTTCTCCTCCTGGCGCTTCTGGCTCATCATGATCACCGGCGCCTGCAGGGCCGCAAGGCAGGAGAGGACGAGATTGAGAAGAATGAACGGATAGGGATCGAAAGGCGTCCGCATCAGGCCGACGGCATTGACGCCCATCCAGACGATCAGGACGCCGATGAAGGACAGGATGAAGGTCCAGGAGCCCCCGAAGGACGCCACCCTGTCTGCCACGCGCTCTCCGAGGCTTGGACTGCCCGTGACGATGCTGCCGCTATTCGGCTGCACCGTCAGCGTGCCCTTCTCGAAACTGTCGAGAACGTGCCGGTCGAGGCTGGAAAGTTCGCCGCGCTCCTCCTCGAGGAGCCTTTCCACGTATCTGCGCCGGAAGCGGGCGAGGTCCTCGTCACAGATCAGGCTGTCATGCCCGCACGCCTCGACCTCCGCCGCGATCATCTCGAACAGATGCGGCCTGAGGCTGCCGGCCTTGTGCAGCCTCGAAAATGGAAACATGCGTCCACAGACGACGCATTGTCCGCTCCTTGCCGTGGGGGAGTGTCTGTTCATGTCGCGACACCATTATCCTGGCTTGCTTTCCCTTGCGATCCGTCAGCAGCCTCAC
>JBQGDG010000129.1:0-15540 GCA_052038935.1 Neorhizobium sp. | reverse complement strand
GCCAAGTTCGAAAGCCTGGTCGACGACCTGGTCCAGCGCACCGTCGCCCCATGCAAGGCAGCCCTCAAGGATGCCGGTGTGACGGCGGCCGAGATCGACGAAGTCGTTCTCGTCGGTGGCATGAGCCGCATGCCGAAGGTGCAGGAAGTCGTAAAGCAGCTGTTCGGCAAGGAGCCGCACAAGGGCGTCAACCCGGATGAGGTCGTGGCGCTCGGCGCAGCGATCCAGGGTGGCGTTCTGCAGGGTGACGTCAAGGACGTTCTGTTGCTCGACGTGACCCCGCTGTCGCTCGGCATCGAAACGCTCGGCGGCGTATTCACGCGCCTGATCGACCGCAACACGACGATCCCGACCAAGAAGAGCCAGACCTTCTCTACGGCCGAAGACAACCAGTCTGCCGTGACGATCCGCGTCTCCCAGGGCGAGCGCGAAATGGCGGCGGACAACAAGCTGCTCGGCCAGTTCGACCTCGTCGGTCTGCCGCCGTCGCCGCGCGGCATGCCGCAGATCGAAGTCACCTTCGACATCGACGCCAACGGTATCGTCCAGGTTTCGGCCAAGGACAAGGGCACCGGCAAGGAGCAGCAGATCCGCATCCAGGCTTCCGGTGGTCTCTCCGACGCCGATATCGAGAAGATGGTCAAGGACGCCGAAGCCAATGCCGAGGCCGACAAGAAGCGTCGTGCCGGTGTGGAAGCCAAGAACCAGGCCGAAAGCCTGATCCATTCGAGCGAGAAGTCTCTGGCCGAATATGGCGACAAGGTTTCCGAGACCGACAAGAAGTCGATCGAAGATGCCATCGCTGCGCTCAAGACCGCCGTCGAGGCTTCCGAGCCGGACGCCGACGACATCCAGGCCAAGACGCAGACCCTGATGGAAGTGTCCATGAAGCTCGGCCAGGCCATCTATGAGGCCCAGCAGGCTGAAGGCGCCGACTCCGAAGGCGGCAAGGACGACGGCGTCGTCGATGCCGACTATGAGGAAATCAAGGACGACAAGAAGTCGGCCTGAGAGTTCCGTTGACGGAAGCCCTAATATAGTCGACTAGAAAATCCGGCTGCCTCGTGCAGCCGGACTACGTTCCGGAGCCGGTTACCTGAATGGCTAAAGCAGACTTTTACGAAACGCTGGGTGTCGGCAAATCGGCTGACGAGAAGGAGCTGAAAAGCGCCTTTCGCAAGCTCGCGATGAAATATCATCCGGACAAGAATCCGGGTGACGCGGAAGCGGAAAAGAAGTTCAAGGAACTCAACGAGGCCTATGAAACGTTGAAGGACCCGCAGAAGCGGGCAGCCTACGATCGTTTTGGTCACGCTGCCTTCGAGCAGGGTGGAATGGGCGGCGGCGGTTTTTCCGGCGGCGCAGGTGGGTTCTCGGATATCTTCGAGGACATTTTCGGCGAGATGATGGGCGGCGGCCGCGCAAGACGCTCCGCCGGCGGCCGCGAGCGCGGTGCCGATCTCCGCTACAATATGGAAATCACCCTCGAGGAAGCCTTCACCGGCAAGACGGCGCAGATCAGGGTTCCGACCTCGATCACCTGCGACGTCTGTTCCGGCTCGGGTGCCAAGCCCGGTACCCAGCCGAAGACCTGCGGCACCTGCCAGGGTTCGGGTCGCGTGCGCGCGTCCCAGGGTTTCTTCTCGGTCGAACGGACCTGCCCGACCTGCCACGGCCGGGGCCAGACGATTACCGACCCCTGCACGAAATGCCACGGTCAGGGTCGCGTCACGGAAGAACGCTCGCTTTCGGTCAACATCCCGGCCGGTATCGAGGACGGCACCCGCATCCGCCTTCAGGGCGAGGGTGAAGCCGGCGCGCGCGGCGGTCCGGCGGGCGATCTCTACATCTTCCTGTCCGTGAGGCCGCACGAGTTCTTCCAGCGCGACGGAGCGGATCTTTATTGCGCCGTGCCGATCTCGATGACGACGGCGGCGCTCGGCGGCACCTTCGATGTCGGCACCCTGGACGGTTCCAAATCGCGCGTTTCCGTGCCGGAAGGGACCCAGGCCGGCAAGCAGTTCCGCCTCAAGGGCAAGGGCATGCCGGTGCTACGTTCGTCACAGACCGGCGATCTCTACATTCAGATCCAGATCGAAACGCCCCAGAAGCTTACCAAGCGCCAGCGCGAGCTGCTGCAGGAATTCGAGCAGATTTCGTCCAAGGAGAACAATCCGGAATCCACCGGCTTCTTCGCCCGGATGAAGGAGTTCTTCGACAACTGATCGAAGACGATCATGGAATTGAAAACGCCGGCTGAGAAGCCGGCGTTTTCCGTTTGTAGCAAGTTTCTGGATCTCCGCAGATGCTTTGTCATCAGGCGTCATCCTCGGGACAGGCCCGAGAATGACGCTAGGCGGCAGGCTTACTTGGCAGCCAGCGCCGTCATGATCCGCGCCCAGGAGCGGATGCCCTTGTGGAAGGACTTCAGTTCGTATTTTTCGTTGGGCGAGTGGATGCGGTCGTCCACGAGGCCGAAACCGACGAGAAGCGAATCCATCCCGAGCGTCTTCTGGAAATCTCCGACGATCGGGATCGAACCGCCCATGCCGATGATGACGGCGGGATTTTTCCATTCCTCCGAAAGCGCGCCCTTGGCTTTGGTGAGGGCGGGCGAATCGTAGGAGAGCTGGATGGCCGGCGAACCGCCGTGTTCGTGAAATTCGACCGAGCAGTCGGCCGGAATCTTCGATTGCACATAGGTGCGGAAGGCTTCGCGGATCTTCGCCGGATCCTGCTGGCCGACGAGGCGGAACGATACCTTGGCCGAGGCCTGCGCCGCGATCACCGTCTTGAAGCCCTCGCCGGTATAGCCGCCGGTAATGCCGTTGATCTCTGCCGTCGGCCGCGCCCAGGTGAGTTCCAGAACCGAACGGCCCCGTTCGCCGGACGGGATCGACAGGCCGACCTCGCCGAGGAAGGATGCAGCGTCGCGCCCGAGCGCTTCCCAGCCCGCCTTGATATTGGTCGGGGTTTCTTCGACGCCGTCGTAGAAACCGTCGAGCGTGACGCGGCCGGTTTCGTCATGCAGGCCGGCGAGGATGTCGGTGAGGATGTGGATCGGATTGGCTGCGGCACCGCCGAAAAGGCCTGAATGCAAATCCCGGTCGGCAGCCTTGATAACGATCTCCTCCCCGACGAGACCGCGCAGCGCCGCCGCGATTGCCGGGGTGTCGGTGTCCCACATGCTGGTGTCACAGACGAGCGCGTAGTCTGCCTTCAACTCCTCTGCATTTGCGTCGAGGAAGGGCTTAAGCGACGGAGAGCCGGACTCTTCCTCGCCTTCGAAAAGAATGGTGACGCGGATCGGCAGCGCACCGTGGGTTTCCTTGTAGGCGCGGCAGGCCTCGACGAAGGTGAGCAGCTGCCCCTTGTCGTCGGCGGTGCCACGGCCGGTCAGCACCTGGCGGCCGGGCGAAATCTCCTTCACCTTGGGATCGAAGGGATCATCCTCCCAGAGCTCGATCGGGTCGACCGGCTGCACGTCGTAGTGGCCATAGAAAAGCACATGCGGGGCATCGGCGCCGGCACCGTCATTATGGGCGACGACCATCGGATGGCCGCTCGTGTCGCGCACGGAGGCATCGAAGCCGATGCCGTTCAGTTCGGCAACCAGCCATTCGGCCGCCGCGCGGCAATCGGCCTTGTAGGCCGGATCGGTGGAGATCGACTTGATGCGGACGAGCGAGAACAGGCGCTCGATGCTGGCCGGAAGATTCTGGTCGGCGCGATCGAGAACGGTGGAAATATCGGTCATGGAAATCACCTTGTCTTTGAGCGGGCGGCCTTTTGGCTCGGCCGGCTACCGTCGCAGAGTGTTAGCAAGCAAGCGTATCGCGACACAATCGAAAATACCCCCGACGTGGCAAAGCAGGACAGAAGCCTCGCCGAACGTTGAGTGCGAATAAACTAATGCAACTCTGGACTGTTCTGGGGTGCGGCATATATGGCCCGAAATCGGACGGCACTGCGTCCGTGCCTTGGGAGGGGCCTCAATGTGGAACCAAGTCTATGATCCGATGGGCAGCGCCACGCTGTCCACCATCCTCGCCGCCATACCTGTTCTCATCCTTCTCGGCCTGATCGCGACCAATGTCGTGAAGGCACATATAGCCGCCATCATCGCTCTGGTTGTCGCCAATCTCATCGCCATCTTCATTTTCACCATGCCGGTCGGCATGTCGCTCAGCGCTACCGTTCTCGGTGCGGTAACGGGGTTTTTCCCGATCGGCTGGATCGTCCTGAACGTGATTTTCCTCTACCGGCTGACGGTCGAAAAGGGGCAGTTCGAGAAATTGCAGCAGACGATCGGCAGCGTCACCGATGACAGGCGTATCCAGCTCCTGCTGATCGCCTTTGCCTTCGGCGCCTTTTTCGAGGGGGCGTCGGGTTTCGGCACGCCGGTTGCGGTAACCGGCGCCATTCTGATCGGGCTTGGCTTTTCGCCACTCGCCGCCTCGGGGCTTTCACTGATCGCCAATACGGCACCCGTTGCCTATGGCGCGCTCGGCACGCCGATCCAGGGGCTCTCCCAGGTCACGGGCATCGATCCCTATCTGCTCGGCGCCATGGTGGGTCGGCAGCTGCCATTCTTCTCGGTGCTCGTGCCCTTCTGGCTGATCTGGGTATTCGCCGGCCGGAAAGGCATGATGCAGATCTGGCCGGCCATCCTCGTCACCGGCGCATCCTTCGCCATTTCCCAGTTCTTCATCTCGAACTACATCAATCCCTGGATCGTCGATATCGGCGCCTCGCTGATATCCATGGCCTGCCTCATCGGCTTTCTGCAGGTCTGGCAGCCCAGGGAGGTCTGGACCTCGCCGAAATTGCGCGGCCACGACATTTCGGACGACGGCCGGATCGTCAACTCGAAGCCCGTCACGCGGCCGTCACCGCAGGAAGTCAGGGCGGCGCTCACGCCATGGGTGATCGTCTGCGTGGTCCTGCTGGTCTGGGGCACCGGCTACTTCAAGTCGGCGGTAAATCCCTGGGCCGTCTGGAACTATCCGGTGCCGGGCCTCGACAAGATGATTGCCAAGATGCCGCCGGTTGCTCCCGGACCGACGCCGGAAGCCGCCGCCTTCTCTTTCACGTGGCTGTCCTACACGGGGACAGGCATGCTGATCGCGGCGATCCTCTCGGGTTTCGCCATGGGTTTCGGCCCGGTGCAGATGTTGCGGACCTACGGCCAGACGATCCGAATCTGTACCTATTCGCTGATCACGATTTCCGCCATGCTGGCGCTCGGCACGCTGACGCGTCTGTCGGGCATCGATTCGACGCTGGGGCTAGCCTTTGCCGCAACCGGGGTGCTTTACCCCTTCTTCGGAACGCTGCTCGGCTGGCTGGGCGTAGCCTTGACCGGCTCCGACACGGCGTCGAACATCCTGTTCGGCAACCTGCAAAAGGTTACGTCCGAACAGCTCGGTCTTTCGCCGATCCTGATGGGCGCCGCGAATTCGTCCGGCGGGGTCATGGGAAAGATGATCGATGCGCAGTCGATCGTCGTCGCCTCTACGGCCACCAACTGGTTCGGCCATGAAGGCAGCATTCTGCGCTTCGTCTTCTGGCACTCGATCGTGCTGGCCTGCCTTGTCGGCGTGCTCGTGACGCTCCAGGCCTATGTCTGGCCGTTCTCGGCCATGGTCGTCCAGCCTTAGACCGGACGTATCGCGCAATGGCGGAGGCTGTCGTGCAAGACGGCCTCGCCCCTAGAGTTTCCTGCTGTTGCCGATGATCAGGCGCATATATTCCATCATCAGTTCCCGCTCGAACCGGCGGAAGCCGGCAAACAGGGCCGTATCCGCCTCTTCGGAGGCCGCGATGGCGCGGGTCTCGAGCGATCGCCCCGCTTCGGTGAGATTGATGATCTGTGCGCGCCGGTCGTTCGGATGGGGGCTGCGTATGATGAGCCCGTCCCGTTCCATCCGCGTGAGAGTGTTGGCGAGCGTCGCCTGTTCGACTTCAAGGCGGTCGAGCAGCTGTTTCTGTGTCTGGCCGTCCTCCTGCCAGAGTTCGAGGAGGACCGGAAACTGGCCCGGGGAGAAGCCGAGCAGTGCGGCGCGCTTCTGCAGCGATCGCGAGAAGACGCGAGACAGCTGGCCCGCCAGATAGGTGGCCGATTGCGAACGATCGAATCCCATGGCCTGCGTCATCCCTCCCGAAGGCCAGCCGGGCTGGCGAACGATGATCGATATCATGCGATGCTTTACGGAAGAGTGGGCCACGTGCCGGCCGTTGGCAAGGTGCGCGATATACCGGGGCTGCCATCGTCGGAAAAAAACGCCACGGCTGGGAGGGGAACAGCCGTGGCGCCTGATGAGAGGACAAAGACCCGGAGAGGGGGGTAGGCCTTTGTCCGGTCTGGTGAGGCGGGGGACAAGCCTTCTTCCAGACTGCGGCGTGATCAATCGCCGGTGACCTTGAAATGTGAGGTGGAATGCGGCTTTTCAAGGGAATGACGGATTACAAATCGGTAACGTTGGGGTGAGCGCGCCAGGCTGGCTAACAAGAAGTTTTCATGGACGACGTGCATGTGCCACGCTATTCCAATGCCCATGAAAAAAGGCGATCACCTCTTCCTCGTCGACGGTTCCGGATTCATCTTCCGTGCCTTCCATGCGCTGCCGCCCCTGACCCGCAAGTCCGATGGCCTGCCCGTCGGCGCGGTTTCGGGCTTTTGCAACATGTTGTGGAAGCTGCTGACAGATGCGCGTGATACCTCCGTCGGGGTGACGCCGACGCATTTCGCCGTCATTTTCGACTATTCGTCGAAGACCTTCCGCAAGGAAATCTACGATGCCTACAAGGCCAATCGCTCGGCGCCGCCCGAAGAGCTGGTGCCGCAGTTCGGTCTGATCCGCCAGGCGACCCGCGCTTTCAATCTTCCCTGTATCGAGACCGAAGGTTTCGAGGCCGACGACATCATCGCGACCTATGCCCGCCGGGCGGAAGCGGCGGGCGCCGATGTCACGATCGTCTCGTCCGACAAGGACCTGATGCAGCTCGTGACGCCGACGGTCCACATGTATGACAGCATGAAGGACAAGCAGATCAGCATCCCCGACGTCGTCGAGAAATGGGGTGTGCCGCCCGAGAAGATGATCGACCTGCAGGCCATGGTCGGCGATTCGGTCGACAACGTTCCGGGCATTCCGGGCATCGGCCCGAAGACGGCGGCGCAGCTTCTCGAGGAGTTCGGCGATCTCGATACGCTGCTTGCCCGCGCCGGTGAGATCAAGCAGGTCAAGCGCCGCGAAAACATCCAGGCTCATGCCGAACAGGCACGGTTGTCCCGCCGGCTCGTCGAACTCAGGACCGACGTCCCGCTGGAGCTCGACCTCGGGGCGCTGGTGCTCGAACCGCAGGATGGACCGAAGCTGATCGGCTTCCTGAAGGCGATGGAATTCGGCACCTTGACGCGCCGCGTGGCCGCCGCCTGCGACTGCGATGCCAACGCCATCGATCCGTCCGTCGTCACCGTGGATTGGGGTGCGGAAGCCCGAGGACCGGATCTGGACGCGGCAGCGCCTGCCGATACCGGCGAGGCAGCCGCGGAAGCGTCGGCGAACCCGGCCAGATCCGCGGTGGCGAAAGGCACGGATGGCGCAGCGCCGACGGAATTGGCTGCCGCCCGCATCGAGGCCTTCGCAAATGCCAGGATCGATACCACGGGCTATGTCACGATCCGCGATGTCGAGGTGCTGGACGACTGGATAAAGGCGGCACGAGAGACCGGACTTGTCGGTTTCGACACCGAAACCAATTCGCTCGACCCGATGCAGGCGGAACTGGTCGGCTTCTCGCTCGCCATCGCCGACAACACGGGCAACCCGTCCGGGCTCGAGGTACGCGCCGCCTATGTGCCGTTGACCCACAAGACCGGTGTCGGAGATCTTCTCGGCGGTGGTCTGGCCGAAAACCAGCTGCCCTCCCGCGAGGCGCTGGATCGCCTGAAGCCGCTGCTCGAGGACCCATCGGTGCTCAAGGTCGCGCAGAATCTGAAATTCGACTACCTCGTCATGAAGCGGCACGGCATCACCGTGACCGGCTACGACGACACGATGCTGATGTCCTATGTGCTGGATGCCGGCAAGGCCAATCACGGCATGGATGCGCTCTCGGAGCGTTGGCTCAATCACAAGCCCATCGCCTTCAAGGATGTTGCCGGCTCGGGAAAATCCGGCGTGACTTTCGATTTCGTCGATATCGACCGCGCTACCGCCTATGCGGCGGAAGATGCCGACGTGACGCTGAGACTGTGGATGGTGCTGAAGCCGCAACTCGTGGCGATGGGCCTGTCGCGCATCTACGAGCGGCTGGAGCGCCCGCTGGTCGAGGTTCTGGCCCGTATGGAAGAACGCGGCATTGCCATAGACAGGCAGATCCTGTCGCGTCTCTCCGGTGAACTGGCGCAGAAGGCCGCAGCCTTCGAGGACGAGATCTACGAACTCGCCGGCGAGCGCTTCACCATCGGATCGCCCAAACAGCTCGGCGATATCCTCTTCGGCAAGATGGGGTTGCCGGGCGGCACCAAGACCAAGACCGGCCAATGGTCCACATCCGCACAGGTGCTGGAGGATCTGGCCGCCGAGGGCGCGCCACTGCCGCGCAAGATCGTCGACTGGCGTCAGCTCACCAAGCTCAAGTCGACCTATACGGATGCGCTGCCGAGCTACGTTCATCCCCAGACCAAGCGTGTCCACACCTGCTATTCGCTTGCTTCGACGACGACCGGCCGATTGTCGTCCTCTGAACCGAACCTGCAGAACATCCCGGTGAGGAACGCCGAAGGCCGCAAGATCCGCACCGCATTCATCGCATCCCCGGGCCACAAGCTCCTGTCTGCCGACTACAGCCAGATCGAGCTTCGCGTCCTCGCCCATGTGGCCGACATCCCCCAGCTCCGCCAGGCCTTCGCCGACGGGATCGATATCCACGCGATGACGGCATCGGAAATGTTCGGGGTGCCGGTCGAAGGCATGCCGGGCGAAATCCGCCGCCGCGCCAAGGCGATCAATTTCGGCATCATCTACGGCATCTCGGCATTCGGTCTCGCCAACCAGCTGTCCATCGAACGATCCGAGGCCGGCGAATACATCAAGAAATATTTCGAGCGTTTCCCAGGCATTCGCGACTACATGGACAGCACGAAGGCGTTCGCGCGCGAGCACGGCTATGTGGAGACGATCTTCGGCCGCCGGGCGCATTATCCGGAAATCCGCTCGTCCAATCCCTCCATGCGCGCCTTCAACGAGCGGGCGGCCATCAACGCACCGATCCAGGGGTCGGCGGCCGACATCATCCGCCGCGCCATGGTGCAGATGGAGCCGGCTCTGTCGGATGCCGGGCTGTCGGCCCGCATGCTGCTGCAGGTTCACGACGAACTCGTTTTCGAAGTGGAGGACGGGGAAGTCGAGCGGGCCATGCCGGTCATCGTATCGACCATGGAGCAGGCGGCCATGCCTGCCATCGCGATGAGGGTTCCGCTGAAGGTCGACGCGCGTGCCGCCCTCAACTGGGACGAGGCGCATTGATCTGACCCTGCGTCATTCGCATGTGAGGGTGGCGCGGTGTCGGTATGCGCAAGGACGTTGAAGGTCCCTGCGCATCCGCGTCGTCGGAGATTCCAGTCGGTTCGGGAAGTGATGCACTAGCCGGGATAAAGCGAATTAAGGGCGGTGGAGAGAAGCTCGTCGGCATAGGCGTTGGCCGTTTTCTGCGCGTCTTCGTTCAGGCCGAATTCACGACACCGCTGCCGGACGGTGTCCTGGATGAGGGCGGCGATACCATGGGCCTGGTCGCCGTTTCCGTTGTCGGATGTATCGAGCGCCAGAGCGAGCGACGTCATTGCGATAATCTCTAGAACCACCATGCGGGCTTCGAGCTCCGCTCTGGGTACACCATTCGCACTGGCGCCATCGTGCCTACGTGTTTCAGCCACCGTCCGCCTCCATTAGACATTAAGAATAAAAGAAATAGAGGAAGGACTGTAACTTTAAAGCGTGCGGATTTTATTTTTCGCGTCTTCCACAATGTTGTTCGAGAGAGGTGGAAAGAATATCGATCAGCATCCTGCTTGCAGCTTGTATTTCTCCGCTGTTGTCTATGGTGACGACGGAGTAGTCGCCACGCACATCGAGCGAGCTGCGTTCGAGCCGCCGCAGGATGTCTTCCCTGCTTTCCCGGCCTCGGGCTTCGAGCCGCGCCGCGAGGACCTCCGGTCGCGCCGTCACGTTGACGACGAGAAGCGACGGATAGGCCTGCTTGAACACGGAGAGCGCCGAGCGGGAACCGTTGGCGATGACCAGGGCGCCGCCGGCCACCGCCCTCTGCGTTTCGGCGGGAATGCCGTAGCGGAGGCCATGTGCGGTCCACGATACGGCGAAATGCCCGGCTGCCTCCAGCTTGTCGAAATCAGCTTCGCAGACCCCGTCGTGATCCTCGCCGCCGGCCGATGCGTCACGGGTGATGACGCGCCGTGCGAATACCACGTCCGTCCGCCCGGAAAAGTGGCGGGCGGCCTCCGCCATCAGCGTGTCCTTGCCGGCACCGCTCGGGCCGACGACAACGACCATGCAGCCGGCACAAGCTTTATCCTGAAGGGCGGGGAAGCCGTCCATTACGCCACCCGGCGCCCCTGCCGCCACACGGCGCGGGCGACCGGCACGCCTTCCTGGCGATGCACGCGCACCATGTCCGCACGCAGTCCGATGTCGATGCGGCCGCGATCATCGAGGCCGACCGTGCGTGCGGGCGTCGCCGTTACCATGGCCAGCGCCTTCGGCAGGGAAATGCCTTCCACCTCGTCCGCCAGGATGAAAGGAGCGTAGAGCAGGCTGAGCGGCACATAGTCGGAGGACAACACGTCGAGAACGTCCTTCTCGGCCAGATCGCGTGCCGCGATATTGCCGGAATGGGACTTGCCGCGCACCACGTTCGGCGCGCCCATCAGCACGCTCATGCCGGCCTGATGGGATGCCTTGGCGGCATCGAAACTGGTCGGGAATTCGGCGAGCCGGACGCCGTTCTCGATTGCCTCGTCGACATGGGCGAGTGTCGCGTCGTCGTGGCTCGCGATCGTGATGCCACGCTCGCCGCAAACCTTGGCGATGGCGAGCCGGTGGGGCGTAGAATTGCGCTGCGACTCCGCCACCCGCTTGTCGATGAACACCTTGAACGCCTCGTCCGACAAGCCGCGCTTCTTCTGATAGTAGAATATGTACTGGTCCATCGTCTGGAACTGGCGCTGTCCCGGCGCATGGTCCATCAGCGAAACGAGCCGCACATAGGGATCGCGCTCGAAGTCGGCGAAATGCTCGAGAACGTTGTCGGCGGAAACCTCGCAGCGCAGGTGGATGAGATGCTCGGAACGAAGGCGGCCATCGCGTTCGGCAGCCTGGATGGCATCGGCCATCTCGCGCATCTCGCCGCGCTCGAAACCGCCATCCTCGTCGGATCCCATGCGAAGGCAGTCGAATACGGTGGTGATGCCGGACGAAGCGATCTGGGCGTCATGCGCCTGGATGGCGGCCGTCGCGTTCCAGCGCACGCCGGGACGGGGAGAATAATGCTGCTCCAGGTGGTCGGTGTGAAGTTCGACAAGACCGGGGATCAGGTAGTCGCCTTCGAAGTTTTCGCCGGTATGGACGTTGCCTTCGGAAATATCGGCGATCTTGCCGTCGCGGATCTGCACGGAGCCTGAGATCATGCTGTCTTCGAGCACGATGCGGGCGTTGGTGATGACGAGTTCGGCGGTCATGATGCGGTCTTTCTAAGCTCGGAGGCCGGCTGCAGCGGCAACCAGCGGTGAACGGTAAAATCTGCGCCGCGGGCCGGCTCGATGAAGAGCGCCAGCCCGTCGATCGAGAGCGGTGCGTCGATGAAGTCGGCAAAATGGGCATCGAGCGCTTCGCGCATGGCGGGCGCCTGCTCGGGCGGCACCTGGCCGGTCAGCGTCATGTGGAAACGGAACTCGTCCATGACATAGGGATATCCCCATCGCATGAGGTTTGCGCGGTGCGCCGGTGAAAGGCTCTCAGGCTTGCGGCGGGCAATATCGGCGTCGGAGAGCGGCGCGCGGAAGGGTTCGAACTCCTCGACGATCCGGGCGGCGAAGGCCTGCAGATCGGGATAGACCCGCTCCGGCACCAGCGCGAAGAACCGACCGAGCTGGCCGACGACAGCCTTCGGGACGTCGAAGACCGACGTCGTCGCGGCAAAGCGTTCGGCGGTTTCTATCAGTTCCGCCTCGCTTCGGCCTTCTGCCAGTTCGAAAGGCGCTTTCAGCGTCGCGTGGAAAGCGTAGCGACGCGGATCTGCCGTCAGGGCATGAACGTCGTCGCTTGAAAGGCCCGTCACCTCGGGCGTTGCGAAGACTTCGCCGTTGAATGCGTCGCGGCCGAGCCAACGGGAGGCGGCCGTCGTCAGCGGGTGGTCCGCTGCGGGCGAGAAATAGAGGGCGTAGCGCAAGGCATCGTTCCGGAATCAGGAGGGGCGGCGACAGGAGAGTAACCATCTGCCGCGCCCGGAAACAGGCCCTGCGCGTAAAAGATTTCCATGACAGAATGATGATGAAGATCAAGAAAGCTGCGTCGCGAGCCTGATATCCGCGCGACGCGGCATTCTCCTCGTTCAAGGTTCCACTTTTCGGATGCGGCCCGGTTTCGGCGGGCGATCCCTCAGTGCGTCGGCCCCCCGATCAGTCGCGAGCGGATCGCGTTCGACATGTTGTCGAACAGGAAGACGACGAAGAGGATGAGCAGCACCATATAGGCGACCTTGTCCCAGTCGGCGTTCGTGCCCATCGCTTCGAGCAGCTTGAGACCGATGCCGCCTGCGCCGACGGCGCCGATGACGGTAGCCGAGCGGGTATTCGATTCCCAGAAATAGAGTGACTGGGAGATGAATACCGGCAGGACCTGAGGCACGACACCGTAGCGGTTGACGATGACCGGAGCGGCCCCGACCGACTTGACGCCCTCGCGCTGTTTGTCGTCGACATTCTCGATAGCCTCGGCATAGACCTTTCCGAGCGCGCCGGCGTCGGTGAAGAAGATCGCCGCAATGCCGGGAATGGGTCCCGGGCCGAAGGAGCGTGTGAAGAACAGCGCCCAGATCAGCATGTCGACCGAGCGCAGGAAATCGAACAGCCGCTTCATGCCCCAGTTGGCCGCGCGATTGAGCGTAATGTTGCGTGCGGCGATGAAGGCGAGCGGGAAGGCAAAGATCGTGCCGAGCAGCGTGCCGACGAAGGCCATGACCAGCGTCTGCATGAGCTTCGACAGGATATCGGCATGCTGCCAGACATTGTTGCCGAGGAAATCGTCGACCATGTGCGAAATGTTGGAACGCGCCGGATCGAGCCGCTCGCCGATCGTAGCGAGGCCGAGGAGTTCGCCCCAACCCTTGCCCCAGAAATCGGACTTGGTGTCGAAAAGGAAGTTCGCCCAGCCGAGGAAACGGCGCTGGACATAGACCTGGGATGTACGGATCTCCGCCTGTCCCTCGAAACCGTAGTCGACGATGACCTTGGCTCCGTCCTGGATGATATTGGCCGGCGCGCCGGCAGGCGCTGTCGCCGCATCCGCGGTGATCGTCACCGGATAAGCGGTACCGCTGACATACACGTCGACCTGGCTCGGTGATACCTCCAGCCTGTCGTCGTCGCTACCGTAGGTGACGGTGTAACCGCCACCTTGGGTCGGCTGCAGCCAGAAAATATCGGCGCCCTCGGCATATTGGCCGCGGCTCGACCATTGCGCCCTCACGGACCCGTCATCCTGAAACCGCAGGCGCGGCTGCGCCCGCCAGGAATACCAGTCCTGGATGTAGGAGGAGGCGCGATCCCACTGGCCGTTCCTGAAGGCGGGGCCGACGTTGAAGGCGAAGAAGCAGATCACGAGATAGGCGAAGACGATGCCCGAACCGATGAGCAGCCCGTAGCGCTTCATGAAGGAGCGATGGAAGACCTCCGGATAGGCGGCACGCAGGCGCTCGCGGTCGGAGGCGTTGATGGTGGGGACCGAAGACGTCATCAGGCTGCTCCCCTGCCGAATTCGAAGGACTGGTGGCCGATCAGCCGGCGGCGAAGCCAGGCGGAGAACTGGTCGATGACGATGATGCTGACGAGCAGCAGGATGATGATCGCATAGGTCTTGGCGGCGTGATCGCGGCCGATCGCCAGGCGGAAGACCTCACCGATGCCGCCGCCGCCGACGGCGCCGATGATGGTCGAGGCGCGGACGTTGATCTCTGCGCGCAGCAGCGTATAGGAGACGAAATTCGGCAGGACCTGGGGAACGATGGCGAAGCGCACCCGCTCGACCCAGGAGGCGCCGGCGGCGCGCAGGCCTTCGTCCGGCTTCATGTCGGAATTTTCCACCACTTCGAAGAACAGTTTTCCAAGCGCGCCGATCGTGTGGACGGTAATCGCGATGATGGCCGCGATCGGACCGATCGACAGGATCGCCGTCAGGAGCCCGGCAATGACGATCTCCGGAAAGGCGCGCATTACTTCCATGATGCGGCGGACGACGAAACGGGTGGCGCCGGCGCCGACGAGATTGGTCGAGGCGAAGAAACAGAGCAGGAAGGCGAAGGCCGCGCCGACGATCGTCGAAACCAGCGCGATATTGATGGTGATGATCAGCTGGTAGAAGAAGTTCGGAATATAGAACGTGTCGGTGACGTAAACGCGGTCGGCCGTGTAGTCGTATTTCAGCGAGCCGTCGGCATAGGGCGAGGGCAGGTCGAACATCGCCCGGATGATCTCCATCGGGCTGTCGGGAACGAAGCTGCGGATGAAATCGAAGAAATAGGGCAGGCGCTCGAAGAATTTGCCGGCATTGGCGTCATTGGCGAATTGCAGCGATGCGAAGAGCACGACGAGGAAGACGACGATCGAGATCGCGGTATAGACGCGGCGCGTCCGAAGCTGTTGCCGGTAATGCTGCATCACCATGGATGCGGCAGGGCCGAGCCCGCCGTTTTTCTGTTCGCTGATGGTCGCCATGATCCGCGCTCTTGGTTGACGAACGGCGGCGCTCAGGGAACGCCGCCGCCAGATTATGATGAGGATGATCAGCCGCCGATGACGGACTTACGAGCGTCGACGATCGTCTGATAGAAGGACGGATCGACCTTGATGTATTCCTTGTTGTCGCCCTGGGTATAGGCCTTGAAGCAATCGTGGTCCTTCTTCGGAAGTTCCATGAAATAGGCTTCGACCTTGGCGCGCATGTCTTCCGGCAGCTTGTTGTTGACCATCAGCGGGCCGTTCGGGATCAGCGGCGACTTCCAGACTTCGACGATGTCGTCCATGTCCAGGTTGCCCTTGTTGACCATCTGGTGCAGGTTGCCGCCCGTATAGCCGTCTTCCCACTTGCCGACGCCCGAACCGAAGGTCGTGCCGACGTCGAACTTCTTGTCGAGAACGGCGAGAACGAGGTTCTCGTGGCCGCCGCCGAAGCCGCTCTCAGAGAAGTATTCCTTGACCGGTGCGCCGATTTCCTTCGGCAGGGCGACGTTCGGAACGAGGTA
>JBQGDG010000128.1:0-8351 GCA_052038935.1 Neorhizobium sp. | reverse complement strand
CATCGAGCGCCAGGCCGGCGGCGAAGACGCCGAGCCGCTGCCAGTTCTCCATCTGACGCTGGTCGCCGCGCTTGGCGATCTGTGCCGACCAGTCGATTTCCGGCATGGGATGGATCGGATAGGGATCGAAGCGTCCGGTCTAGACCTTCGGCTTTGCCGCAGACGGCTGCGAGAGGAAGGCGATATGCGCCTCCATGCCGACACCCTGGCAGGTCACGATGCCGATACCGGTGATCACAACATCATTGTCAGACTTCATCTCTGTCCTCGTTCGAGGGCCGTGGCGCGCCCACGGACGTTTCATGCCGCAGGTTCAGCGGCGAGCTTCCATTGCCGCGACCAGCCCGACCTCTTCGGCGCGCTTTCGCACGATCGGCGCCAGCGGAATCTCGGTAAACGGCATCGTTCGCAGTTTCAGCTGCGCGTCGCAGACCTTTTTCCCGGCCGAGGTGATCTTCGCCTTGGTCACGGCGTAACCGGAACCTTCATGCTCCAGGAAGGCCTCGATGTCGAGTACGGCTTCCGGCTCGACGAAGGTCCGCATCTTGGCGCTGTCGACCGACATCAGGAAGGGCATGGCGGCGAAATCGCTGGCCGCAAGCACCAGCATGCCGGACGCCTGAGCCATGGTTTCGATCAGAAGAACGCCCGGCACGAGCGGCATGCCGGGAAAATGGCCCTCGAAAACGGGGCTCTTCGCCGGCACGGTCGAGCGCGCCTTGAGGATCTTCCCGTCGAGATCGAGCGATTCGACCTGGTCGATCATCTGGAAATATTCGAGCAGCATGCCCGGATCAGCCCTTGGCCGCCCTCAGCTCGTCGATCTTGGCACAGAGGTTCTTGAGAACGAAGTACTCCTCGGTGGAGACCTTTCCCTCGTTCACTTCCTGCGTCCACTGTTCGAGCGGAATCTTGATGCCGAATTCCTTGTCGATCGCAAAGACGATATCGAGGAAATCGAGGCTGTCGATACCGAGATCGTCGATCGTATGGCTTTCGGGGGTGATCGTCTCGCGGTCGATTTCGCTGGTTTCAGCAATGATGTCGGCAACTTTGTCGAAGGTAGCAGTCACGCCCATGTCCTCTGAAGAATAGGTAAATCAGAGTTCCACATAGGGAAATCGGTTCCAAATGCCAATGGCTTCGTTTTTCACGAGCCAAATTTGCACCGGAACTGTTGCGCAAACGGCAATATCCGGGCGCAGGCGGCGGGCCGCAGTCGACCGTCCGCGGCAGGCCTGCGCGGGTGCTGCGAAACCATGTCGCAATCCATGCGGGTGGGAAACCGAGACCCGGTCGGGTAGCTAATCGACGGCCACTCGAGATTATTTCTCCGATTTTGACCTGGATCATGCGTGGAATCGTCTGCCGGTTCAGGGTCATGGCGACGGTTGCCGCACATTTGGGACGTGAAGATGGATGCGCAGGTAAAAATCCCCGATATCGAGGAAATGCCGCTTGTCTGCCGCGGCTGCGAGTCGCGCCACAACGGCATGTGCTCCACGCTTTCGCCGCGCCAGCTGGCGGAACTGAACAGGCATTCCCAACGACGCGCGGTGGAGGCGGGCACCGAACTCATCGGACAGGGTGAGCGGGTCACCTCCTATTCCAACATCCTGAAAGGCGTGGTGAAGCTCTCGAAGGTCATGGCCGACGGGCGCCAGCAGATCGTCGGACTGCAGTTCGCGCCGGACTTCATGGGCCGGCCGTTTCTCGGTGAAAGCCTGATGACCGCGGAAGCCGCCACGGATACCGAACTGTGTGTGCTGCCGCGCCGGCTGCTGGAACGGATGATCGCCGAATCGGCGGAACTGGGCAGCCGCCTGCACAACCAGGCGCTCAACGAACTCGACGAAGCGCGCGACTGGATGCTGACGCTCGGCCGCAAGTCAGCCCGCGAGAAGGTGGCAAGCCTGCTCGTCCTGATCGCCTCGCATACGGAAGCGGAATGTCTCGGCGAATGCGTCTTCGACCTGCCCCTGTCGCGGGCCGATATCGCCGACTTCCTGGGGCTGACGATCGAGACCGTCAGCCGCCAGATGACCAAGCTGCGCAAGGACGGCCTCATCCATATCGAAAACAACCGCCATGTCGTGGTGCCGGATTTCGAGCGGCTGGCCTATGCCGCCGGTCGCGACTGAGCGCCACGGCGGCGGCTCAAGGAGCGCGGCCCTCGACGAGGACGGCGCGGACGGCTTCCAGGACGTCCTGCGGGCGAATGCCGGTGCAGACGACCTGGCTCGGCACCTCGTCCCAGGCGCTGCCGACGAACTTGCGGCCGCTGTCGGGTGCCTGGATTGTCTTGCCGTCCGCCAGCCCGCCGCAGACGACTCGGACAGGTCCGGTCCTGACGTCGAAGAGATGCGGCTCCGTGAGGTAGACGCAGGCGCAGCTGTCGTGCAGCGCCATGCCGTCGAGGCCGACACGCTGGCGATAGAAATCGATGTAATACTGCGACAGATCCGACAGGAGCCCGAGTTCGGGCGGGCCGGCTTCAACCATGCGCGCCAGATAGTCTGCAGACATGATCGTTTTCATCGTCACGTCGAGACCGATGATCGTGACTTTCCACGGGGCGGTGAAGACCACGTCGGCCGCTTCCGGATCGCCATGGATATTGGCTTCCGCCGCCGGCGTGACGTTGCCATTGACGTCGAAGGCGCCGCCCATGACGACGACTTCCTTCACAAGCGCGGCGATCTGCGGATCGGCCTTCAGCGCGAGCGCCAGATTGGTCATGCGTCCGACCGCGACCAGGGTGACGTTGCCGGGATCTGCCCTCACCGTGTCGATGATGAACTGCGACGCCGGGCGGCCGTCGAGCGGAAAATCGATATCCAGCGGCACGCCGATATTGCCGAGACCGTCTTCACCGTGGACGACGGGGGCGAAATGGGCCGCATCACGCGCTTCGTCATAGGCCCTGCCGGCCCCTTCGGCGATCGGCGCGGCAATGCTCCATTCCCTGTGCAGAAACTGTGCGTTGCGCGTCGTGATCTCGATCGGCGCGTTGCCGAACACCGTCGTCACGCCGACGAGTTCGATATCGGGATGCCGATGCAGGTAGAGGAGCGCCATGGCATCGTCCACGCCGGGATCCGTATCGAATATGACTTTCTGCATCCGTCTATCCAGTCTTCGCCGTTCGGTTATCGAGGCCGCGCACCTTAGCGTCATTCATCCCGGGCGCAATCCCGCCGTCCTGCCGACACGGGCGATGCCACCCTTGATATACCTTGCGCGCCGACCGCCGACGATGCCACAAGGCGGCTTTCTTCCCGCCGAGAGCATCCCGTGGCCGACATCGCCTTCGAACTTCTCCTCATCCTTTTCCTCGCCGCCTGCTTCGCCGGCTTCGTCGACGCCATCGCGGGCGGCGGCGGGCTGATCACCATCCCCGTGCTGCTGATCGCCGGCATACCGCCGCTGGAAGCCATCGCCACCAACAAGCTGCAGGGTCAATTCGGATCGGCCTCGGCGACGATCGCATACGCCCGCAAGGGCCACATCAACCTGCGCGCCCAGATGCCGATGGCGATCACGGCTACGGCCGGCGGCGCGGCCGGGGCGCTGCTCGCCTCCGTCGTGCCGGCATCGACGCTCGCCGCGGCCATCCCCTTCCTGTTGATCGCAATCGCGCTTTTCTTCGCGCTCAAGCCCAATCTGGCGGATATCGACAGTCACCGCCGGGTGACGCCATTCCTGTTCGGCGTGACCCTGGTGCCGCTCGTCGGCATCTATGACGGCGTGTTCGGGCCGGGCGCCGGCTCGTTCTACATGCTGGGTTTCGTGCTGCTGGCGGGTTTCGGACTGCTCAAGGCGACGGCGCACACGAAACTGATCAATTTCGGATCGAATTTCGGGTCCTTCCTCGTCTTCGCTGCGACCGGCTCGATCCTCTGGAAGGTCGGACTGATGATGGGGGTCGGACAGTTCATAGGCGCCCAGATCGGTTCGGGACTTGCGATGAAAAAAGGCGCGAAGCTGATCAAGCCGCTGCTGGTACTGTCCTGCCTGGCGCTCGCGACCAAGCTGCTCGCCGATCCCAACCACCCTGCCCGTCTCTGGCTCGGATACTGAGGCCGGCTCGCCTCGCCCCGCAGGTCAGCCCTTCATGCGAAGCGGCAGGCCGGCGGCGACGAAGAACACTTCGTCGGCAACGGCAGCTATCCGCTGATGCAGCCGCCCGGCATGATCGCGAAATTC
Organism: Neorhizobium sp.; assembly: GCA_052038935.1. Classification (GTDB taxonomy): domain Bacteria; phylum Pseudomonadota; class Alphaproteobacteria; order Rhizobiales; family Rhizobiaceae; genus Neorhizobium. The sequence goes on along the minus strand of JBQGDG010000128.1, from coordinate 4,145 downwards.
CCTCGCCATCCGGTTTTCCGGCACTATCCCGAGACCGACCTCGTTCGATACGAGGATGACGGTCGCCTGCGACGCGGCGAGCCGCTCTAACAGTCCGGCCGAGCTTGCCGGAATGTCCGCATCCAGCATCATCAGATTGGTCAGCCAGAGGGTCAGGCAGTCGACAAGAACGACACGGCCCGCGGCATCGACGGCCGCAAGCGTTCCGACCAGATCGACCGGCTCCTCGTGCGTGATCCAGTCCGTTCCACGATCGTCGCGATGGCGGGCGATCCGCGCGCGCATCTCGTCGTCATATGCGCGGCCGGTGGCGACGTAATGCCGTTCAAGGCCGGTCTGCCGCGCCAGCGTTTCGGAAAACGAGGACTTGCCGGAACGCGCGCCGCCGAGAACGAGAGCAGTCTTGCCGGACAGGATCATGGGCCGAAGAGAAGCAAGGGGGAAAGGTTCGCGTCAAAGCCAGACGAAACCGGACGATTCGTAGATTTATGAGGCGTCCGGTCCGTGTTCGGGTTTGTCTGGATTCGCATTGCCCTTCCAAGGTGGAGGGGAGCACCGACAAAGTCAACAGGATGGGAAAAAGAAGGGCGTAAATGCCCTGCGACGACGCAAACCGGCGCACTATCCAAATTACGACATCGCGTGACGTGGCGCCGAGTTGTGCGCCGTCATGGGCAGGCGTATTGCATCGCCAAAATACATGGCGCGACGGACGAGATCGCGACCTCAGAGGAAACACCGATGCTTTACGTTTTCAGGAACAATAACGGCGTCCAGATTGCCTGGAATTCCGAGACTCCGCGCGCTTTCAAGGACGCCCGCACGTCCGACCGCGAGAAGCGTTCGATGTTCGGTTTCATCAGGACCTGGAGCCTGGGCTGACCGCCCTTCTGCGCCATGCGACAGCGTGGCGCATATGAGATGCCGCGCCTGCCCGAGGCGGCGCGGCGCAATCATGACCGTCGATCGAATTAAAAAACATTCCGGATGGCGAAACGCAACCCTGCGTAGCGCAGCTGACCGACAACGAGCGGCAGCGAATGCGCGACCGGAGAAATGGCGGCCGGTACGCTTTACCCAGGCCGGCGCCATCCGCGGCCTCTCGGTCCGCGCCAAGATCATTACCCCGACATTCTTACCGGATGGTTAGTGAGCGCATTTATCGGCGCTCGAAAATCTTTTTTGGCTCCCGAGCAAAAAAATGCGTGACGATGCGACGGCGCTAATCGGCTATCAAACGTCAAATCTCGGGCGTGACATTTCCGATCTCCTCGACCGGTTTATCCAAATTCCCAAGCAGATAGCGCATATTGACGGCAATTGACCGTTTTTCGGCCTTGCGTAAACAACAAATGCCGAACTTCCAACAAGTTACGCCGGCCCGAACGGCCGAGCATTATCCCAGCCGCTGTTGATTTATTTGCGGGACGTCGTAGGCTACCGGCGCTGACACGAAAAATGCGCCCTATCTATGGCAGATTGCCCTGGACAGCCAGAAGACGCATGTAAGCGCTGGCCATATCAGGATGCAGCCCTCGGTTGCTCCACCACTGGTCCTTACCCATGGAACCGGCCGCGCCGGCTCCGTCTCGTGAATTTCAAACAATAAGACTGGGAGGTCTTAAAGATGAAAAAACTCCTCGCTTCCACGGTACTCGCCGCCGGTCTTTATGCCTATGCCGGCGCGGCCCAGGCGGATTGCGGCTCCGTCTCGATCGCCGAAATGAACTGGGCGTCGGCCGGTGTCGCCGCGAATGTCGACAAGATCATCCTCGAGGAAGGGTATGGCTGCACCGTCGAGCTGGTGACCGGCGACACGATGCCGACCTTCACCTCGATGAACGAAAAGGCCCAGCCGGACATGGCCCCGGAATTCTGGGTAAACGCCGTCCGCACGCCGCTCGACGAAGCAGTCAAGGAAGGCCGCCTGATCGAAGCCGCCGAAATCCTCGCCGATGGCGCGGTCGAGGGCTGGTGGATCCCGAAGTTCCTTTCCGATGCCCATCCGGACATCAAGACCGTGGAACAGGCGCTTGCGCATCCCGAACTGTTTCCCGCTCCCGAGGACCCGTCCAAGGCGGCCGTGACCAACTGCCCGTCGGGCTGGAACTGCCAGGTCTCGACGGCAAACCTCTACAAGGCCATCGGCGCCAAGGAGAAGGGTTTCGAACTGGTAGACACCGGCTCGGCTGCAGGCCTCGACGGCTCGATCGCCAGCGCATTCGAGAAGAAGACCGGCTGGCTCGGATACTACTGGGCTCCGACGGCGATCCTCGGCAAGTACGAAATGGTGAAGCTTTCCTTCGACGCGCCGCACGACAAGGCCGATTGGGACGCCTGCACCGCCGTTCCGGATTGCGCCAACCCGAAGGTCAACTCCTATCCGACCTCGCAGGCCTTCACCGTCGTGACGAAGCAGTTTGCCGAAAAGGCCGGCGTCGCGATGGACTACATCAAGGCCCGCAAGTGGGGCAACGCCACGGTCAACGGCATCCTCGCCTGGCAGACCGACAACCAGGGCACCAACGAGGACGCAGCCAAGCACTTCCTCGAAACCATGCCTGAAGTCTGGACGAAGTGGGTTTCGCCCGAGGTTGCCGAAAAGGTCAAGGCATCGCTCTGAGAAGCATTCCGGGAGGCGGCGGTTCGCCGTCGCCTCCCGAATACGTCGCGGAGACCGTGCGACATGTCGCATCAGGCCGTGCGACCGCAAAAATACTCCGCGATACTGCCTGTCTGTGCACAATAACTGTCGCGACCGGAAAGCCATGCCGCTCAGCGACGCGCAGCCAGAATTGAAAAGAACAGGCACAAGAAGGGGAAAACCATGGCGATCTGCGAATTCCTGCCGCGAGCCCTCTGTAGGTTCCCGGCCATCAGCGACAGTTACATTCGTGATGCGCGCCGGGTGATCGACGACGGTTTCAAAGGCCTCGTACGCGAATACGGCAGCGTCATCGACATCGTCGTTCAGCCTCTTCAATGGTTCCTGAACTACCTGGAACGGCTGTTTACGACCTCTCCCTGGATCCTTGTGCTCGCGATCATGCTGCTCGTCGTCTATTTCGGCAGCCGCAGCATCCGCATCACCGTCGGCACGGCGATCGGCATGGTGTTCATCGGCGTGTTCGGCCTGTGGCAGGACACGATGACGACGCTCGCAATCGTCACGGTATCGACGCTGATCGCCATCATCATCGGACTGCCGATCGGCATCCTGATGGCGAGTTCGGATCGTGTCCAGGGCGTGGTCAATCCCGTCCTCGACGTGATGCAGACGATGCCGAGCTTCGTCTATCTCATTCCGGTCGTGGTGATCTTCGGCATCGGCAAGGTGCCCGGCCTGATCGCAGTCGTCATCTACGCGGTACCACCGATGATCCGCCTCACCAATCTCGGCATCAGGCTGGTCGACAAGGAAGTGCTGGAGGCCGCCGATGCCTTCGGTTCGTCCTCGCGGCAGAAACTCTGGAACGTGCAGATGCCGCTCGCCCTGCCGACGATCATGGCAGGCATCAACCAGACGATCATGATGTCGCTCGCCATGGTCGTAGTCGCATCGATGGTCGGTGTCGGCGGCCTGGGCAAGAACACGCTGCAGGCGATCAACAATCAGTTCTTCACCTTCGGCTTCCTCAACGGTTTTGCGCTCGTCGCGATCGCCATCATCTTCGATCGGACCAGCCAGGCCTTCGGCAAGCGGCTTCAGCGTCATTCGGAGGTGGTCCATGGCTAGTCACGGCATAGAGATCAAGGGTCTCTACAAGATTTTCGGCCCCAACGGCCGCCAGCATGTCGAGGCGGTCAAGAACGGTCTTTCGAAGGCCGAGCTCAACGAGAAATACGGCCATGTTCTCGGCCTGAAGGATATCAACATCTCAATGCCGGCGGGCGGCATCACCGTCGTCATGGGCCTGTCGGGATCCGGCAAGTCGACGCTGATCCGCCATATCAACCGGCTGATCGAGCCGACCTACGGCGAGGTCATCTACGACGGCGTCAACATCTGCGGCATGAACGAACGGGCGTTGCGCGAATTCCGCCGCCACAAGACGGCGATGGTGTTCCAGAAGTTCGCGCTCCTGCCGCACCGGACGGTGATCGAAAACGCCGTCTACGGTCTCGACATCCAGGGCATTTCGCGC
>JBQGDG010000127.1:0-69463 GCA_052038935.1 Neorhizobium sp. | reverse complement strand
TGACCACACGTGCCCTCATCATCGGCGCTCCGCGCTCGGGCTCCGGCAAGACCAGCGTGACGATCGGCCTCCTGCGGGCCTTCCAGCGGCGCGGCGTGAAGGTACGCGGCATCAAGACCGGGCCGGATTACATCGATCCGGGGTTCCACGAGGCGGCGACCCGCCTGCCGGGCCTCAATCTCGACAGCTGGGCCATGGCTCCCGACCTGCTGCGCCACCTCGCGCGCCAGCAGGCAGAGGATGCCGACCTGATCCTGATCGAGAGCGCCATGGGCCTGTTCGACGGCATCGTCACCGAACCCAACCGCTCGGGTGCGGCCTCCGATCTGGCTCGCCTGTTCGGTCTGCCGGTACTTCTGGTGCTCGACGTTTCCGGTCAGAGCCAGACGGCTGCGGCGGTTGCCTGCGGCTTCATGCATTACGACCCGGCCGTGAAGATCGCCGCCTGCATCCTCAACCGGGCCGGCAGCGAACGGCACAGGAAGCTTTCCGGCGACGCGATCGAAGCCCTCGGTCTCCCCGTCGTCGGCACGGTCCTGCGCGATCCGACGCTGGTTCTTCCCGAGCGCCACCTCGGGCTCGTCCAGGCGAGCGAACATCCGGAGATGGACGCCCATATCGACCGGCTGGCAGATGCGATGGAGCGCTCTCTCGATCTCGACGCGATCTTTGCGGCCGCGAGACCCTTCGACATTCCCTCCGGCTCGGCCGAGCATGCCATCAGACCGCCGGGACAGCGGATCGCGCTCGCCGAAGATGCGGCATTCACCTTCCTCTATCCGCATATCAAGCGGGAATGGCGGACCATGGGCGCAGAGATCATCCCCTTTTCGCCGCTTGCCGACGAAGCCCCGCCGGCCGATTGCGACGTCTGCTGGCTCCCCGGCGGGTATCCGGAACTCCATCCGGGCAGACTGGCGGCGGCCGAGAATTTCAAGGCGGGGCTGAAGATTTTCGCCGAAGGAAAACCGGTGCATGGCGAATGCGGCGGCTACATGGTGCTGGGAGAAACACTGGAGGATGCGGATGGCGCCACCCACGTCATGACCGGCCTCCTGTCGCATTCGACCAGTTTCGCCAAGCGCAGAATGAACCTCGGTTACCGGCAGGCGACGCTGACGGCGGATTGTCCGGTGGGCGGGAAAGGCGACGTCATACGCGGCCACGAGTTCCACTACGCGAGCGTCGTGGCCCCCGGAACCGACGATCCGGCTGCCATGATCGCCGACGGCACGGGCCGGGAAATCGGCCCTTCCGGCGGCCGGCGAAACAAGGTCAGCGGCACTTTCTTCCACGCGATCGCACGCGGCTGACGGACCCGATCGGCAAAAAAACGAAAAAACAGCTTGCGATTATCGTCGCAGAGCGGTCACTTTATGTCGCAGGGGACGCAGCTTCGCGCAGCCAATAGGCCGCTTAATCGCTGGCAATTACATTTCGAGACAGACCCGGGCCAAGAACAACAAACCGGCGTCTCTTTTCAAGGAAGGACGGAAGCCGGCGACAACCGGAGCATTCCCGAAAAATGATCAGGGAACGACGGACAAGCGAAAGAGGAAATCGCCTGCCGTTCCCCCTCCGCATCAACAATCAACGACAAGGGAACAGGGGAATGAACGACTTTACCAGATATCTCGCCGGCCGTGTGACGGCGGGCGGCATGAACCGCCGCGAGTTCATGGGCCGCGCCATGGCCGCCGGCATGACGCTGACCGCCGCAGGCAACCTCTTCGCCACCAGCGCTGCCGCCCAGACGCCGAAGAAGGGTGGCGTTCTCAAGCTCGGTCTGGAAGGCGGCGCCGCGACCGATTCCATCGACCCCGCCAAGGCGACTTCCCAGGTCATGTTCGCCGCCCTGCGCTCCTGGGGCGATACGCTCGTCGAAACCCACCCCGAAACCCGCGCGCCCATCCCCTCGCTCGCCGAATCCTGGGAACCGTCGACCGATGCGAAGACCTGGACCTTCAAGCTCCGCAAGGGTGTCCAGTTCCACGACGGCAAGGAGATGACGGCGGACGACGTCGTCGCCACCCTGAAGCGCCACAGCGACGCCAAGACCGAATCCGGTGCCGCCGGCGTCATGAAGTCGATCACCTCGATCGAGAACAAGGGCGGCGACCTGGTCGTCACGCTCGATGCGCCGAATGCCGACCTGCCGGCGATCTTCACCGACTACCACCTCGTCATCCAGCCGAACGGCGGCATCGACAACCCCACCGCGGGTGTCGGCACCGGCGCCTACAAGGTCAAGAGTTTCGAGCCCGGCGTCCGCGTGACGTTCGAGAAGAACCAGAGCGACTGGCGCTCGGATCGCGGTTTCGTCGACAGCGTCGAGATCATCACCATGAACGACGCGACGGCCCGTATCGCGGCGCTCTCGTCCGGCCAGGTGCAGTTCATCAACCGCGTCGATCCGAAGACCGTGGCACTGCTCACCCGCTCGCCGAACGTCCAGCTGCTCACCACTTCGGGCGGCGGTCACTACGTCTTCATCATGCACTGTGACAAGGCGCCGTTCGACAACAACGACCTGCGCATGGCGCTGAAATACGCCATCGACCGCGAGGAGATGGTCAAGCGCATTCTCGGCGGTTACGGCAAGGTCGGCAACGATTTCCCGATCAACGACACCTATGCGCTCTTCCCCGAAGGGATCGAGCAGCGCGCCTACGATCCCGACAAGGCGGCCTTCCACTACAAGAAGTCCGGCCATAGCGGTTCGGTCCTGCTGCGGACGTCCGAAGTCGCCTTCCCGGGCGCCGTCGACGCATCGGTGCTCTTCCAGCAGAGCGCCAAGAAGGCCGGCATCGACATCGAGATCAAGCGCGAGCCCGGCGACGGCTACTGGTCGAACGTCTGGAACGTCCAGCCCTTCTCCGCCTCCTACTGGGGCAGCCGCGCGACGCAGGACCAGTTCTATTCCGGCGCCTATCTCTCGACCGCCGACTGGAACGACACCCGTTTCAAGAACGAGAAGTTCGACAAGCTCCTGATCTCCGCCCGCGGCGAACTCGACGAGACGAAGCGCAAGGAGATGTATCGCGAAATGGCGATGCTGGTGCGCGACGAAGGCGGCACGATCCTGCCGATGTTCAACGACTTCGTGAATGCCGGCACCAAGAAGCTGAAGGGCTATGTCAACGACATCGGCAACGACATGTCGAACGGCTATGTCGCAACCCGCGTCTGGCTCGACGCCTGATCCTCGACCAGGGCTTTTGCAGCACCGCACGCCGGAAGCGGCGTGCGGCCGGTGCCGCGAAACGCAAGTGGCGCATCCCACCCGAAAAACCGGTTGCGGTCTTCGGGCTCGATGCGCCGGCCCGCCGATGAACAGGGATCGCAGGGCCTTCCCTGCGATCCCATTCCTTCATTTCGGAAACGGGGTCGCGCCAGATGTCAAATTCCGCAGAGGCCGGCGGCACGCCGAGCCGCAGCCTGAGGGAGCGGTTTCCGCTGCTGGCCCTCATCTTCGAGCGCTTCCTGCTCTCGCTCGTCCTGCTCCTAGCCGTTTCCGTGCTGATCTTCGCCGGTGTGGAAGCCCTGCCCGGCGATTTCGCCTCGACCTATCTCGGCCAGTCGGCAACGCCGGAGACGATCGCCAACATCCGCGCCGAGCTCGGCCTCGACCGACCGGTCGTCACCCGTTATTTCGACTGGCTGGGCGGTGTCGTCCAGGGTGATTTCGGCACGTCCTGGGCCAGCCGCAATTCCGTCTCGGAACAGGTCGGCAACCGGCTCGGAAACTCGCTCTTTCTCGCCGGTTTCGCGGCGATCATCGCGGTGCCGCTGGCGATCGGGCTCGGCATGCTGTCCGTGCATTTCCGCGATCGCATGCCCGACAAGATCATCAACGTGATCTCGCTCGCGGCGATCTCGCTGCCGGAATTCTTCATCGGCTATCTGCTGATCCTCTATTTCGCCGTCAATTTCGGCATCGCGACCTTTCCCGCGACCGTCTATCAGGGCATGGGTCTTCTCGAGCGCATCCAGACCGTCGCGCTACCGACGGCGACGCTCGTGCTCGTCGTGCTCGCCCACATGATGCGCATGACGCGGGCGGCGATCCTCTCGGTCATGTCTTCCGCCTATATGGAAACGGCCGAGCTCAAGGGGCTCTCGAACTGGCGGGCGATCGTCAAGCACGCGGCGCCCAACGCACTGGCGCCGATCATCAACGTCGTGGCGCTCAACCTCGCCTATCTGGTCGTCGGCGTCGTCGTGGTCGAGGTGGTCTTCGTCTATCCCGGAATGGGCCAATACATGGTTGATGCGGTGACGGTGCGCGACATGCCGGTCGTGCAGGCCTGCGGACTGATCTTCGCCGCCGTCTACATTCTCCTGAACATGCTGGCGGACATCCTCGCGATCGTCGCCAATCCCCGTCTGAGGCATCCGCGATGAGATTGAGAGAAATCCCCATCACCGCCTGGATCGGCATCTTCGGCATCGGCCTTGCCATTTTCTGTGCTCTCTTCGCACCGTTCATCGCGCCTTACGGCGAGACGGAAGTCGTGGGCGGCGTCTGGCAGCTCGCCGACGACCAGTTCTTCTTCGGTCTCGACAATCTCGGCCGCGACATTCTCTCGCGCCTGATCTACGGCACCCGCACGACGCTGTTCGTGGCCCTGGCCGCGACCGTCATTTCCTTCTCGCTCGGCATCATCCTGAGCTTCGTCGCCGCCGTTTCAGGCGGTCTCGTCGACACAGTCTTCTCCCGCTTCAACGACCTGATGATGTCGATCCCGACGCTGATCTTCGCGCTCGTCGTGCTGGCGGTCCTGCCGCAGCATATCCTCATCCTGATCCTCGTCATGGCCGTGCTCGATTCGACCCGCGTCTATCGTCTCGGCCGCGCCGTGGCGCTCGATGTCGCAGTGATGGAGTTCGTCGAGGCCGCCAAACTGCGCGGCGAAGGCAAGATCTGGATCATCTTCCGCGAGATCCTGCCCAACACCCTGTCGCCGCTCCTGGCCGAATTCGGCCTGCGCTTCGCCTTCGCGATCCTGTTCCTGTCCACCCTCTCCTTCCTCGGCCTCGGCATTCAGCCGCCGGCCGCCGACTGGGGCGGCATGGTGAAGGACAACAAGGACGGCATCATCTTCGGCGTCTCGGCGGCTCTCGTACCGGGCACCGCGATCGCAGCCCTCGCCGTCTGCGTCAATCTGGTGGTCGACTGGCTGCTGAAACGAACCTCCAGCCTGAAGGGAGGGCGCGGCGATGCATGAGGCCCCATCCAATCTCCTGTCCGTGCGCGATCTCAGGATCGAGGCGACCAGCTATCCGCCCGGGGAGCCACCAAGACGCATCACCATCGTCGATGGCGTTTCCTTCGATCTCCAGAAAGGCAAGGTTCTCGGCCTAATCGGCGAATCCGGCGCAGGCAAGTCGACGATCGGCCTTTCCGCCCTCGCCTATGGCCGCGGTGGTGCAGAAATCACCGGTGGCGAGGTGAAACTGGAAGGCACCGACATCCTGAAACTTGGAAAGGGCGGTGTCCGCAGGCTGCGTGGCGCACGCGTCTGCTACGTGGCCCAATCGGCGGCGGCCGCCTTCAACCCGGCCCACCGGCTCGGTGACCAGGTGATCGAGGCGTCGGTCAAGCACGGGCTGATGAGCAAGGATGAAGCCCGCAAGCGGGCGCTCTATCTGTTCCAGGTCCTTGGCCTGCCGAGCCCGGAAGCGTTCGGCGACCGCTTTCCGCACCAGGTCTCCGGCGGACAGTTGCAGCGCGCCATGACGGCGATGGCGCTCTGCTCCAACCCGGAACTGATCGTCTTCGACGAACCGACGACCGCCCTCGACGTGACGACCCAGATCGATGTTCTGGCGGCGATCAAACACGCGATCGAGGAAACCGATACCGCAGCGCTCTACATCACCCATGACCTTGCGGTCGTTGCCCAGATTTCCGACGACATCATGGTCCTGCGTCATGGCAAGACGGTCGAATACGGTCCGGTGCAGCAGATCATCGAAGCCCCGACCGAAGATTATACGCGGGCGCTCGTCAACGTTCGCCAGGAAATCCGCCACGAGGCGCCCGACCAGTCGAAGGCGCTGCTGAAGATCGACAATGTCAGCGCCCAGTATTCCAACGGTTTCAAGGTGCTGCACGGCGTCTCGCTGCATCTCTGCAAGGGGCAGACGCTGGCGATCGTCGGCGAATCCGGCTCCGGCAAATCGACCCTCGCGCGTGTCATCACCGGTCTCCTGCCGCCGAGCGATGGGGCGATCACGTTCGAAGGCAAGTCTCTGACGCCGTTGCTCAGGAACAGGCCCCGCGACGACCTGCGCCGCATCCAGCTGATCTACCAGATGGCCGATACCGCGATGAACCCGCGCCAGACGGTGCGCGATATCATCGGCAGGCCGCTCACCTTCTATTACGGCCTGAGGGGCGCGGCGAAGACCGCACGCGTGAAGGAGCTGCTCGAACAGATCGAGATGGGCAACGGTTTTGTCGACCGCTATCCGGCCGAGCTTTCCGGCGGCCAGAAACAGCGCGTGGCGATTGCCCGGGCGCTGGCAGCCAAGCCGGAACTGATCCTCTGCGACGAACCGACTTCGGCGCTCGACCCGCTGGTGGCGGAGGGCATCCTGAAACTGCTGATGAAACTGCAGGAAGAGCAGCAGCTTTCCTATGTCTTCATCACCCACGATATCGCCATCGTCCGCGCCATAGCCGATTCCGTCGCCGTGATGCATCGCGGCAGGCTGGTGCGCTTCGGCCCGAAATCCCGGGCGCTTTCCCCGCCTTTCGACGATTATACCGACCTTCTCCTGAAATCCGTGCCCGAAATGGAGCTCGGCTGGCTGGAAAAGGTGCTTGCAACCCGGCGCATGGAAAGTGCCGGAAACTGAGTTTCAATCATCGAAAGCTTCATGTGCATGGCTGAGCGTCCCTTTACCGTCATCGAGAACCAGTGGATCAGGCTGAAGGACGGGACGCGGCTTGCCGCCCGCATCTGGATGCCGGATGGCGCGGACGCCGACCCGGTACCGGCGGTGTTCGAATTCCTGCCCTACCGTAAGGGTGACGGAACGAGCCCGCGCGACGAATCCACCTATCCGGTATTCGCTGCAGCCGGCATTGCCGGCATACGCGTCGATATCCGCGGTTCGGGCGAATCCGACGGCGTGATAGACGGCGAATATACCGAACTCGAACTCGCCAACGCTTGCGAGCTGATCGGATGGATCGCCGGACAGCCCTGGTCCAACGGCTCTGTCGGCATGATGGGCATTTCCTGGGGTGGCTTCAACTGCCTGCAGGTCGCGGCCCTGCGCCCGCCGGCGCTGAAGGCGGTGATCTCGATCGCCTCCACCACAGACCGCTACAACGACGACATCCATTACAAAAACGGCTGCCACCTGTCGGCCCAGCTATCCTGGGCGGCGACCATGCTCGCCTACCAGTCGCGCTCGCCCGATCCCGACATCGTCGGCGACCGCTGGCTGGACATGTGGATGGAGCGGCTGGAAAACGAACCGTTCTTCATGGAGGAATGGCTCGCCCACCAGCGCCGCGACACCTTCTGGAAGCATGGATCGATCTGCGAAGATTACTCGGCTATTCAAATTCCGGCACTGGTGATCGCCGGCTGGGCCGATGGCTACCGCAACACACCGCTTCTCGCCGCGGAGGGGCTGGGCGACAAGGCCAAGGCGCTGATCGGCCCCTGGGTGCACAAATATCCGCATTTTGCCTGGCCGAAGCCGCGCGCCGATTTCCACGGCGAGGCGATCGCCTTCTGGAACCGCTGGCTGCGGGGCGAAGGGAATGGCATCGAGGACCTGCCGCAGGTTCGCGCCTATGTTCTCGACGGACCGAAACCGGCCCTGCGCCGCGATGCCGATCCCGGCTTCTGGATCTCGAAGAACCGGTGGACCGAACCCGAAAGCGAATGTTTCTATGTCGACCAGTTCGGCACGCTGCTCGAAGGCATGCCGATCCCCAACGCGCCAGAACACGAGGCCTACCTGAAGTCGCCGCTCGATACCGGTACGGCTTCCGGCGAATGGTTCACGCTGAAGCCGGACGCCGAGCTTGCCGGCGACCAGCGTGTCGACGACGCCGGATCGCTGGTCTTCCAGACGCCACCGCTCGGCGAGGCGAAAACCTATCTCGGCCGTCCGAGCATCGCCCTGACACTCCGCGCCGATGCCGAACTCGCCAATCTCTGCGCCCGTATCGTCGATGTGCATCCCGACGGTACGGCGACACGCGTCTCCTTCGGCGTCCTCAACCTCGCCCATCGCGCCGGCAACGAAGAACCGCAGCCCCTGCGGCCGGGAGAACCGGTGACCATCCGCATTCCCCTCGATGCCTGCGGCTATCGTTTCGGCGAAGGCCACCGGATCCGCCTGTCGCTTTCGACCGCCTACTGGCCGTTGATCCTGCCGCCCCCCGTCGATCCCGGCGTGACGATCGACGTCGCCTCCCTCGGCCTCGCCATGCCGCTTCTCGGCGATCATCAGCCGTTCGAGATGAAACAGCCGGACAATGCCGATCCCCTGCCGAAATATGTCGAGCACGCTCCGTCCGAGACCCGCCGCAGCGTGACCCGCGACCTCTCCACCGGCCGGACGCGCTACGAGATTATCGAGGACACGGGACTTGCCGAACATCCCGGCACCGGGCTTTCCACCCGTCAGCTTCGCGAGGAAAGCTGGTCGATCAGCCCGGACGACCCGCTGTCGATGACCGGAACCTGCACCTGGACCTGTGACATGAGGCGCGACCGCTGGTTCGTCCGAACCGTTTCAACGGCAAGGATCGCCTGCACCGACTCGCACTGGCTGATCGATGCCTCGGTGCTCGCTTATGACGGCGAAAGGCAGATCTTCGAAAAGAAATTCGACAAGGCCGTTCCCCGCGATCTCATGTAGCGGCAGCCGCGCCACGGCGTTGTGAATTGACCAAGACGGCCATGAGGAACACAGTCACGACAACCGGAGGATTTGTCATGACGATATTTGCACGTCCATACCTCGGAGCCGCATTGGCCGGATTGCTGGCTGTCCTGCCGACGACAGTCGCGCTCGCGCAGGAGCCGGCCGTGACCATCCCGGCGCCGGCCGCCAGCGCGCCCGCAGGCGGCGGCCCGCAAACCGCGGTTTTCGCCGGTGGCTGTTTCTGGGGCGTTCAGGGTGTCTTCCAGCACGTGAAGGGCGTCAGGAACGCGGTTTCGGGATATGCGGGCGGCGACCGGGCGACCGCCAATTATGAAACGGTCAGCCGCGGAAGGTCCGGCCATGCGGAAGCGGTGGAAGTCACCTTCGATCCGGCCGAGGTGAGCTACGGCACGCTTCTCCAGATTTTCTTCTCCGTCGCCCATAATCCCACCCAGCTCAACTACCAGGGGCCGGACCACGGCACGCAATATCGGTCCGCGATATTCACCGTCGATGCCGACCAGAAGAGGATCGCGGAGGCCTATATCGCCCAGCTCGACGGAACGAGGCTCTTTCCTCAGCCGATCGTGACGAAGGTCTCTCCGCTCGAAGGATTTTATCCGGCGGAAAAGTACCATCAGGATTTCCTGACGATGAACCCGACCTATCCCTATATCGTCTATAACGACATGCCGAAGATCGACAATCTCAAGGCGATCTTCCCGTCCGCCTTCCGGGCCGATCCCGTGCTGGTGTCGAAGGCGAAGACCTAGCCCGCCAGCTTGCGGACTGCCTCGCAGAGCGCCGCAAAGCCGGCGCGCGCGCCCTCGCTCATGTGGCGGGCGCGTAGCCAGGCATGCACCATTTGCGGCTCGTCGCGGAATATCGCTTCGACGCCGGCATGGCGCAGCCGCTCGGCATAGAGCCTGCCGTCATCGCGCAGCGGATCGAAATGCGCCACGGTGATATAGGCCGGCGGGAGGCCCGACAGATCGGCGGAGACAAGCGGATAGGCGACCGGCTCATCTTCGGGCGCCTTCAGGATGCCACGATAATAGGCGACATCGGCGGTCGTCAGGCCAGGCGCATCCGCCATTTCCGCATAGGAGCCCGAGACGAGGTCGCCCCCGAGCGCGGGATAGATCAGGGCCTGGCCGATCACACCCTCGAGAGCCTCGTCGCGGCAGCGCAGGGCGAGCCCGGCCGCCAGGTTGCCGCCGGCACTATCGCCGATCAGCACGACCTTTCTGCCTTGTCCGACGAGCTGTTTCAGCACGCCGAAACAATCGTCGGTCTGAGCCGGCCAGACATGTTCCGGCGCCAGCCGGTAATCGACCGACACGAGTTCGGCGCCGGCAAAATCGGCGATCTCGGCGCAGATGGCATGGTGGCTCTGCAGCGAACCGACGACGAAACCGCCGCCATGCAGATAGAGCAGGATCGTTTCGGTCCCGATAACGGCAGGTCGATACCGGCGGATGGGCACGAAGAGCATCTCGTCGCGAAATTCCATTCCGTCCGGCAGCGGCCGATCGAACTGCGCGCAAAGCGCATCGTACCATTCGCGCTGCCGCCCTATCGGAGCATCGACCGCATCGGGCGGATAGAAGCGGCTGCATATATCGAGGAAATCGAGGATGCCGGCCTCTTCGGGCATGGGCGTATTCGGGACGGGTTTGCCCATGACGAGGCCTCCGGAATTGCCGAGGATGGTCGGGCCAGACTAGGCATCGCGGTGCCCCGTGACAAGCGGTCGCAAGACCAGAGATCCCATGCCCGCATCGTCCGCCGGTTTTCCTTGCCGCAGTCGAGCCGGCATAAATTAAACGTGATATGGTCGTCGCCCGACGGGCCATGACCCCGCCTTGCCAATCGGCCGGTCGGGCCTAGGTCTGTAGATCGTAGACGCAGAGGAATAGAGCAGGTGACGAGGCAGGAGGCGGTCGGCGAGGCCGACGAGACGCGCGAGACCCGTTCGCTCTGGTTCGATCGGCCCGGACGATGCGCGATCAGGCTGCAGCATATCTGTCCGACCGGCTCCCGGCTTGTCGTCCGCAGCCTTTTCAGCGGCATCAGCCGCGGCACCGAGGCGACCGTCTTCGCCGGAAAGGTGCCGCCCGGCGAGCATGAGCGCATGCGCGCGCCCTATCAGGAAGGAAGTTTCGGATTTCCGCTGAAATACGGCTACTCGTCCGTCGGCGTGGTGGAGAGGGGTCCGCAGGCGCTGATCGGCAGGACGATATTCGCCCTGCATCCGCATCAGGACGTCTTCACGCTCGAGCCCGGTGACGCGCATCCCCTGCCCGAGGGCGTGCCGGCAGAGCGGGCCGTGCTCGCTGCCAATATGGAAACCGCCCTGAACATCGTCTGGGATGCGCAGGTGTCTCCGGGAGACCGTGTCGTCGTGTTCGGAGCAGGCGTTGTCGGCCTGCTCGTGGCCTATCTTTCATCGCGGATCGCCGGAACAGACGTGACGGCCTGCGACACGAACGAGGAGAGGGCGGATCCCGCCGGCAGGCTTGGCGTCCCGTTCGGCCCGCCGCAAACCCTGGCCGGCGAATACGACTGCCTGATCAACGCGTCCGGATCGCCCGAGGCCCTCAGGCAGGCGCTCCGGCTGGGCGGGATGGAAAGCCGCATCGTCGAGGCGAGCTGGTATGCCGACAGGCAGATCGAGATACCGCTCGGCGAGGCGTTCCACGCCCGGCGGCTTTCCATCATAAGCTCTCAGGTGGGTTCGCTGCCGCCGCACAAGCGTGCCCGCTGGGACCACGCGCGGCGTCTGCGCAAGGCCCTGCAGCTGCTGGCCGACGACCGGCTCGACTGCCTGATCACCGGCGAAACGCCGTTCGCCGAACTGGCCGGCCGCTACGGCGCCATCCTCGCTTCGCCCGCCACCCTTTGCCATCGTATCTCCTATTGAGGAAAATCCATGTTTGCCGTCGAAGTCCGTGATCACATGATGATCGCGCATAGCCTGCCCCGTCCCGTCTTCGGTCCCGCGCAGGGCATGCACGGCGCGACCTTCGTGGTCGATGCCGCCTTTTTCACGCGGGAACTCGACGAGGACGGCCTCGCCGTCGATATCGGCCGGGCGACGGAGCTCCTCCGCCGGGTCCTCGCCCCGCTGAACTATCAGAACCTCGACACGATCGACCGTTTCGCCGGCAGGATCACCACGACCGAATTCCTCGCCAAGATCCTGTTCGACGATATTGCCGAAGCGATCCGCGCCGGTCAGCTCGGAGAGGGCGGAGGGCGGATCGCCCGCCTGCGCATCACGCTGCACGAATCCCACACCGCCCGCGGCTGGTACGAGGCCGATCTGTGAGCCGGACCGTCGTTTTCGCCTATCCCGGCAATTTGAGCACGCCGACCGGCGGCTATGGCTACGATCGCCGCCTCATATCGGGATTGTCGGACCTCGGCTGGACGGTCGACGCCCTGTCGCTCGGCCCGGGTTTCCCGAATCCGGATCGGGATCAGCGGAAGGAGGCAGAGCGCCGGCTGGACGAACTGGATGGGGGGACGATCGTCATCGTCGACGGACTGGCCTATGGCGTCATGGAGAAATGGGCGGAGCGTCAGGCCGACCGCCTGACGATCGTCGCGCTGGTCCACCATCCGCTGGCCATGGAAACCGGCCTCGCCGAGGAGGAAAGGAAGCGGCTGATCGACAGCGAGACCGCGGCCCTGTCGCACGCGGCGAGCGTCATCGTAACCTCGCCGGCAACCGCGGCGCTTCTCGGCGACACCTACGCCGTGCCTGCCGCGAAACTGCTGGTTGCGGTGCCCGGTATCGACCCCGCCCCGCTTGCCGCCGGCACGCGGGAACCGCCGCTTGTCCTGAGCATCGGCAGCTTAACCCGCCGAAAGGGCCATGATATCCTGCTCTCCGCGCTGGAACGCCTGTCCGACCTGTCCTGGTCCTGCAGGATCGTCGGCAGCCAGAGCCTCGATCCGGCGACGACTGCAGATACGAGGCGCCGGCTTTCGCAATCTCCGGTGCGCGACAGGATCGAGCTCGTCGGCGAGGTGGACGACGTGAAGGCGGAGTTTGCAAAGGCGGACATATTCGCGCTTGCGACACGATACGAGGGCTACGGCATGGTCTTTGCGGAGGCCCTGGCACATGGACTGCCGATCGTCGGCTGCAGGGTGGGCGCCGTGCCGGATGTCGTACCTGCCAATGCCGGCCTGCTGGTCGACGCGGACGATCCTGGCCGGTTTGCCGACGCGCTGAGGTCGCTGCTCGAGGATGGCGATCTCCGCTCCCGAATGGCGGATGCGGCCGCGGTGGAAGGTGCGAAGCTTCCTTCCTGGCATGACACCGCGGCCCTGGTCTCGAACTTCCTGAAGGCGCGCCATGGGATTTGACCGGCACTGGCTGGCCCTGCGGGAGCCTGCCGACCGCAAGGCGCGCGACTGGCGGCTGCTGTCGCTGGTCAAGGCCGCGATCGAGGGCAGGCCGGCCGCCAATGTGCTCGATATCGGCTGCGGCACGGGTTCGACCTATCGCAGCATCAATCCGCATCTCGATCAGCCGACGCGCTGGACCCTGCTCGATAACGATCAGGACCTGCTTGACGAGGTCGGCAGGCTCCACGGGGCGGAGGTTGACTGCGTGAGGATGGATCTCAACGCGATCGGGACATTGCCTTTGCAGGGCGTATCGATGGTCACGGCATCGGCGCTCTTCGATCTCTGCTCGCAAGGCTTCATCGAGGACTTCTGTTCGCGCCTCTCGGAGGCTGATGCGGGCCTCTACGCGGCACTCAACTACGACGGCATGACCGCATGGTCGGACGCCCACTCGCTGGACGAGACCGTGATCGCCGCCTTCAACGCCCATCAGTGCAGCGACAAGGGTTTCGGGCTTTCGCTCGGGCCGGATGCGTGGCGCCTGCTCGAACAGGCGATGCGCCGTCACGGATACGACGTCCAGGTGGCGGAAAGCCCCTGGGTTCTCGGAGAGGACGAGACCGATCTCCATATTGCCCTATTGCAGGGCATTGCCGCCGCGGTCGGCGAATATGGTCTGCTGGACCAGAGGGAACTGGCGGCATGGCATGCCCATCGCCATCGGTCGGCTCTGGCGGGAACCGGCCTGTGCCAGGTCGGCCACCACGACCTCGTCGCGCTGCGCTGAATTCGGCCGTCGCCCCGAGGATGGGGACCGGGCGTGGTAAATTGCCGTAGCGTCAAACGTCCGGGTTCTTCACCATACGGGCATCCCATCCTGTCATCGCAATCTGCGCAACCGTTTTCAGCTCGTCCTGCCCGGCCCCGTCGCGGGCCAGTACGGACATCCCGAACTGGATCGCCTGGACGAACCGCGCAAGTGCGCGAATGTCGGCCGTGGCGGGAATTTCGCCCTCGGCCACGGCCTGCGCAAGCCGCGCTTCCAGTCGCTCCAGAGTGACGGCGCGGGCCGACCGTACGAGCGTTCCCAGTTCCGCATGACCTTCGCTGCCGACCGATGAAAGGGTCACCATGCAGCCATGCGGGATATCCGCGACACATCCCGTCAGGGCCGCGGCGGAATCCAGCAGGAATGACGCGATCGCTTCGCGCGCCGTCCGGGCCGATTTGAAATTGGCCCAGACGAAGGCCTCGTAATTTGTGGTGTAGTAATCGACCGCCTCCGCATAAAGAGCCTCCTTGGATCCGAAAGCTGCGTAGAGGCTCGGGGCCGCGACACCCATCGCCTGCGTCAGGTCGGCGATCGACGTCGCTTCATATCCCTTGGACCAGAACAGAAGGGTGGCCTGTTTCAAGGCGGCGTCCCGGTCGAAGGCGCGGGGGCGCCCGCGGGCACGGGAAGGCGTCGGCTGATCACCTCGGGTTTTCTGATCCGATTTCTGCATCGGTCACTATATAAACCCTCCCGCCCGCCATCACAACGGTTGCGACTATTCTGTATCGGACGATACAAAATACTCTTGACGATCCGTATCATGCTGCTTACCTTTTTCATATCGATCGCTACAGAAAGGGAAAACAGTGAGTGAACTGACAGGAAAACGCGCGCTCGTGACCGGCGCTTCCCGCGGCATCGGCGCGGCCATCGCCATGTCTCTCGCCGAAAAGGGCGCGGATGTCGCCATCACCTACGAACGTTCCGCCGACCGCGCGGCAGAAGTTGTACAGGCCATCGAGCGGATGGGTCGGCGCGGCATCGCAATCCAGGCCGACAGCGCCGATCCGGCCGCCGTAAAGCGTTCGGTGGACGACGCGGCCCGGACGTTGGGCGGCCTCGACATTCTCGTCAACAACGCCGCAATCGCGCTCTACGATACGATCGCCGATATCGACGTGGCCAAGATCGATGCGCTGCTGAGCGTCAACGTGCGTTCGCCCATCCTCGCAGCGCAGGCCGCCATTCCCCATCTCCGGGCAGGCGGCCGCATCGTCACGATCGGTTCGGCCGGTGCCGAGCGCATCGTCGGTGATACCGGCACGGTCTATTTCATGACGAAGTCGGCCCTCCATTCGTTTACCAGAGGCCTGGCGCGCGAACTCGGACCCCGCGACATAACCGTCAACCTGGTCCAGCCAGGCTCGACGGATACGGATATGAATCCGGCAAACGGTGATTTTTCCGACTTCCAGCGCGCCTTGATACCGCTCGGCCGTTATGGCGAGCCGCAGGATGTGGCCGCCGCCGTCACCTTCCTGGCGAGTCCTGCCGCAAGGCATATCACCGGAACCATCCTTACCGTCGATGGCGGGCAGACCACCTAGCCGCGATCTCTCTCGAAGGGCGCGAAACCGGCAGGCTGCCGAGCATGGAAACCCCGGGCGCAGGCCACCTGCCCCGGGAACCTGCGCAGATTGTCGGATACGAGCCTCGCGACGGACCCGTCACCCCTTTCCTGCCCGCGACGAGCGGGATTGACGCTGCAAGAGCGTAAGGATAGCCTTGCATGATGATCAGAAACCTGACCGCCACCATCGCCTGCATGATGATGCCGCTTTCTCACTCGGAAGCGGTAAGTCTTGGCATGTGATCCTGACGGATAGATCAAACATCCAGGCCGCTTCCATCCGGGGCGGCTTTTTTCTTTTCCGGAACCGCCTCGCCACTCCCCCCTCCCGAGAGGTTCCCATGACCGAGACCATCCGCCCGCAATCGCCCGAACGCCGCTATCTGACGACGGCCATCCCCTATGTGAACGCCAAACCCCATATAGGTTTCGCCCTGGAGGTGGTGCAGGCCGACGTGCTCGCCAGATGGTACAGGGGATCGGGCGTCGAAACGCGTTTTCTCGCGGGGACCGACGAAAACAGCATCAAGAATGTACAGGCTGCCGATGCGGCCGGACTGGCTGTCGAAGCGCTCGTCGAACGGAATTCCGAACATTTCCGTGCCCTGCAGCAGGGCCTCGACCTGTCCTATGACGACTTCATCCGGACGAGCAGCGATCCGCGCCATGCGCCCGGGGCTCGAAAACTCTGGCAATGCTGTTTCGACAACGGCGATATCTACAAACGCTCCTATAGCGGCCTCTACTGCACGGGTTGCGAGCAGTTCTACAAGCCAGACGAACTGGACGAAGGCAGATGCCCGGAGCACGCGACCTTTCCCGAACAGATCGAGGAGGAGAACTGGTTCTTCCGCCTTTCCCGCTATGGCCGGACGCTGCGCGAAATCTATGAGCGGGGCGATATCCGCATCGTACCGGAGACGCGGCGAAACGAGGTTCTCGGCTGGATCGAAGGCGGTCTCGAGGACTTCAGCATCTCCCGCAGCGCCGCCCGCGCCCGGGGATGGGGAATCCCGGTTCCCGGCGACCCCGGGCAGGTGATCTACGTGTGGTTCGATGCGCTTGCCAATTATATCACCGCGCTCGGCTACGGGTCGGACGAGGTGCTTTTCGACCGGTTCTGGCGTGGCGGCGGGACACGCGAGCACGTCATCGGCAAGGGCATCATCCGTTTTCACGCCGTCTACTGGCCGGCGATCCTGCTTTCGGCGGGACTGCCGCTTCCCTCGCGCATCTGCGTTCATGGTTATGTGACGGCGGAAGGCCGCAAGATAGGCAAATCCACCGGCAACGCGGTCGATCCGGTCCCGCTGGCGGAAGAATACGGGCCGGACGCGCTGCGCTACTATCTCCTGAGGCACATCCGATCGACGGGCGACGGCGACTTCTCCCATCAGCGTTTTCTTCAGGCCTACGACGCGGAACTGGCCGGCCAGCTCGGCAATCTCGTGCATCGTGTGCTGAGCATGATCGAGCGCTATCGCGACGGGCTTGTACCGCAGCCGACCCGGGCAAATCCGCAGGGCGACAGGCTGCTGCTTCAGGCCGACGCCCTTCCCCGAACGGTTTCGGCATTCATCGAGGCCTATGCCTTCGACCGGGCCCTCGATGCCATCTGGGCCTTTGTCGGCTCCGCAAACCGTTACGTCGCCGAGGAGCAGCCGTGGGCTCTGGCAAAACAGGCGCAGGCGGTGCCGGCATCCGACTACGCAGCCAGGCTGGGCGACAGCCTGTTCAACCTGGCCGCCGCAATCTGCGTCATCGGCGATTGCCTTGAACCGCTCCTGCCGGGAACGGCCGAAGCGATTTATCGCAAGCTCGGCTTGCCGCCGAACGGCGCTCCGTGGCGGGAACTGGCCGGCAGCAGGATCGACAAGGGCGAGCCGCTCTTCCCGACATGAGCCGGATAAGGATCGGCGGCCGCTCGCTTGCGTCCGAAAGTCCGCTTCGGGCGCGAGGCGCTAGGCGGCGGCCGTCGCCATACCCAGGTTCGTTCGTGTCGCGAGCCTGATGCCGGCCGCCTGCAGCTTTTCCTTGAACAGGCGGTTGATCTCGCGGCCGACACCCCATTGCTGCAGGGGCAAGGTCTTGATCGCGCCTTTCAGGACGACGCCGTCGAGCCCGACCTGGTCAACGCCCCAGACATCGAGCGGCGCGACGATCTTCGAGGCGAAGGCGGGATTGGCACGCACGTCATCCCCGACCGACTTGAAGATGCGGATTGCTTCCGCCACATCGGCCTGGACATCCAGCGTGACGGTGGCGGTATAGACGCCGAAACCGCGGGAACTGTTCTTCAGCGCCTTAATGGTCGAGAAGGGTATCGAATGCAGAGCGCCGTCCCCGTCGCGGATCTTCACGGTGCGGATGGTCATGCCCTCGACCGTGCCGGCGCGGTCGCCGGTATCGACCACGTCCCCGATCGCGATCGTATCCTCGAGAAGCATGAACAGGCCGGTGATGACGTCCTGCACCAGCTGCTGGGAGCCGAAGCCGACGGCGAGACCGACGACGCCGGCACCGGCGATCAGCGGGGCGACATTGATCCCGAGATTGGACAGCACACCGATGATCGTCAGAGCCGAAAGCGCGACGAAGGCGATGTTGCGCAGCAGCGGCAACAGCGTCAGGACACGGGCCGACCGCTGCCGTTCGGTCGATGGTGAAAGCACGTCGGAAATCCATGCATCGAGGATGACCCACAGCGCCCAGGCCACGAGGATCACGGAGACGATGGAGAAGATCGACTGGAAGACGGATCCTCCTTCGCGGCTGCCGAACCAGCTTATGACATCGACACCCCACAGGCCGAGGCAGGCGATGACGGCGCCGACGGTGAGCGCCACGCGGACGAGCCGGAACAGCATGGAGCCGAAACGATCGACGACGACCTCCTGCATCCTTGCGCCGACCGGCCGCCTGCGACGGCGGCTGATGCGCAGGTCCATGAAACGCCCGAGCGCGGCGGAAATGATCAGCGCGATAACGATGATCGCGACCGAGAAGAAGGACTGGCTGAGGAATCCGCCATTGCGCGCCCCGAACAGCCGGGCGCCGACATTGAGGACGACAAAGGCGACCCCGAGCAGATGCCAGTGCGTCGCGACCCAGAACGTCGCACGGTTCCAGGAGGTCGAGTGCTCGTCGATATGGCGCCCTCGGACGATCAGCGTGCGCACGGTACGCCGGTGTTTCAGCACGATGTAGAGCGCAAACATCGGCACGGCGAGATCGAGGATCAGCGACGCGATATCGGCGGTCGCCGGACCGATGGCGATCCGTATTTCCGGCACCGTCGCCAGCGATGCGGCGACAGCCAGTCCCGTGAGCACGCCCACCAGCGGCGCAAGCCGTTTCTGCGCATAGGCCACGATCCTCCAGCCCTTGGTCCGGACGAGGGGAAGCAGGAGGCAGGCGGTAAGCTCCGACGTGACGACGGCGGAAATGAACGGCATGCTCAGCAGCACGAAGATCGACCGCCCCTGCGCGCCATAGCCCAGGAGGTAGGACCAGATGGACGCGATGACGAGGCAAAGGACGAGCGGAAGGAAGCCGAGCAGGGCACGCAGGCCTGCCTCCCTCACGAGGGAAGCGACCCCGACGCCCCTTTCGATCCGCGCCCTGATGCGCCGGCGCACGAAGAACAGCGTGAACAGTGCGGCAACCGTGATTACGGCCCAGCCGGCAAGCGACTTGATGCCGAAGGACTGCAGCTGGCTTCCGGCCTCCGGCGCGGCGAGACGCCGCTCGATCTGTGCATGGGCCTGCACGATCTTGACATCGACAGGAGCTCCGAGTGCTGCGGTCGGAAGCCGGCCACCGAGTTCGCGGACGGAATCGACGAGGGCCGCCACCAGCCCGGCGCCCCGTCCGGCATCCTCGCCGTCTTCGGCCGCAGTTCCGACTGCGGCAGCCGGTGCTGCCGGCTGGGGCTGCGGTTGCGCCGAAGCGGAGGGCACGGTTTCGACCGGGGGAGCACGCCGCAGTTCCTCGATATGGCCGATGAGCTGATTGCGCAGCCTCTCGTCCTTCATCACCTCGACGAGCGACGCGAGCGAATCGGCCGTCGTCTGCGGGGTGCCTGCATCCGCCGGCGCGGGCTGCTGGGCTTTCGCCATGCCGCACAGGGCAAGCGTCATCATCAGCGCGAGTGCGAATTGTCTCAAGACGGGCTCCTTTCGTCCGGTTCCGCTTCGGAACGTCAGGTTATGCGCTCGTCCCCGAGCGCGTGAGGCTTCCGGGGGAGATTGCCTGCGCGACGGATTTTTCAAGCCGCCGGCGGAGCTTCCGCCCGGCCTGCCTCAGGCTCCTTTCGCACGGGCGAAAGCCAGCGAGAGACCCGCCGCGCCATGCCGTCGAGATAGGTGAGGACGACCGGGACGAAAACGAGCGTCAGCAGCGTCGAGGAAATCAGACCGCCGATCACCGCATGGGCCATCGGTGCCCGTTGCTCGCCACCTTCGCCGAGACCGAGCGCCATCGGCAGCATGCCGAAGATCATCGCCAGCGTCGTCATCACGATCGGCCTCAACCGGACCGCCCCGGCATCGGCGAGACTCTGCCGCAGGTCCTTGCCCTCCCGAACGCCGAGATTGGAATAGTCGACCAGCAGGATGGCGTTCTTGGTAACAAGGCCCATCAGCATGATGAAGCCGATCATCGAGAACATGTTGAGCGTCGAGCCGGTGAACAGGAGCCCGAGCAGCACGCCGATCAGCGACAGCGGCAGGGTCATCATGATCGCGATCGGCTGGATGAAGGAACCGAACTGGGAAGCGAGAATGATGTAGATGAATATCACCGCGAGCACGAGCGATTGCAGCGCATATCCTGTGCTCTCAGCCAGGTTCTCGGCATCGCCGCCGAACGAGATGCGATATCCGACGGGGATGTCCATCGTGGCGATCGCGGCATTGAGGTCGTCGGTGACGTCGCCGAGCGCCCGGCCCTCGATATTGCTCGATATGCGCACTTCCCGCGAAAGATCCTTGCGGGTGATGGCGTCGGGCGCGCTGCTCTCGACGATATCGGCGACCTGATCGAGCAGCACCGTGATCGGCTTGCCGTCCTCGTCGGTGCGGCCGGTCGAGATCGTCAGGTTGCGAAGCTGCGCCGCATCGCGCCGGCCGGTCGCAGGCAGCCGCACCATGACATCGTAGGACTCGCCGTCCGGCGCATTCCAGACGGAGATAGCGTCTCCGGCGACGAGCGGCCGGAGCGTATCGCCGATCGTGGAGATCGATACGCCGAGATCGCTGGCCGCCTCGCGGCGGACCCGCACCGCCAGGGTCGGCCGCACGTTCTCGATAGACGATTCCACTTCCGTGGCGCCGGGAATGGCGGAAAGCGCCGAGGTGATCTGGTCGGAGATGCGCCGCAGTTCGGCATCGCCGTCTCCGAGAATGGAGAGCTGCAGCGGCTTCTGCGAACCGCCGACACCGGTGGACTGGCCGACCGAAATCTTAAGGCCGGCGATCCTGGCGAGCCGCTGGCGGATCGGATCTATGCTTTCGGCCGTAGTCAGCGCCCTGTCGGCGCTCGGCACGAGTTGCACCGCCACCACCGCCTGGTTGAAGCCGCGGGCCCCGCCGGAATTGACTGTCGAGTAGATCGCGGACACGTAGGGGAATTCGCGCAGGGCCCTTTCCACCTGGCCGACCTTGGCGGCCATGTAATCCAGCGATGCACCCTCGTTCGCTTCCAGCGACACGCTCACCTCGCCCTGGTCTGCCGGCGGCAGGAATTCCGCACCGATGCGCGGCACCAGGAGCAGGCTGCCGACGAACATGGCGACGACGACGGCGATCGTCGTCTTGCGGTGGGCGAAGGTCCAGTGGATGAGGGAGCGGTAGCGTCCGGCCAGCCCTTCGAACCAGTGATCGAACCGTTCGACCAGCCGCCCGAGAAAGCCGCGCTTCGCACCCTTCTGGGACTGCGGATCGTACCAGACGCTGGACAGCATCGGATCGAGGGTGAAGGAGACGAAGAGCGAAATCATCACCGCCGCCGCGACGGTCACGCCGAACTGCAGGAAGAAGCGGCCGATCAGCCCGCCCATGAAGGCGACGGGCAGGAACACGGCGACAATGCAGAGCGTGGTGGCGAGCACGGCGAGGCCGATCTCGTTGGTCCCGTCGAGCGCCGCCCTGACGTGATCCTTGCCCATCTGCAGGTGACGCGTGATGTTTTCGCGCACGACGATCGCGTCGTCGATCAGGATGCCGATCGACAGCGAGAGTGCCATCAGCGTCATCGTGTTCAGCGTGAAGCCGAGCGCGTAGATGACCGCGAACGTGCCGATGACCGAGATCGGCAGCGTCAGCCCGGTAATCACGGTGGAACGCCACGAGTTGAGAAAGACGAAGACGATCAGCACCGTCAGCACGCCGCCCTCGATGAGGGTGCGCTGCACCTCCGAGACCTGGGAGGCGATGGCGCGGGAATTGTCGCGGGTGATCGTGAGCTCGACATTCTCTTTCGCGAGCTCGGCATTGAGGGCAGAAATCTCCTTGCGTAGCGCCGCCGCCACCTCGACCGTGTTCGCCCCCTGCACCTTGACGATGTCGAGGCCGAGCGACGGCGCGCCCTGATAGGTCGCGCGGCTCGTCACCTCCGCGCCGGTATCGAGAATGCTGGCGACGTCGGAGAGATAGACGGGATAACCGCCGCTCTGGGCCACGATGATGCTGTTGAATCCCGCGGCATCGGCGATGCGTCCTTCGACCGTGACGATCCGCTGGTTGATGCCGGAGATCAGCGTTCCGGCGGCGCGATCCTGGTTTTCGCGCCGGATCGCATCCATCACGGTCGAGACGCCGACCCCGTAGGCTTCCAGCCGGTCAGGATCGACCACCACGAGAACCTGCCGCTCGCTGTCGCCGACGAGCGTGATCTGGCCGACGCCGGCGATGACGTTCAGCCTGTTGGTGATGACGCGGTTCGCAAGCGTGGTGATTTCCGACAGCGTGCGGGTCGGCGACGAGGCCGCGACCGAGAGGATGGGCTGGTCGTCGGGGTTGAAGCGGGTAACCTGCGGGGTGTCCACCTCGTCGGGGAACGCCGCCTCGAGCCGCGCCACCCGGTCGCGCACTTCCTGCGCCGCGACCTGCGAATCCGTGTCGAGATCGAACTGGACGACGACGATCGAACGGCCCTCGTAGGATTCGGACGTGATCGTGTCTATGCCGCCGATCGTGTTCAGCGACGATTCGATCGGCCGCGACACCTCGCTTTCGACCGAGGCAGGCGATGCGCCGGTATAGGTGGTGGCGACCACTACGATCGGCAGGTCGGTTTCCGGAAACTGGTCGACGCCGAGCCGGCCATAGGAGAACAGCCCGACGACGAGGATGGTCACCATCATCATGGTGGCGAAAACGGGATGGCCGACGCTGATGCGGGTGAGGAACATGGCTCAGATATCCTCGATACGCACGGCCGCGCCGGAAACCAGATCCGGCAAAGGCGCGGTCACCACCACGTCGCCCTCCTCGATGCCGGAGACCTGCACGAGATTGCGATCCGTCCAGCTGGTGCCGAGATCGACCGGCTGGCGGCGCAGGACGCCCTCCACCACCTTCAGGACGAAGGACCCTTCCGCATCATGCCGGATCGAAGCGACCGGCAGCGCGATGACGTCCTTCTGGTCGTCCACCTTGAGAATGCCGGTCGTGAACATGCCGCCGCGCAGCAGCCCCTCGTCGTTGTCGATCGCGACGAATACGCGAACCGCGCGCGACCCCGCGACGGCCGTCGGCGAAATCCGCATGACCTCGCCCGCGAAGGTGCGGCCGGGAAAACCCTCGACATTCAGCTCCACCGGCTGTCTCAGCTGCACGAGCGGGATGCGGCTGGTCGGAACCCCGGCATCGACCTCCATGCGGCTGAGATCGACGAGGGTCATGAGCTCGGTATTGAGCGGCACCGTCTGCCCCTGGTCCACCGGCCGGGATGCAACCACGCCGTCGAATTCCGCCCGCAGTTCCGCATAGGCGAGCGAGCGCTCCGCATCCGCGACCTCCGCCTGTTTCGAGCGGAGCTGCGCGCGCAGGTTCAGGAGATTGGCCTGCGCTTCGAGACGCGTCGCCTCGGATGCGGCACCACGCTCGCCGAGCGTGGTATTTCGCTCCAGCACGACCTCCGCCAGCTCGATCTGCGCGCCGAGCGCGTCGATCTCCGCCTTGCGCGCCGTCACCGCCGAAGCCAGCGCCTCGGTATCGAAGCGGACGAGAAGATCGCCGGCCTTCACCACGTCGCCGATCTGCACCGGCAGTTCGAGGATCGTGGAAGACACGCGCGAGGTCAGCGTCGAACGGCGGATCGGGGTGAGCGACCCGGCAATGCGCACTTCACTGGCAATGTCCTGACGCACCGCCTTGCCGACGTCGACCTGGGACAGTTCGACGGGCGGAGCCGGCGTTTCCTGCGCTGACGCGCCGCCGGCAGGCACCAGCGCCGCGAGCGCCAGGAGAATGGCTGCCGCCAGGGGCGTGAGGTTCGACCGCTCGATCATCGTCATCCGGATATCCTTCGCCGCTCTCGTCCGCCTGGGACGGCATGTCCGTCGTTCTATTTGCGTCAGGCCGCGACAAGGGAAATTCCGGGCCGGTCGTTTCATCCAAATCGGCCGGAACCGTATGAGGTTGCCGCTACCGTCCGGAAACATGAATGGCACTTAGTGACATTTCTATGTCCGTGATCGGAAAAAGGATCGCCGGAATGCAAAAAATCGCCCTCTTTTTCGATTTCGAAGCCCTGCACCGCACCGCTCGCGCCTGAACATTGTCATCGAATGCCAAATTTGCGACGATGCACGATCGGAACCGGTGGCCTTCGGATCGCCGCCGGCAGTTCGGATGGCGCCGCCGCGCCAGGACGAGAGGATAAGAATGCCGAGACACCGGACCGGCGAACGCGAGGATCCGCGCCTTGCCGTATCGCGCATCGCGGCGAGGCTGTTCATAAGACGCGGCATAGCCGGCACGAGCGGCGAGGACATCGCCGACGCGTCCGGCCTGTCGACGCGGACGATATGGCGTTATTTCCGCACCAAGGAGAGCTGTGTCGAGCCGCTTTTCGCCATCTCGTCGCTCCGGTTCGCCTCGACGCTGCGCCAATGGCCGGCCGACGAATCGGTGGAAACCCATTTTCACGCGACATTGAAATTCGATCCCGAAAAGCATCAAGAACTGGCGGATGCGGCGCTTGCCGTCCGCCTCATCGCCATGCTTCCCGAAGAGCCCGCGCTCCGCAGCGCCTGGCTGATGTCCTGCCACATCGCCGAGGTGGAATTGACCAATGTCATCGCGAGACGCCTGAACCGCTCGCCGGAAGACTTCGACGTGCGCCTCTGTGCCGCGACCGTCACCGCAGCGATCCGCGCGGTCGACGAGGATGTCAGCGTCGCGGTGATCAGACACGGCCGGAAAATCACCTCCGACGAGGCGACAGACCGGCTGGCCGCGGCAGTCCGCCTGGCAAGCACCCTGCCCTTCTGCGACCCCGTCGCCTGACCGCATCGCTGCGCCCCCCACGTTCATCCCAGGTAAGGCGGGAAAAGCTCAGCCCGAAATCCATCGCGAACCCGCAGATCTCAAGCGGGAGGAAGAAATACCGTTCAAAACGTGATTTGTTGGATTATGGCGGAGAGGGTGGGATTCGAACCCACGGTGCCCTCGCAGGCACGCCGCATTTCGAGTGCGGTGCTTTCGACCACTCAGCCACCTCTCCGCTTGAGCATGATGACGCGTTGGTCAGCGCGGGCTGTCTCATAGCGATGAAATCAGGGGCTGGCAAGAGGCCGGCATCAAGTCTTTTTATCCGTTTGTCTTGACAGTTTTTTGTCTCTCGCGTATGCCCGCACGCAATCAGGCGTGGAATGTTCTCCATGCCTCTTATCCGCCGCGGATGCGCAAGGCATTCCGGCGGGTTTCACCGGCAGACCAGTTCCAAAAGTATCCCTTTCGTAACCCCTGCTAAAGACCGACTGAGAAAAAGACGGCCCTTTTTCGGAAGAGAGCCGGAACGAACATGAAAGGATAAAAAATGTTCGCAGTCATCAAGACCGGCGGTAAGCAGTACCGCGTGGCCGCCAACGACGTGCTCACCATCGAAAAGCTGGAAGCCGAAGCTGGTGCAGTCATCGAATTCAACGAAGTCCTGGTCGTCGGCGTAGGCGCCGATGCCAAGATCGGCGCCCCCTTCGTTTCGGGTGCGACGGTCAAGGCCGAAGTCGTAGAGCATAACCGTGGCAAGAAGGTCCTGTCCTTCAAGAAGCGCCGCCGTCAGAATTCCAAGCGGATTCGCGGTCATCGCCAGCATCACACGGTCGTCCGCATCACCGACATTCTCGGCTAATCAGGTTTCGAAGGTAAAGGAGAACACCAATGGCACATAAAAAAGCTGGCGGTTCGTCGCGCAACGGTCGCGATTCTGAGTCCAAGCGCCTTGGCGTGAAGAAGTTCGGCGGCGAAGTCGTCGTGGCTGGCAACATTATCGTGCGCCAGCGCGGCACGCAGTGGCATCCGGGCGCCAATGTCGGCCTCGGCAAGGACCACACGATTTTTGCGCTTACGGCAGGCAACGTGAACTTCCGCACGAAGGCCAATGGCCGCGTGTACGTATCCGTGATGCCGAAAGCCGAAGCAGCGGAATAAGCCGGTAGCGCTCTAAAACAGCCGGCGTCTCATCGACCCGGCTGAAGCGTAAGGTTCAGTCTGAAGAAAAAAGGGGAGATGGGGCGCCACCCACCTCCCCTTTTTCTTTAACCCCGTAAGGAGACTGAACCATGCAAGTCGAATTGTTGAGGGCGAGCCAATCCCGGCCGCCGGAAGAACGGCCGCGGCCGGACCGGTCCGAGGAACGGTCCCACGAGCGGTCGAGGAGCGATTGCCCTGTCTTACTGTCGCAGAGACTGGTTCTGCGTACCCCCCACGAAGAAGACATCGACGCCCTTGCCCATCTCGCCAACAATGCGAATATCGCGACCATGGTGTCGCGTATGCCGCATCCCTATACGGCAAAAGACGCAGCCGATTTCGTGCGCCGCACGAAAGCAGGCGAGATCGGCAAGTGCGTTTATGCCATTACCCGAGGAGACGACGGCGCCTTTATCGGCTGCTGTGCGCTGGAACCGCAGAAGGACGGCCACACGCTCGAAATCGGCTACTGGCTGGGCGAGCCCTATTGGAACGAGGGTTACGCGACCGAGGCCGCCCACTCGCTGATCGACATGGCCTTCCGCACCAGAAGCGAGATCGATCAGATAGATGCCCGCTGCCGGGTCACCAATATCCCGTCCAAGCGCGTCATCCAGAAGTGCGGCTTCCAGTTCCAGGGTGCCGGCATGATCGATTGCCTCGCGGAGGGCTCCATGGTGCCGGTCGAGTGGTTCCGCCTCGATCGCAAGACCTGGATCTCCCTGAGAAGCTGGGGGGCGCCGAGATGAACGCCGCCATCGTTCAGGCAGCCGAAGACCGGTTGCCTTCGCCCGGCCCCTGCCCGGTCATTCGTTCTCAAAGGTTGACGCTGCGTCCGCACCGGCTTGCCGACGCGGATGCGATCGCCGCGTCGCTCGCCGATTTCAAGGTCGCCCGCATGCTTGCGCGGGTACCGCAGCCCTATGACCGGCAGGATGCCCTCGATTGGCTGGTTCGCCAGACGTCCGGCCTGCTGCCGGACTGGAACCTGGCGATCACCACCGGCGACGACGTCCATATCGGCATGGTCGGTCTGGAATTGCACAGGACCGGCTGGCATCTCGGCTACTGGCTGAACCGCTACTACTGGGACCGCGGTTTCATGACGGAAGCGGCGGCGGCGGTGCTCGAACGGTTCTTCCGCCGCATGCCGCAGGCGACGGTCAATTGCGGCGCCTTCGCGGACAATCTGGCTTCGCTCAACATCCAGAGCAAGCTCGGTTTCCGCATCACCGATGCGAGCGAGGTGTTCAGCCTGGCGCGCAACCGCACGGTACCGCATATCGAAACCCGCCTGTCGGCGGAGGACTTCCGCCGCCCCCGGCGGCCCTGACAACACCGCCGGCCCGGCAGCGCATCCGCCGGGCCGGCGGCGCCGATCTTCGCGGCGTCAGCGAGCGCAGTGCGCGGCAAACTTCGTGATAGGCTTTGACCTGGAACCCAACCAACGGTATCCAAACCCGGAAATACTTCCGGGCAACGGAAGCAGACAAGAACAGGACCGACCGAACAGATGAAATTTCTCGACGAGGCAAAAGTCTATATTCGCTCCGGTGACGGCGGTGCGGGCGCGGTCTCCTTCCGGCGGGAAAAATTCGTCGAATTCGGCGGTCCGGACGGCGGCGACGGCGGACGTGGCGGCGATGTCTGGGTGGAAGCGGTCAACGGACTGAATACGCTCATCGACTTTCGCTTCCAGCAGCATTTCAAGGCCAAGGTCGGCATGCACGGCATGGGCCGCAACCGGACCGGCGCCGGTGGCGAACACGTGACGCTCAAGGTTCCGGTCGGCACGCAGGTGCTCGAAGAGGACGGTGAGACGCTGATCATCGACCTGACCCGGGAGGGACAGAAGTTCCGTCTGGCCAAGGGCGGCAATGGCGGTTTCGGCAACACGCATTTCAAGTCCGCCACCAACCAGGCGCCCAACTGGGCCAATCCGGGCCTCGAAGGCGAGGAAAAGACCATCTGGCTGAGGCTGAAGCTGATCGCGGATGCCGGTCTCGTCGGTCTTCCGAATGCCGGAAAGTCCACCTTCCTCGCCGCGGTGACGCGGGCGCGGCCGAAGATCGCCAACTATCCCTTCACGACTTTGCATCCCAATCTCGGCGTCGCGACGATCGACGGCCGCGAATTCGTGCTCGCCGATATTCCCGGACTGATCGAGGGCGCCCATGAGGGCGTCGGCATCGGTGACCGTTTCCTCGGCCATGTGGAGCGCACCCGCGTCCTGCTGCACCTCGTCTCGTCGATGGAGGAGAAGGTCGGCCAGTCCTACAAGACGGTGAAGGCGGAACTGGAAGCCTATGGCGGCGGCCTGACCGACAAGCCGGAAATCGTCGCCCTGTCGCAGATCGACATTCTCGACGAAAAGGAGCTGAAGAAGAAGGCGAAGGAACTGGAGAAGGCCTGCGGCCAGACGCCCTTCCTCATATCCGCCGTTACCGGAAGCGGCATGACGGACGTGCTCC
The DNA here is from genome assembly GCA_052038935.1 of Neorhizobium sp. Taxonomy (GTDB): domain Bacteria; phylum Pseudomonadota; class Alphaproteobacteria; order Rhizobiales; family Rhizobiaceae; genus Neorhizobium. The sequence continues at coordinate 40,630 of JBQGDG010000127.1, read as the reverse complement.
GCGCCCTTCGCGACGTCATTGTCGAGACGAGCGAGGGTGGCGACACCGCCCTTCCCGACCGCTCGGTGCCCCTTGCGGAGATCGACGGGGAAGACGAGCAATGACCGATCTTCAGGCCCGTTCCCGCAAACCGCTTGCGAGCCACCGCCGCGTCGTCGTCAAGATCGGCTCGGCACTGCTCGTCGATCGCAGGACGGGCCTGAAATCGCAATGGCTGGATTCGATCTGCAGCGACATAGCGGCTCTCAAGGCCGCCGGGGTCGATGTCCTCGCCGTGTCCTCGGGAGCGATCGCGCTCGGCCGCACCGTGCTCGACCTGCCGTCCGGCGCACTGAAGCTCGAAGAAAGCCAGGCCGCCGCCGCCGTCGGACAGATCGCGCTCGCCCGCGCCTGGTCGGAAAGCCTGTCGCGCGACGGTATCGTGGCCGGTCAGATCCTGCTGACGCTCGGCGATACCGAGGAACGCCGCCGGTATCTAAACGCCCGCGCGACGATCAACCAGCTGCTCAGGATCGGCGCCGTGCCGATCATCAACGAGAACGACACGGTCGCCACGTCGGAGATCCGCTACGGCGACAATGACCGTCTCGCGGCGCGCGTCGCGACCATGACAGGCGCCGATCTTCTCGTGCTGCTGTCGGATATCGATGGCCTTTACACCGCCCCTCCGCATCTCGATCCCGACGCGAAATTCCTCGAAACCATTCCGGCCATCACGTCGGAAATCGAGGCGATGGCCGGCGGCGCCGCTTCCGAACTGTCGCGCGGCGGCATGCGGACCAAGATCGACGCCGGCAAGATCGCCACCGGCGCGGGCTGTGCCATGATCATCGCCTCCGGCAAGACCGACCATCCCCTGCGGGTCATAGACCAGGGTACGCGCTCTTCCTGGTTTGCCCCGTCCGGCACGCCGGTGACGGCGCGCAAGACCTGGATCGCCGGGCAGTTGCAGCCGGCCGGCGAGCTTTTCGTCGACGAGGGTGCCGAACGGGCGCTCGGTTCCGGCAAGAGCCTGCTGCCGGCGGGCGTCCGCCGGATCGAGGGACAGTTCAATCGCGGCGACACGGTGGCGATCATCGGTGTCGACGGAAGAGAGATCGCACGCGGCCTCGCCAGCTACGATGCCGATGAGGCACGCCGGATTACCGGCCGCAAATCGGCGGAGATCGAGGCGATCCTCGGTTATGCAGGCCGCGCCGCCATGGTCCATCGCGACGATCTTGCCGTTACGGCGACCGTTTTGCGCAAGATAAACCGCAAGGAGGATGCCGCCCATGCTGGATAAGGTTTCGACGACGGAGGTCGCGGCCGTTATGACCGCGATCGGCGTTCGGGCCAGGGCCGCCGCCCGCGAACTCGCGAGAGCCTCCGGCGAGGCGAAGAACACGGCCCTTCATGCCATGGCCGATGCCATCGTCGCGGCGACGACCGACATCCTGAAGGCCAATGCGGAAGATCTGAAACAGGTGGAGGGCAAGGATCTGCTGCCGTCCTTCATCGATCGGCTGACGCTTACGGAAAAAGGCATCCACGGCATGGCCCAGGCCCTGCGGGAGATCGCGGACTTCAGGGACCCCGTCGGTGAGGTGATCAGCGCCTGGGACCGGCCGAACGGATTGCGGATCGAGCGTGTCAGGACCCCGCTCGGCGTCATCGGCGTCATCTACGAAAGCCGGCCGAACGTGACGGCCGATGCCGGGGCGCTCTGCCTCAAGGCCGGCAATGCCGTGATCCTGCGCGGCGGTTCGGATTCGGCACGTTCGTCGGAGGCGATCCATACCTGCCTCGTCGCCGGACTGAAGGCCGCAAACCTTCCCGAACACGCGATCCAGATCGTCCCGACCACCGATCGCGCCGCCGTCGGCGCCATGCTTTCCGGTCTCGACGGCGCGATCGACGTCATCGTGCCCCGCGGCGGCAAGAGCCTCGTCGCCCGGGTGCAGAACGAGGCGCGCGTGCCGGTTTTCGCCCATCTCGAGGGCCTGTGCCACATCTATGTCGACGCCTCGTCCGATCTCGCCATGGCGGAACGGATCGTCGTCAACGCCAAGATGCGCCGCACCGGCGTCTGCGGCGCGGCGGAAACGCTGCTGGTCGATCGCGCGGCAGCTTCGACGCATCTCGTTCCGCTGGTCGCGGCGCTCGCGGCAAGCGGCTGCGAAATCCGCGGCTCCGCCGATGTCGTGGCGCTGTTTCCCGATGCCGGCCCGGCGACGGAGGAGGACTGGCGCACGGAATATCTCGATGCCGTGATCTCGGTCAGGCTGGTGGATGGCATCGGTGGCGCCATCGATCACATCAACACCTATTCGTCCAGCCATACGGAAGCGGTGATCGCCGAAGACCCGGCCGTCGTGGCGCGTTTCTTCAACGAGATCGATTCGGCAATCCTGCTGCACAATGCCTCCACCCAGTTCGCCGATGGCGGCGAGTTCGGCATGGGCGGCGAGATCGGCATCTCGACCGGCAAGATGCATGCCCGCGGCCCGGTCGGCGTCGAACAGCTCACCTCGTTCAACTACCGTGTGCGCGGCACCGGCCAGATCCGCCCGTAGACTGCGGCCCGACGTGGAAGAGCAGAGCATCGATCGCCGTTATCTCACCATGCCGCATGTCGAGCGCGGCATGGCGGTAGGCCTGTTCGGCGGTTCGTTCAATCCGCCGCATGAGGGTCATCTGCTGGTCGCCGAGATCGCGCTGCGCCGGCTCGGCCTCGATCAGCTCTGGTGGATGGTGACCCCCGGCAATCCGCTGAAGAGCCGCACGGAGCTCGCCAGCCTGTCCGAAAGGATCGCGATGAGCCGGAGGCTGATCACCGATCCGCGCATCAAGATCACGGCCTTCGAGAAGGAACTCGGCGGTTCCTATACGGCCGACACGCTCGCCTATGTGAAGGCGCGGAATCCGCAGGCGCATTTCGTCTGGGTCATGGGCGCCGACAGTTTGAAGACTTTCCATCTATGGCAGAAATGGCGGCATATCGTCGGTACTTTCCCGATCGCCGTCATCGACCGGCCGGGATCGACCCTGTCTTTCCTGTCGTCGAAAATGGCCCGGACCTATGATTATGCCCGCATTGACGAGGATGACGCAGGTACGCTGTGGCGGCAGCGCGCACCCGCCTGGACCTTTGTCCACGGGCCCCGTTCTGCTCTCAGTTCCACCGCGATACGGGCCGGCAGGGCCCCCGCGCGCTCTTGAGTTGCCCACATGACACGAGGATGAAGATTGCGCGGAGGCTGTTCACCTTTTTGGCCGGTCCCTTGAAAGATCGGCGATTCGGTGCCACCTTCGAGTGTGCGGAGCGAGTCTTAGTCGGCTTCGCATGACAAGCATGTTGCTGTTACCTGGATGAAAGGACAGACCCTGACAACAGTACACGCGAAGGGAAAGGCGGCCTCCGTCCTCCCGCAGAGTTCTGAACGTGGCGCCGATGCTGCCGCCCGAACTCTCGAACTGGTCCTTGCAAGCGTCGAGGACTCCAAGGCAGAAGACATCGTCACCATCAACATCGCGGGAAAATCGGCGTTGGGCGACTACATGGTCGTGGTCACCGGACGATCGAGCCGCCATGTCATGGCGATCTGCGATCACCTGACGACGGACCTGAAGGACGAAGGCCTGGGATCGCCCAGGGTCGAGGGACAGGAAACCGGCGACTGGGTGCTGATCGACACGGGTGACGTGATCGTCCACGTTTTCCGCCCCGAAATCCGCGAGTTCTACAATATCGAGAAGATGTGGGCCGCGCCGGAGATCGACGAGGGAACCGTGCTGCACTAGGTCGTCGACCCGCGTATCGGGATCGGCACCACCAGCGATGGCGCGCAGGATGAACCGCGGTTTGTCCTGTCAGGCGCAGGTCGTCATTGCGGCCGGGCTATGGCCTGAACCGCGGTAAGTCGTTAAAGGCGATGCTGGCGTCGACGCACGCCGGCGTGAAGTCTTCGACTGCGCCGATTGGATGGATCAGGACATGCGTATCACTCTTTTTGCCGTGGGACGGCTCAAGGCCGGACCTGAAAAGGATCTTGCGTCCCGTTATCTCGATCGGTTCGCCAAGGCCGGGCCGGCCATCGGCCTCGAGCTTGCCAGGCTTGTCGAGATTCCGGAAAGCCGGGCGGCAAATCCCGAAACCCGCAAGCGCGAGGAGGCGGCCGCGCTGGAGAAGGCGCTGCCGGAGGGCTCGGTTCTCCTGCTTCTCGACGAGCGCGGCAAGACGCTGGACAGCCAGGCCTTTTCGGACGCGATCGGTCGCTACCGCGACAACGGCAAGCGCGATCTCATGCTGGCCATCGGCGGTGCCGATGGACTGGATGCCGATCTGCGCAGCCGTGCCGATCTGGTTCTCAACCTCGGCACCATGACTTGGCCGCATCAGCTCGTTCGTATCCTGATCGCCGAGCAGCTCTATCGCGCCGTCACGATCCTTTCCGGCCATCCCTATCACCGCGCTTAACCTTTCGTTCAGGCTCAAACACGATGTTGTTGGTAGCGTCGCCGGGCAAATCACCCTAGGCTTCGCGATCTATCGAGCGGAGCGGATATGGGCGCAGGTCGGATAGGGTCTGGTGGGCGCAAGGCGCCGTGGGTCGGGACGCTGTTCGCCACCGGCCTGCTGTTTGCCGTGCCTTATCCGCTGGCCGCACAGGATGGCGGGGCCGCTCCGGCGGGCACTGCCCGGCCGCAGCCCGTCAACCCGACCGACGAACTGCAGGCCAAGCAGAACGAGACCCGCGCGGAACTCGAGGTGCTCAGCAAGACGATGAAGCTCTCGGCCGAGAAGGTCGGCGAGATCGAGGAGAGCATCGCCCGCACGAAGAAGGATAGTGCCGATATCCGCCAGGCGCTGATCGAATCGGCCGCCAAGCGGAAGGAACTCGAACAGAAGATCCAGGACGGCGAGAAGAGAATTGCCGGCCTCGGCGTGCAGGAGGATGCGATCAAGCAATCCCTGCGCAGCCGGCGCGGGGTGCTCGCCGAGGTTCTGGGAGCCCTTGAACGAATGGGCCGCAATCCACCGCCCGCCTTGCTGGTCAAGCCGGAGGATGCGCTCGCTTCCGTTCGAAGCGCTATTCTCCTCGGCGCCGTCGTGCCGGGAATGCGCGCGGAGGCCGATCGGCTGGTGGCCGATCTCAGAGCACTCGGCGACACGCGCAATGCTCTCGCCGGCGAAAGGCGCAACGTCACGGACACGATCGCGGCCAGCCTGGAAGAAGACAGGCGGATGGACCTGCTTCTGGCCGAAAACGAAAAGTTGAACGACCGGAACACGGCCGAACTGGAAGCCGAGCGCGACCGGGCGGCCGAACTGGCGAGCCGTTCGACATCTCTTGAGGGTCTGATCAGGTCGCTCGAAAGGGAGATTTCTTCCGTTCGCGAAGCGATGGACAGGGCGCGCGCCGAAGAGGAAAGACAGCGGCGGCTGACGGAGGCCGAACGCGAGAAAGCCCGGCAACTGGCGGAAAATGGCGTGCCTGACAAAAACCGCATTGCCCCCGCATATGCGTTTTCGAGCCTGAAGCGGAAGCTGGATTTTCCGGTCGCCGGCGACATCGTGAGACGTTTCGGCGACCCGGACGGGACGGGGCATACTGCACGGGGAATGACCATAGCGTCCAATGCCGGTGCGATCGTGACCGCGCCTGCCGATGGTTCGGTCGTGTTCGCCGGCGCCTTCCGGAGCTATGGGCAGACGATCATTCTCAACGCCGGAGATGGCTATTACGTCGTCCTCACCGGCATGGAGAAGGTGAATGTCGGCCAGGGACGATTTGTCTTCAGCGGCGAGCCGATCGCCGCGATGGGCGCAAAAAGAGTAGCGAGTGCAACCGCGTTGGCGCTGGAAACGGATCGCCCGACGCTTTACATTGAATTCAGAAACGGCGGCACACCGGTTGATTCCGGACCTTGGTGGGCAGCAAAGGAAACTGGAAGGGCACGAAATGATTCGTAGGGCTTCTCTTGTAATCGTCGGCGCACTCATGGGTGCGACAGCGATGAGTGTGATCTATTCGGCCGGCGTTCCGGCCCAGGCCGCCGGCCCGTCCACCTACAAGGAACTCTCCATCTTCGGGGACGTATTCGAGCGTGTCCGCGCACAATATGTCACGCCTCCGGATGAAGAAAAGCTCGTCGAGAATGCCATCAACGGCATGTTGACCTCGCTCGATCCGCATTCCAGCTTCATGAATGCCAGCGATGCCGAAGACATGCGCACCCAGACGCGTGGCGAATTCGGCGGCCTCGGCATCGAAGTGACGATGGAAAACGAGCTGGTGAAGGTCATCGCGCCGATCGACGACACGCCTGCCTCCAAGGCCGGCATCCTTGCCGGCGACTTCATTTCCGAGATCGACGGCCAGGCGGTTCGCGGCCTCAAGCTCGAGGAAGCCGTCGAGAAGATGCGTGGTGCCGTCAATACCCCGATCAAGCTGACGGTCATCCGCCAGGGAGCCGACAAGCCGCTCGATATCACCGTCGTTCGCGACATCATTGCGGTCCGCGCCGTCAAGTCGCGCGTCGAGGGCGGGGACGTCGGTTATCTCAGGGTCATTTCCTTCACCGAGAAGACCTACGACGACCTGGAAAAGGCGATCAAGAAGATCAAGGCGGACGTGCCGGCCGACAAGCTCAAGGGTTACGTTCTCGACCTGCGCCTCAATCCGGGCGGTCTCCTCGACCAGGCGATCAACGTTTCCGACGCCTTCCTCGAGCGCGGCGAAGTCGTTTCCACCCGCGGCCGCAATGCCGACGAAACCCGCCGCTTCAATGCCGGCCCGGGCGACCTGACCGACGGCAAGCCCGTGGTCGTACTCGTCAACGGCGGCTCTGCTTCGGCTTCGGAAATCGTCGCCGGCGCCCTGCAGGATCTGAAGCGTGCCACGGTTGTCGGCACCCGTTCCTTCGGCAAGGGTTCCGTTCAGACGATCATCCCGCTCGGCGACGCCGGTGCTCTGCGCCTGACGACCGCGCTCTATTACACGCCGTCGGGCAAATCGATCCAGGGAACCGGCATCAACCCGGACATCAAGGTCGAGCAGCCGCTGCCGCCGGAACTCCAGGGCAAGCTCAAGGCCGAGGGTGAATCGAGCCTGAAGGGCCACATCCAGGGTGCCGCGGAAACCGACGAGGGATCCGGCTCCGCAGCTTACGTGCCGCCGGAAACCAAGGATGATATCCAGCTCAACTACGCGCTGGACCTGCTCCACGGCACGAAGACCGATCCTTCCTTCCCGGCAAACCCGGACAAGGCAGCCGCCGCCGTCAAGAACTGAGGATACGCTCGGGGGAGCTTCGAATACGGGCTCCCCTGATCTTCTCGCCAACGGGACAGCACGGATTTTAGCGTGGGTACTGATCTCCATGCCCCCTTGGGACAAGGACGGCCGCCTAAGAGGAAAGAGACCCGGAAAAGGTTTCCGGCGGCCCTGCTGGGTATTCTCGCCGTCACTGTATTGATCTCCCTGTCTTTCTACGCCGCGCGGCAGGACGATGGCCTGAGGCGCACCGCAGCCGACCCGGCGCAATCTTCGGAGGATGCCGCGACATCTGGCGAAATCGCGACCTCGAATGCGGGCCGGCAGACGGGCGAGCCCGCGAACCGCTCAAATTCCGGCGCCCATGTCGAGCGCACGCCGACGGGCGATGGCGGATATGTCACCAAATACACGCCGCGCGACCGCGAAGGTCCGCTCGTGGTCGATGCCCAGCGCATCGGCCAGGATCCGCGCATGGCGGCTCAGCCCAATCCGGATCTTCTGGAAGAGACGCGCTTCGGCAATCTGCCGGTCACCGGTGCGGACGGTCTGCGCCCCATGGATCAATACGGCAGACCGTGGTCGGGTGCCCGCGGCACGCGGGTCGCCATCGTGATCAGCGGTCTCGGCCTGAGCCAGACAGGCAGCCAGAGGGCGGTGCAGCAGCTGCCGGCGGGCGTCACGCTCGGTTTCGCCGCAAGCGGCAACAGTCTTCAGCGCTGGATGCAGGAAGCGCGCCGCAAGGGTCATGAGATCCTGCTGCAGATCCCGCTCGAACCTTTCGACTACCCGACGAACGATCCGGGCCCCGGAACGCTGCTCGCGGCGAATCCGGCGAAGGAAAACCTCGTTCTTCTGCATCAGGCCATGGCGAGGCTCACCAACTATACAGGCATCCTGAACTATCAGGGCGGCCGCTATCTCTCCGACGAGAAGGCACTCCGACCCGTCCTGCAGGACATGGCAAGCCGCGGCCTGCTGTTTCTCGACGACGGCACGTCGTCGCTCTCCAAGACCGAAACGGTAGCGAACGGCGTCGGCCTTCCGCATGCATTCGCAGATGTCGTTCTCGACGGGCAGTTGCAGAAACAGGCCATTCTCCGCAAGCTCGACGAAATGGAGCGGATCGCTGCCCGCAACGGTACGGCGATCGGCGTCGCCATGGCTTTCGACGAGAGCATCGATGCGGTAAGGCAGTGGAGCGAAGAGGCGGCGCAGCGCGGTGTCGAGATCGTCGGCGTATCGGCAATCGTGCGCGACGGCAGTGAGCCTTGAATGGAGAAACGAACGTGGCCAAGCACAAGGGCGGCGCCGTGAGGGCCGAAGATCTCCCCTATCGTCCATGCGTCGGTGTCATGGTACTCAATCGCGACGGGCTGGTCTGGGCCGGGCGAAGGATCGCCGAAGGCAACAGCGAATATGACGGTTCACCGCAGCTCTGGCAGATGCCGCAGGGCGGTATAGACAAGGGCGAGGATCCTCTGCCCGCCGCCTATCGCGAGCTCTACGAAGAGACGGGGATGAAGACCGTCACCCTGCTCGCCCAGTCCCGGGACTGGATCAATTACGACCTGCCGGCGCACCTCATCGGCATCGGCCTGAAAGGCAGGTATCGCGGCCAGACGCAACGCTGGTTCGCCTTCCGCTTCGAGGGTGACGAAAGCGAGATCGCCATCAATCCGCCGCCCGGCGGCCACGACGCCGAGTTCGACGCCTGGGAATGGAAACCGATGGCCGATCTGCCCGGGCTGATCGTGCCGTTCAAGCGGACGGTCTACGACCAAGTTGTCGCCGAGTTCCGGCATCTGGCCGCGGCCTGACCTATATGGGCCGGCAGGGACCCGGCCTTTCAGCCGGGTCTCGCTTGTCCGTTATTCGGCGGAATCGGCGGATTCCGCGTTCAGCAGCCCGTAACGTTCCTCGCCGATCTTCGCCAGAAGATCGAGCTGGGTCTCCAGGAAGTCGATGTGACCTTCCTCGTCGGCGAGCAGCTCTTCGAAAAGCTTCATGGTGACGTAGTCACCGGCGTCATGACAGATGTCGCGCGAGGCCTTGTAGGCCGTGCGGGCATCGTATTCGCCGGCGAGATCGGCTTCCAGCACTTCCTTGACGTTCTGGCCGATGCGAAGCGGTGCGACAGTCTGGAGATTGGGATGGCCTTCGAGAAAGATGATGCGATCGATCAGGCGATCGGCATGATGCATTTCTTCGATGGATTCCGCACGTTCCTTCTTCGCGAGCTTGGCATAACCCCAGTCGCTGAGAAGACGATAATGTAGCCAATATTGGTTTACGGCTCCGAGCTCGAGGAACAATGCCTCGTTAAGCCGCTCGATTACCCTTGAGTCGCCTTTCAATGTCCGCTCTCCTGTTTTCCTCATGGAATTGTCTCAAGCGGGACATATATACAACGACTTCGTCCTCCGTCGAGTGACGGTGGGCGTGATATTCTTCCGTCGTGCGGATAATGATGTCGACGACGTTGGGGAAGCAGCCGCAGCAGCGGCCGCGTTTGTTCATCGCATGATACACCTTGGCGGGAACGATGAGCTGCCAACAGTCCTCGTCGAGGAGCTGGACGATCGTGTCCCTGATCTCCTTGTCCGTGATGTAGTTGCAGCTGCAGACGAGCATTGCTGAGGCGACCTGTCAAACCTGACCAAACTTATCCCCTTTTTGGGAAAGCAGACCCGGCATGTCAAGAAAAAATCGACTCGGGGTCGATCACAGGATGCTGAATTACCCTTCGGCACCGATGCCGCGGCCGACCGGCACGGCTAATGGAAGTTGCGTCCTCTCGGCATGACATGCGCGGGATCGGTATCCGGCGGATCTGTATTCGACGGATCGGAAACGACGGCAACGGCCGGCCGGCCTGAACGGTCCGGCAGGCGCAAGGACGATTTCGGTCGCCAGGAACCGCCGCCGGATCTGAGCGTCTCGTCGGCTCTCGGCGCACCGAACCGCCTGGCCTCCTTCTGCAGGAGCCCCAGCATCGGCGTGATGTCCTCGATATGCTCGACGACCGTGTGGATCACCCCGTTCTGGCTCTGCAGCCTGCCCCGGATCTTCACCAGTCTCGCCCCCATCACCACCGAGCGATATCTCTCGAAGATCTTCGGCCAGACGATCGCGTTGGCGACGCCGGTTTCGTCTTCCAGGGTAATGAAGATGACGCCCCTTGCCGAACCGGGTCGCTGCCGGACCAGAACGATCCCGCCGATCGTGACGTTTCGACCGTTGCGGATATTGAGAAGCTCCACGCTCGGCGTAACGCCCATCGAGCGGAATTCCTCGCGCAGGAAGGAGACCGGATGGGCCTTGAGCGAAAGGGAGAGATGGCGATAGTCCTCGATCACCTCTTCCCCCGGCAGCATCAGGGGGAGTTGAGCTTTTGGCTCCGGCCGCAGATCCTCGCGTCCGGCCGTCTCGAACAGCGGCATCCTGCCGGAGACATTCTGTGCCTCCAGCCCCCTGACCTCCCACAATGCCTGACGCCGGCCGAGCTCGACCGAATTAAACCCATCGGCATCGGCAAGTCTCTCCAGGACGGTTTTCTCCAGGCCCGAGCGCAGCCAGAGATCGTGAATGCTTCGATATCTCTCCCCACGATTGGCGATGAGTTTCTCGGCGATATCCTTTTCCTTGAGCCCCTTGACCTGCCTGAACCCCAATCTCACGCCATAGCAGGTCCTGATCACGCCCCGCATGGACTGATGCCGGGGATCGATCACGCTGTCGAGTGACACTTTCTCCAGCGTGCAATCCCATTGCGACCGATTGATATCGACGGGCAGGATGATCACCCCATGCTCCCGCGCATCGCGGATGAGCTGGGCCGGCGCATAGAAGCCCATCGGCTGGGAGTTCAACAGCGCGGCGCAGAAGACATCCGGATAATAGGTCTTGATCCAAGAGGAGGCGTAGACCAGCAGGGCGAAGGACGCGGCGTGGCTTTCCGGAAAACCGTATTCGGCAAATCCCTCGATCTGGCTGAAGCACTGCCTTGCGAATTCTTCCGTATATCTGTTCTTCCGCATGCCGTTGATGAAGTCGCGCTCGAATTCCTTGACGCGGCCCGACCGTTTGAAGGTCGCCATCGACCGGCGCAACCGGTCGGCCTTTTCCGGAGCAAAACCGGCGGCGGTGATGGCGATCTGCATCGCCTGTTCCTGGAACAGCGGAACGCCGAGCGTCCGTTTCAGCACCTCTTCGAGTTCCGGCCTCTCGTAGGGGATCGGTCTGCCCGCATTCACCATTTCCCGCCGCTTGAGATAGGGATGCACCATATTGCCCTGGATCGGCCCGGGCCTGACGATCGCCACCTCGATGACGAGGTCGTAGAATACCCGCGGCCGCAGGCGGGGCAGCATGCTCATCTGCGCGCGGCTTTCGATCTGGAAGACCCCGATCGTATCGGCACGGCAGATCATGTCGTAGACATTCTGGTCCTTGTTCTTCTCCTGCAGCGTCGCCAGGGTTTCTTCCCGATCGTAATGATGTCGCAGGAGCTCGAATGCCTTTTTCAGGCAGGTCAGCATGCCGAGCGCCAGGACATCGATCTTCAAAAGTTTCAGCGTGTCCAGATCGTCCTTGTCCCATTCGATCATGTAGCGGCCGGGCATGGCGGTCTTCATGATCGGCACCACTTCGTCGAGCCGGTCGCGGGTGATCAGGAAACCGCCGACATGCTGGGTGAGGTGCCGGGGAAAGCCCATCAGTTCCCTGGCATGCGCCATGACCTTTTTCGTCACCGGATCGCCCACATCGAGACCGGCGACCTTGGCATCCCGCTCGGAAAGCCCGTCTTCCGACCAGCCCCAGACCGTGCTGGACAAGGCGGTCTGAACATCCTCCGACAGGCCGAATGCCTTGGCCACTTCGCGGCCCGCCATCCGCGTGCGGTAACTGGTGACGGCCGCGGTCAGGCCGGCATGGCGATAGCCGTAATGGCTGTAGATATACTGGATGACTTCCTCGCGCCGTCCATGTTCGAAATCCACGTCGATATCCGGCGGTTCGTTGCGCTCGGTGGAAATGAAGCGGGCAAACAGCAATTCGGCCCCTTCCGGATCCACTTCCGTGATCCCGAGGCAGTAGCAGACGGTCGAATTGGCGGCCGAACCGCGCCCCTGGCAGAGGATCTTCAGTTCATCCCGGGCATGCCAGACGATATGACGGACGGTAAGGAAATAGGGCTCGTATTGCATCTCCTTGATGAGAGCGAGTTCTTCACGGATCTGCTGCGAAACCTTGTCGGGGACCCCTTTGGGATATCGGCGCCGCGCCCCTTCCCATGCCAGCCTTTCGAGCGTCTCCGACACGGTCTCTCCCGGCACGCTCTCGTCGGGATAGTTGTGGCTCAGTTCGGCCAGGGAAAATTCGAGCCGGCCGAAGAAGCGTTTCGTATTGGCAATCGCATCCGGATAGGCGGAAAACAGGCGTGCCATTTCGGGCGCCTGCTTGAGATGCCGGTCGCCGTTCGGAGCGAGCCGGAATCCCGCCTCCTGGATCGTCACGTGGTTGCGGATCGCCGTGACGACATCGGCCAGCGACCGGCGATCGGGAAGGCTGAAAATGGGCAGGTTGGTCGCGACCAGCGGCACGAGATTTTGCCTGGCGATCTGCGCGAAGGTCGCAAAAACGAGAGCATCGCGTCCGTCATAGGTGGGCGAGACGGCCAGATAGATGCTCCGGCCGAATTTTTCCCTATAGAGATCAAGCCGCCTGCCGAGATCGGCCAGATAAGCAGGGTCCTCGGCCCGTGAAAAATCCGGCACCACCGCAAGCATCATCTCGTCGCACCATTCGAGAAAGTCCCACTCTTCCAGAATGCACGAGCCTTTTTCGGTCCTGAGATTGCCCCTGCTCAGGAGGCGGCAGAGATTGGCCCAGCCCTGACGGTTCTTCGGATAGACGAGCACATCCGGCGTACCGTCGGAAAACACCAGCCGGGCGCCCGGATGGAAGCGGCAGGGCTCGATCGCCTTCTCGTCATCTTCCTGCGCGCCCTTTTCCTTTTGCCGTGCGAAGGCCTCTTCCATCTCGCGGATCTGGTTATAGGCGCGCACCACCCCGGCAACCGAATTCCTGTCGGCAATGCCAAGCCCGGAAAGACCGAGCACGCTGGCGCAAACGACCATTTCTTCCGGCCGCGCCGCGCCTTCCAGGAAGGAAAAATTGGTCTTGGCGCCGATCTCGTAGAAGTCGGGGGCATCCATCATGCGAAGACCCCATGGACACGCCATGTCGGAGACGTCTCGTTATTGTAGCGTCCGAGCCGGAAGATCCAGAAGAGCCGCCCGTTCTCGCTCTCGAGGCGGAAGTAATCCCGTTCCTCCGTAGGCTTGTCCTCGAGCCACCATTCGGGTGCGATCCGCTCCGGCCCCTCGGCCCGCATGACCCGATGCACGACATGCCGCCAGCGGAACCGCTGCGGCGGCCCGTCCGGCACGGTCGCGGCAAAGGCCTCCATCGGCTCGGGATGGCGCAGAAGCAGCAGCGGACGATCGGTACGCGGCGCAAAGGGAAATTCCTCGCCTGCCTCCACCTTTCTTCCTGATGCGGCGATCGCGGGGATGCGCATCTCGACCCGCTCGGGAACATGGCTCTGGCGCAGGCGGAAGACCTGCAGGCATTCGCTCCCCAACCGGGCCGATACCTTGTCGATGAAATCCGCCAGCGACGTATCTGCCTTGCCCTCGCCGGTAAAATCGCTCTGCGGCGAACTGAAACTGTCGTGCCGCAGGACGTTGAGCCGCAGCAGTTCGAAACCGAAACCCGCGTCGAGTTCGTCATGCAGGGCGTTGAGGCGTTCCGAAAAGAGGCCGGCGATCCGCCTGGGATCCCGCAGCGGCTGCGAGGCACCGGCCGCGATCCGGAAGACACGCCCGTCGACCCGGAAGAGGACGAGTTCGAAGGCAAGCCCCCCGAGGCCGCGCCCTTCCAGGCTCAGCTTGATGGAGGAGGCGATCTCGCCGGTGATGGCGAGAATATCCTCTTCGGCCAGGATCGGTTCGGCAAGCCTGCGCTCCGCCGACAGGGCCGCCACCGGCCGCCGCGGCGATATCGCCTCTTCGTTGGCGCCGAGGGCCTGATCGAGCCTGAGCAGCAGTCCGGTGCCGAAACGCCGGGCAAGCGACGCCCTTGGCATCGCCATGACGTCTGCGACCCTTTTCAGCCCGAGCTTGGCAAGAGCCGCCGCCGTGTTTTCGCCGATACGAAGCGCATGCACGGGCAGGCCGGCCAGGAACGCCTTCATGTCCCCGCGGGCGATCACGCCGCCGCGGCCGAACCGGCTCGCAGCCCAGGAAAGCCCCGGAGAAGACGAAATCGCCCCGCGCGCGGCAAAACCCATCTGCCCGAGCCGGACAAGCACGTCGTCGAGCATCGCCTCTTCGCCGCCGAAAAGATGGGCGCAGCCGGTAATGTCGAGAAACAGGCCGTCATTGCCGTCGAAGGCCACCAGGGGCGTGTAACGGTCGCACCAGTCGGCGACAGCTTCCAGCAGCGCACGATCGGCCCGCTCGTCCTCGTCGAAGACAGCAACCTTGGGATACATCGCCCGCACCTCGGCAAGCCCCTGCCCCATCTTCAGCCCGCACGACCTGGCCTGTTCGTCGAGAGCCGTCAGCCGCAGGGCATTGTCGCGCCGTCCGGCACACAGGATCGGCGGATGGTCAGGACGCTCTTTCAAACGCCACGACAGCCCCCAGAGCCGGCGCGCGATCCTGTCGGTCGGAAGATAGGGAAAGTTGAGCGCCAGGATGCGCTGCTCGCTGGCGGAAAAGGACAGGTTGCCTTGCATTTCGGGCGAGATGAAATTGACGGTCACGGGGGATCCACTCCAGAAGAAAGGAAAGAGGGGCCGGGTTGCGGCTCTTTTCCAGGGTGAGCCGGAAGACCGGATGACCGATGCTGCCGCCGAGCATGGTTCCGTCCGGAAGACGCCGCTCCATTGCCGGCGCCGGTTCGACGAGCAGGCGGGAGGAAGCGCTGCTCGCCTCCTCGCCGCCCGCATGCCGCAGCAGGAAAAGCGGCCGCCCTGCCGCCCTTGCCCGAAGATTGAGCCTTCGGCTTTCGGTCAGACCGAAGCTTTTGGGATTGCCGTGAACGACCAGGATCGTCGCACCGAAGGCCCCGCTCGCCAGAGCCGCTTCCGCCAGCCAGAGGGAATCGTCGAGCTTGCGCGGTGCGGCATGGAAGACTGAATGCGGATCGATGCCGAACTGTCTGAGCCCCCCGGCATAAAGAACACCCGCTTCGCCCGCGGAGAACCCGTCCGCGATCCACAGCACCGGTCCCGTTCCGCCTTCGACGGCATTGAGGCGCGCGGCGAGCGAAAGAACGAACCCGCTTGCGGCACCGGCGTCATACATCGACAGGGAGCGGATTTCCGTGATGGAATCGAGCAGCAGTCCGCCCGACAGCGCCTCGTCCAGATCGCCCACGCCGAACGGCAGCCGGGCGCGCGCGTCTGCGGCATTTCCCGTTTCCTGCAGAACGGCATCGTCTGCCCGTTCGGCGGCGACCATGGCCGGCAGGGCTCGGCCTTCGAGTCTGGCGATCTGTTCGCGCAGGGCAAAAAGCGCCTCCTGCGCCGTGGCAGTGCTTGCCATGGCGTCAGCTCCATTCCTATATGTTCACTTTATGTTCTTATGGATTCCAGAGGCGGCCGAAAGAGTCAACAGCCGCCATGCAGGAATCTTTTCCTCATTTGCTATAGGATTGATTCTTTGTCTCGAAAAAATCGGGCACGAGGCTTATATGTGACCCGATAAAAGGGAGATCCTATGGCTCGCATTGACCAAACCGACGACTGGCGGGACCGCCATGCGCCAACGATAAGCGCATTCGAGTCGCTTGCAATCGAGGCTTATGGTCATCTTCCTCAGGAATTCCGCGCTCTCACGACCAATCTCATCATCGAGGTCGAGGAATTTCCCGACGACGACGTTTTCGAGGATATGGCGCTGGAAACGCCGTTCGACCTGCTTGGCCTCTTCGAGGGCCGCGGCATTTCGGAACGGTTTACCGTCGAGACCGGCGAGCTTCCGAACCGTATCCGGCTCTATCGCCGGCCGATTCTCGATTACTGGGCCGAGAACGAGGAGACGCTGGGGGATATCATCACCCATGTCCTGATCCATGAAATCGGCCATCATTTCGGACTGAGCGACGACGACATGGAGCGTATCGAGGCCAGCGCCGAGGATGCCACCCAGCGCTGACCGGATAGCGGCCTACTGCTCTCCGAGCTTCATTTCAGGATGATATTCCTTGCCGTCGACGCTTTTGGTCACGGCCTGGCCGCATTGCATCTCTCCGGTCGTGGCATTGAAGGCATAGGTGGGGGATCCCTGAAGTTCCCAGCCCTTGTTCAGGGCCGCCGTGACCTTGTGGCAGAACGAGGCATCGTCCGGGCCGGTGAGAAAACGATAAAGTTTCATGGCATGTTCTTTCTGTCAGCAATGAGGGCGGCCTTGGCCAGAAGCCGTTCCGCCTCGACGAGGTGAAGCCGCTCGACCATTTTTCCGTCGATATTGATCACGTTGAGGTTTTTCGCCTCGTCCCTTTCGAAGGCGGAGACGATGGCCCTGGCCTCCGAAATCTCTTCCGGCGACGGGCCGAAATGCCGGTTTGCGATGCCGATCTGAGCCGGATGGATCAGCATCTTGCCGGAAAATCCCATGGCCCGCCCCTGGGCGCAATCCGCCTCGAAGCCGGCCTCGTCCCTGAAATCATTGAAGACGCTGTCGATCACGTCGACGCCATGGGCACGGCCGGCGAGCACGACCTGCATCAGCCAGGCAACGAGATAGGTCCGGCCCGGCTGGGGCAATACGCCGGTCTCCTTGCGCAGATCGTTGAGGCCGACGACGAAGCAGCAAAGCCCTCCGCCTTCCGCAGCGATCGCGGCAGCGTTCAGCACGCCCTTCGGCGTCTCGATCATCGCCCAGAGGGCAATCGGCCCCGCCTGCCGCGGTTTCGCCAGGAAATCGGCGACCGCGGCGATCCCGGACGGATGCTCCACCTTCGGAATGAGAACGGCGTCCGGCCGCAGCCGCGCCACCAGATCGAGATCCGCCCGACCGAACTCGCCCGTCGGGGGATTGATGCGGATGATCCTCTCCTGCCGGAAGGACTGCGCCTCCTCTTCGAAAACACGGACAAGATTGGCGCGCGCCTCCGGCTTCCTGTCCGGCGCGACGGAATCCTCGAGGTCGAAAATCACCCCGTCGCAATCGAGCCCGGGAGCCTTTTGCAGGGCCCGCCCGTTATCGGCCGGGACACTGAGAAGGGAGCGGCGTATGGCCGGGATATGATCTTTCAAGACGTCCATGCTCCTGTTCTGCCAATCTTTTCGGGCGGCGGCAATAATCCTGCGTGGAAACCTCTTGCAAGCCGCCGCCGCAGGTCCCACATTTTCGGCTGTAGAAAGGTTTGGACATGCAGAACATTCGTTCCTTCTTCGTTATCGTCACGGCCATCGCCGTTCTTGCCGCCGCCGCCCTGCTGACCGCGTCACTGACGGTCGCCTTCATGGGCACGCTCGCCATCCTCTCCATCGCGAGAGCGCTTTCCGGCCGCCTGAAACCGGTTCCGGTGCGCGCGAAGAGCCGGCGCAACGACGCCATCCGCGTGTGGAACGACGGACGCGGCACGATCATCGACATGTAGGCCCCGCCCGCGCCGCCCAGGCGCAGGCGTCCTTGCCGGATCAGCCGTACCGATTGGTTCGGAAACGGTCTTCAAATTTCCCGAAAATTATTCTATGGCACGTCCATAATAGTCTTTGTGGAGGCCAATCATGGAAAAGTTCGAAAAACTGACGGGTGTTGCCGCGCCTCTCCCGGTCATCAATATCGATACCGACATGATCATCCCCAAGGACTACCTGAAGACCATCAAGCGCACGGGTCTCGGCAAGGGTCTGTTTTCGGAAGCCCGCTACAAGGACGACGGTTCGGAAAATCCAGATTTCGTCCTGAACAAGCCCGCCTATCGCAATGCCAAGATCCTCGTAGCCGGCGATAACTTCGGCTGCGGCTCCTCGCGCGAGCATGCTCCCTGGGCGCTTCTCGATTTCGGCATCCGCTGCGTCATCTCGACCAGCTTCGCCGACATCTTCTACAACAACTGTTTCAAGAACGGCATCCTGCCGATCGTCGTCAGCCCGGAAGACCTGGAAAAGCTGATGGACGACGCCGAGCGCGGTGCGAACGCCATCCTGACGATCGACCTGGAAGCCCAGGAGATCACCGGCCCGGATGGCGGCCGCCTGCATTTCGACATCGATCCCGGCCGCCGTCATATCCTCCTCGAAGGCCTCGACGACATCGCATCGACGCTGAAGAGCGATACCGCGATCTCGAACTTCGAGAACAAGACCCGTTCCGAACGCCCCTGGCTCTGATTTCCGGAGGGCTTCGATGGTCAAGCGGATTTCCTCCGGATCGCCTTTCGAAGCGCGGATCGGTTATTCGCGCGCGGTTGTCGATCGCGACATGGTCTATGTGTCCGGCACGACCGGTTACGACTATGCCCGGATGGAAATGCCGGAGGATGTCGCGGCCCAGACGCGCAACACGCTGGACACGATCGAGAAGGCGCTGAAGGAAGCAGGCAGCAGCCTGCGCGACGTCGTTCGCGTGCGGTATTATCTCGTCGACATGGCCGATTACGACGCGGTCGTCGAAGTTCTCGGCGAAACCTTCGCCGATATCCGGCCGGCTGCGACCATGGTCGTCTGCGGACTGACGACACCGGAAATGAAGATAGAGATCGAGGTGACGGCGCGGATCGGCGCCGGCGCCTCCTGACCCATTCCAGCCTCGTCGCTTGTCAGGCTCGGACGGGGTATTGCCAGCTGCGGTTGCCCGCGCGGGAGGATGGCGAGCCTGTCGAACCCAAAGGTATGAGACGACATGGCGAAAAACCTCTTCCTCCTCCCCGGCGACGGCATCGGCCCCGAGGCCATGGGTGAAGTCCGCAAGATCATCGCGCATATGAACGATGTCATGAATGCCGGTTTCGTCCTCGACGAAGGCCTGGTCGGCGGCTGCGCCTACGATGCCCATGGGGCGGCGATTTCCGAAGAGGACATGGCCAAGGCGATGGCGGCGGATGCCGTTCTCTTCGGCGCCGTCGGCGGGCCGAAATGGGATAGCGTCGCTTATGAAGTGCGCCCCGAGGCCGGCCTCCTTCGCCTGCGCAAGGACATGGAACTTTTCGCCAATCTCCGCCCGGCCATCTGCTACCCGGCCCTGGCTGCCGCATCCTCCTTGAAACCGGAACTGGTCGACGGTCTCGATATCCTCATCATCCGCGAACTGACGGGCGGCGTCTATTTCGGCGAGCCGAAGGAAATCATCGATCTCGGCAACGGCCAGAAGCGCGGCATCGACACGCAGATATACGATACCTACGAGATCGAACGTATCGCCGGCGTCGCCTTCGAACTCGCCCGCACGCGCAAGAATGCCGTCTGCTCGATGGAAAAGCGCAATGTCATGAAGTCCGGTGTCCTGTGGAACCAGGTCGTCACCGAAACCCACAAGCGTTCCTATTCCGACGTCAGGCTCGAGCACATGCTGGCCGATGCGGGCGGCATGCAGCTCGTCCGCGCCCCCAAGCAGTTCGACGTCATCGTCACCGACAACCTCTTCGGCGACATGCTCTCGGATGTCGCCGCGATGCTGACCGGCTCGCTCGGCATGCTGCCTTCCGCCTCGCTCGGCGCACCGGACGGCAAGACCGGCAAGCGCAAGGCGCTCTACGAGCCCGTCCATGGCTCCGCCCCCGATATCGCCGGCAAGGGCATCGCCAACCCGATCGCCATGATCGCCTCCTTCGCCATGTGCCTGCGTTATTCGTTCAACATGATCAAGGAAGCCGACGACCTGGAAAAGGCGATCGCCAACGTCCTCGATCAGGGCATCCGCACCGGCGATATCATGGCCGAAGGCTGCCGCCAGGTCGGCACGGTAGAGATGGGCGATGCGATCCTGAAGGAATTCCAGGCCCTTTCCGCCTGATGCGATCGACGGAGCCTCCCCGGCGGGGAGGCTCTGTTTTTCCCCTGTCATCAAGCCGGGTTATCGTCGCCTCAATCAGCCACGATCACCCGGACCGATGAAAAACACGATCAAGTCCCTGGCCCGCCGACGCGACCGCTGCGACAAGACCAGCTTTTCGCTCTGTTGCATCTGGACCTGGGCGTTCATCACCATCAACCTCATCCTGATCGCCCTCCTGCTGCTGGACGGACCGGTCGCCTCCTATGCGCAGCACCACTCGCAGATCCTCAAGCCGATCGGCAGCACGATCACCGATTTCGGCAAATCCGACTGGATCATCTTCGGCAGCCTTTTCATCTTCGCCGAAGCACTCGTCGCCTATCGTCTCTCGCCGACGCTCCGGGGCCGCTTCCAGGCCGCCTTCGTCGGCCACATGGCCGTCTATATCTTCCTCTGCGTCAGCCTTTCCGGCCTGCTCGCCAACCTTCTCAAGCGGATCATCGGCCGCGCGCGCCCGACCCTGTACGACGAGCTCGGTTTCCTGAGCTTCGACACCCTGGCCGGCAGCGCCCGTTTCGAGAGCTTTCCTTCCGGTCACGCCACGACGGCCGGCGCGCTGATGATGGCCATGGCGCTGATCGCCCCGCCCTACCGGCTCGTCTTCCTCAGCATGGGACTTTGGCTCGGCTTTTCGCGGGTCGTCGTCGGCGCCCATTATCCGAGCGACGTGGTCGCCGGCCTGGCGCTCGGAGCGTGGTTCTCGCTCGCCACGGCGATCGTTTTTGCCCGCCACAAGATCCTGTTCCGCCAGGCCCCCGGCGGCATGCCGATCCTGCGTCATCCGCTTCCCGTGTCGCTGATGCCGCAGGAACCGGGATACCGGAAGGCCGGCTTGCGCCCGCTTTCGGGTCTCGGGCCGATCGTTGCGCGAAGCTGAAAAAGGCCCGGCATCCAGAGATGCCGGGCCTTTTCGCTTTTCAGACGGATATGAACGGGCGAACCGCTATTCCGCGTGGATATCCCTGTCCTTGGTTTCCGGCAGGAAGAGCACGCCGACGACCAGGGTGATTGCGGCGAACACGATCGGATACCAGAGCCCGTAGTAGATATCGCCGGCCGCCGCGCTCATGGCGAATGCCGTGGCCGGGAGCAGGCCGCCGAACCAGCCGTTGCCGATATGATAGGGCAGCGACATGCCGGTATAGCGGATGCGGGTCGGGAACAGTTCGACCAGGAGAGCGGCGATCGGGCCATAGACCATCGTCACGTAGAGCACGAGAACGAAGAGCACGGCGATCGTCCCGATCCAGTTCACCCGTTCCGGATCGGCCTTCATCGTAAACGTGCCGCCATTGGCGACCGTATAGACCGGCATGTCGGTCACGCCGTTCGCCTCTTCCGTCGTCAGCAGCTTCTGCGACACGAGGTCGGCTGCCGGAACGGTTGCCTTTTCCCCTGCCCGCACTGCGGTCGCGTCGAGGCCGAGTTCCGGATTGGCGGCCACGAAGGCGTCGAGCTTGGAATCCGGAACCTTGGCGGAACCGCGGGTCAGCGGATAGCCGGCATCGTGAAGGGCGACGTTGACACCCTTTTCGAAGGCTGTCTGCTTTGCCTTGGCATCGGCGCCGGAAGCGACCGCATCATAGCTCGCAACCGTATTGTCGCCGATCTTCACCGTCGCCGGCTGGCCGGCCGGCCCCGACACGACTTCGTAGGGCACGGAATTCTTGGTCAGGAAGGCCGTGGCGATATCGCAGGAACTGGTGAATTTCGCCGTGCCGGTCGGATTGAACTGGAATTTGCAATCAGCCGGATCGGAGGTCACGGTGGCGCGGATCGAAGCCTGGGCTTCGGCAAGCGCCGGATTTGCCATCGAGGTCAGCGCCTTGAACAGCGGCATGTAGGTGACCGCCGCGATCAGCAGGCCGGCCATGATGATCGGCTTGCGGCCGATCTTGTCGGACAGCGCCCCGAAGATGACGAAGAACGGCGTCGCCAGCAGGAGTGCTATCGCCACCATGATATTCGCCGATTGCAGATCGACCTTGAGAACGTTCTGCAGGAAGAACAGCGCGTAGAACTGTCCGCCGTACCAGACGACCGCCTGGCCCATCGTCGCGCCGAGAAGGGCGATGATGGCGATCTTCGCATTTCTCCACGTGCCGAAGGCTTCCGTCAGCGGCGCCTTGGATCCCTTGCCTTCGGCCTTCATCTTCTGGAAGGCAGGCGATTCGTTCATCTTCAGGCGGATCCAGACGGATACGCCGAGCAGAACGACGGAAAGAAGGAACGGGATACGCCATCCCCAGGCGGCAAAGGCTTCGTTGCCCATGATCGACTGGACCGTGACGATGACGATCAGCGACAGGAACAGGCCGAGCGTCGCCGTCGTCTGGATCCAGGAGGTGAAATACCCTCTCCTTCCGTTCGGCGCGTGCTCCGCCACATAGGTCGCCGCACCGCCATATTCGCCGCCGAGCGCGAGACCCTGCAGCAGGCGAAGGATGATCAGGATGATGGGAGCGGCGATGCCGATCGTCGCGGCACCCGGCAGGATACCGACCAGGAAGGTCGAGAAGCCCATGATCAGGATGGTGACGAGGAAGGTATATTTGCGGCCCACGAGATCGCCCAGGCGGCCGAAGACCAGCGCGCCGAACGGTCGCACCAGGAAGCCCGCGGCAAAAGCCAGCAGGGTGAAGATGTTGCGCGTCGCTTCCGGATACTGGGTGAAGTAGGTGGCGCCGATATAGGTGGCGAGCGAACCGTAGAGATAGAAGTCGTACCATTCGAAAACGGTGCCGAGAGAAGAGGCGAAGATGACCTTCTTCTCTTCCTTTGTCATGGGGCCGGCCTTTGTATCGGCCGCCGTTGTGACGTTTGCCATTGTCGTCCTCCCAACAAGGTGAAACCCCGCACCCTCGGCATTCCGGCATTTCCTCCTCCGCCGGAATCCGCTTGCGCGATCTTCGCAGAGTGACAGAAATCAACACATCGGGTGAGTGATGCTTTGGGATTATGACTTTCGTCTAAGACGGCCGCGAAGACGGACAGGCCGGCGAAGCAAGAGATCGCCTTGACTCTATTACAGAATGTTCTAAACACATGCGCGAACGGGAAAACACCAAGATGATCGCGTGCGAATTCCATATCGCTGCATCTCGACTGCTCGCCAGCCAGGCCGAGCGGCGTTTTTCCGGCGTTTCCAAAACCACGGCCAAAACAACGACGAAAACCGTCTGACGTCTCTGGCCAGCCGCTCTCTCCCCGGCAGGGCCGGGGATCAGGAACTCGCGACGTTGTCGCGGCTTCCCCTCACCCAAGCGAGGAGAGACAGAAAGAGAGCATAGACATGGGTTTCAAGATCGCAGTCGCCGGCGCCACCGGCAATGTCGGCAGGGAGATGCTGAATATCCTGGCCGAACGCGGGTTTCCGGCAAGCGAAGTCGTCGCTTTGGCTTCCGCCCGTTCGCAGGGCACGGAAGTTTCCTTCGGTGACAAGACCCTGAAGGTCTCCAACCTCGAAAACTACGATTTCTCCGATACCGACATCTGCCTGATGTCGGCCGGCGGTACCGTTTCGCAGAAGTGGTCGCCGAGGATCGGTGCCCAGGGCTGCGTCGTCATCGACAATTCCTCGGCCTGGCGTTACGACGCCGAAGTTCCGCTGATCGTTCCGGAAGTCAATCCCGATGCGATCGCCGGTTTCGGCAAGAAGAACATCATCGCAAACCCGAATTGCTCGACCGCCCAGCTCGTCGTCGCGCTGAAGCCGCTGCATGATGTCGCGAAGATCAAGCGCGTCGTCGTGTCGACCTATCAGTCGGTCTCCGGCGCCGGCAAGGAAGGCATGGACGAGCTGTTCAGCCAGACCCGCGCCGTCTTCGTCGCCGATCCGATCGAATCGAAGAAGTTCACCAAGCGTATCGCCTTCAACGTCATTCCGCATATCGACGCCTTCATGGAAGACGGCTACACGAAGGAAGAGTGGAAGGTTCTGGCCGAAACCAAGAAGATGCTGGACCCGAAGATCAAGGTCACCTGCACCGCCGTGCGCGTGCCGGTCTTCATCGGCCATTCCGAATCGGTCAACATCGAGTTCGAGAACGAGATCACCGCCGACCAGGCGCGCGACATCCTGCGCGAAGCACCCGGCTGCCTCGTCATCGACAAGCATGAGAACGGCGGTTACATCACTCCGGTGGAATCGGCCGGCGAAGATGCGACCTACATTTCCCGCATCCGCGAGGACGCGACCGTCGAGAACGGTCTCAACATGTGGGTCGTTTCCGACAATCTGCGCAAGGGCGCGGCCCTGAACGCGATCCAGATCGCCGAACTGCTGGTCAACCGCGGCCTGATCAAGCCGCGCCAGGCCGCCGCCTGACGATAGACTTTGTTAAGCATATTAACCTAGAAGGCTCTGCCTGAATGGGCGGGGCCTTTCTTGCAGTTTGCCGGTCTTTCACGAACTGTTCATAGACTTGCGAGTTGCGGGCTTCCACGCTCGAAGCCATAACATTCGACAACCACACCAAACGCGATGACGGCATCGTCGAGAAATACGGATCACTGCATGAGAAACACTCTGTTGGCAGGATTGATGCTTACCGCCCTTCTGGGCGCTACTCCGGCGGCCGCGCTCCAATGCGGCAACGACTCCTCTGGCTTCGACAGATGGGTGCAGGATTTCAAGCAGGTGGCGCCGTCGAACGGCGTGAGCGCTTCGGTTGTCGAACGGGCTTTCGCCAACGTCAAATACAACCGCGACACCATCCGCGCCGATCGCGGCCAGAAAAGCTTCAAGCTTTCCTTCGACCAGTTCATGCAGAAGCGCGGCGGTGCCGCCATCATATCCCGCGGCAGGACGATGAAGGCCAACAACGCCTCGCTCTTCGCCTCCATCGAGCGCAGATACGGCGTGCCGGCCGGTCCGCTTCTGGCGATCTGGGGCATGGAGACCGGCTTCGGTGGTTTCCTCGGCAATCAGCATACGCTGTCAGCCGTCGCCACGCTCGCCTATGACTGCCGCCGGTCCGCCTATTTCACCGAACAGCTCTACGCGGCCTTGCAGCTCGTCGCACGCGGCGATCTCAGCACGACCGCCAAGGGCGCGGCGCATGGCGAAATCGGCCAGACCCAGTTCCTGCCGCTCAACGTCATCCGCTACGGCGCCGATGGCGATGGCGATGGCCATATCGACATGGTCCGTTCGCGCGCCGACGCCCTCGCCTCCACGGCGAACTTCCTGCGCGGCCACGGCTGGCGCGCGGGCGCCGGCTATCAGCGCGGCGAGCCCAACTTCGCGGCGATCCAGGGCTGGAATGCCGCCAGCGTCTACCAGCAGGCGATCGCCCATATCGGCGCCCAGATCGACGGGCGCTGAGGCCTATTCGGAGACGGTCTCGCCGGTCGGGGCTTCGTTGACATCGGGGCGCATGAAATCGCCCCGGTCGTTCATGACCCAGAGTTCGCCGGTGGAAATATCGAACCATGCGCCGTGGACGGCGAGTTCGCCTTTCTCCAGGCGACTGCGCACGAACGGAAATGTCTGCAGGTTGGCGATCGAATTGCGGATCGAGACCCGCTCCAGCGCCGTCTGCCGCTCGCTCTCGGTCATCAGGTCGTTGCTCTGAATCTGTTCGGCCGCCGGCCGCACCAGCGCCATCCATCGACCGATGAAGTCTCCGGGAGAAAGCGGCTCCATCGACGGATCGAGCGCGGCGCGGATGCCGCCGCAGCGGCCGTGACCCATCACCACGATATTGTCGATCTCCAGCACCTGCACGGCATATTCCAGCGCCGCCGACGTGCCGTGGAAATTGCTGTCCGGCTCGTAGCGCGGCACCATGTTGGCGACGTTGCGGACGACGAAGAGCTCGCCCGGTCCGCAGTCGAAAATCGTCTCCGGCGCGGCGCGGGAGTCACAACAGGCGATCAGCAGCGTATGCGGCTTCTGCCCGGTGTCGGCAAGCACGCGGTAACGCTCGCGCTCGTCGCTGTAACGGCCGCCCATGAAGTTGCGGTATCCCGCGAGAAGTTTGGCTGGAAAATGGGTCATGCGAGAAGGATTATTACGCCTTTATCGCAAGATCAACGGTCCTCCGCCGCAACGGAGCAACCGTCCGACCGCTTTGCGCTCAGGCGTGATGGATGCGCCTGATCTGGATGGCCGCGGCCGGCGATATCAGGCTGGATGCATGGGCGTGGAGCAGCAACTCGTCGCTGCCCTGTGCCGAGGTGCGGGCAAGGATCTCGAATATGCTGGCGGTCGCGAGCCGGAGCGCCTCCTCCTCGCCGGCGCCCGAAAGCAGGCGCGACAGGAAGACCGCCGACAGCAGGTCGCCGAGCCCGTTCGGCGGATGCGGCACCAGCCGGTGTTCCGCCAGATAGACCTGCCTGGGCGCTACGTAGAGATTGCCGATCGAACCGTTCATCATCGGAACGGCCGAGGTGACGAGCGTACGCTGGCGGCCGAGCGCCGCTGCCGCATCGACGATCTGCGCGTTGCTCTCCAGTTTGCGGCCGGAGAGCCAGGCGAGCTCGTAGCGATTGGGCGTGATGAGATCGGCCCGCGGTATGAGATGCGTGCGGATGGATTCGGCCGTCGCCTGCGGAACGTAGAGCCCGCCCATGTCGCCGATCACGGGATCGCAGGCATAGAGGACGTCGGGATTTTTCTCCTTCACCGCATCGATCAGTCGCGCCACCGCGAGGGGCTGATCCGCATTGCCGAAATAGCCGGTGAGAACCGCCCGGACCTCGCCGAGCCATGGCGCGTGGATGAGGTCGTCTATGGCCTTGCCGAAATCGTCGGACGGAAAACCGAGACGCGTCGACGGACCATGTCCCGGGTGCCATGGCAGGACGATCGTCGGCAGGGCCCAGACCGGATGCGCCATGCTTTCGAGGGCGAAAACCGCGGCACGATTGCCGACCGTGCCGCGCACGACATGGCTTGAAATGACAATAATCGCGCCGTGTTTTTCCTGCATGACCATGATCTCGATTTTGTTGCATGTTGATGGTTGCTTTGCCGGATGGTGTCAACAATGCTCATCACAACAATGCTATGTGCGCGCTATAGATGGATTCGACGTCTGTTCGCAGCACTCCGCCGGAAAGGGAGAGGTCATGGTTTGGAAGCACAGCCCGAAGCTCGACAAGCAAATGGAGGAGGCGCGCGCATCTGCCGCCGGCGGGTCGCTGGACCCCGCCATCCTGTTCGGCCGGGCAAGCGATGACGATCTCGCAGCCTACGGCCCGGAAATGCTGGCCAGGGCTGCAGCCCATGCAGGAACCCGCCTCCAGGGCTGGGACCGCAGGCATCCCGATATCACCGTCACGCAGCTCGATGGCGTTGCGCCGGGCGGCAATCCGGTTTCGATCCTGACCGTCGTCGACCGGGACATGCCTTTCCTCTTCGATTCCGTCATGGGTGAAGTGACCGCAAATCATCGCGACATCACCATGGCCGTCCACCCCATCCTGGTTCTCGAGCCGGGCGGCGAGCCGGCGCTTCGTTCGAGCGATCGGCCGGGGGACGTCGCCCATCACGTGAGCCTCATCCAGATTCATACCGGCCTTCTGGATGCCGAACAGGCAGCGCTCCTCATCGACAGGATCAGGCAGGTTCTGGTGCGCGTCCACCAGGTCATCAGCGACTGGAAGCCGATGCTTGCCATCCTGAAGGGCGCCGCCAAGCAGCTGAAGGAAGCGCCGATCCCGGGCCGCAAGGCCGAGCGCGACGAGGCCCTCGCCTTCCTCAAATGGCTGCGTGACGACAATTTCGTCTTTCTCGGCATGCGCGAATACGTCTATTCCCGCGAAGGCGACGAAGCCAATGTCGAGCGCGCGTCCGGCGCCGGCCTCGGCATTCTCTCCGATCCCGACATCCTGGTTCTGCGCCAGGGCAAGGACGCGGTGACCACGACACCGGAAATCCTCGAATTTCTCGACGGACCCGATTTCCTCATCGTCACCAAGGCGAATGCGAAATCCGTCGTCCATCGCCGCGCCTATATGGATTATGTCGGCGTCAAGCGTTTCGACGCCGAAGGCAGGGTGACCGGCGAGCTGCGTATCGTCGGTCTCTTCACCGCGAGCGCCTATACCCATTCCGTCCACGACATTCCGCTGCTTCGGGCAAAAGCCGCACATATCCGCGATCATTTCGGCTTCGATCCGGTCAGCCATTCGGGACGGATGCTGGAGAACACGCTCGAAGCCTATCCGCGCGACGACCTCTTCCAGATCGACGCCGATCTGCTCGCCCGCTTCTGCGAACAGATCATGGATCTCAGCGAACGTCCGAGGGTCCGGGTCCTGCCGCGCGTCGACCAGTTCGATCGTTTCGTCTCCGTTATAATCTACGTTCCCCGTGAGGATTACGATTCCGTCGTCCGTCAGAAGGTGGGCGATTATCTCGCCCGCATCTACGACGGCCACGTATCCGCCTATTATCCCGCCTTCCCCGAGGGAGGTGTCGCACGCGTCCACATCATCATCGGCCGCAGTGGCGGCAAGACGCCAGCCGTAGCCCAGAACGAGCTGGAAGACGCGGTCCGCCACATCTCCACCCCGTGGGAAGAACGCTTCGCCCTCCTGGCCGCCGGCGGTCCGCGCATTTCGGTGACCGGCGCCTTTCAGGAGATCTTCTCGCCGGAGGAGATCGTCGGCGATCTTCCCGATATCGCCGCCTGCGCCGCGGGAGATCCCGTCCGTATCGAATTCTACCATCGGCCCGAGAATTCCGAAGACACGATCTCCCTGAAGATCTTCCATCGCGAAGACCATCTTTCGCTGTCGCGCCGCGTTCCGCTCCTGGAAAATCTCGGCTTTCACGTCGTCAGCGAACAGACTTTCGAGCTCTATGTCGGCCCGACCTCTCAGCTCGTCGTGCTGCACGACATGGAACTGCAGCTGCCGGACGGCCGCCGGATCGACCTCACCAGGGAAGGCCCCCTGCTCGAGGAGGCCTTCATCTCCGCCTTCGAGGGCCTGATCGACAATGACGGCTTCAACCGCCTGGTGCTTCTCGCCGGACTGACGGCCCGCGAGGTCGCCGTCCTGCGCGCCTATGCCCGCTACCTGCGGCAGACCGGCATCGTCTATTCCCAGACCTACATCGCCGATGTGCTGAACAGGTATCCGGCCATATCCGCGTCCATCTTCGATCTCTTCCGCAACGGTTTCGACCCGGCGATCGACGAGGAGACACGGGTAGCGAAGCTGACGGAAGGTCATACGGCCCTCGAAGAGGCCCTGGGCAACGTGCCCAATCTCGACGAGGACCGGACGCTGCGGCGTTTCGTCAACGCCATCGACGCCACCCTGCGCACCAACTTCTTCCAGCGCGATGAAAACGGCGCGCCGAGAAGAATGCTCGCCTTCAAGTTCGATCCGAAACTCCTCGACGGCCTGCCGGAGCCGCGGCCGTTCCGCGAGATCTTCGTCTACGGCACCGAGGTCGAAGGCGTCCACCTGCGCTTCGGCAAGGTGGCGCGCGGCGGCCTGCGCTGGTCGGACCGCGGCGAGGATTACAGAACCGAGGTTCTCGGTCTGGTGAAGGCGCAGCAGGTCAAGAACGCCGTCATCGTCCCCGTCGGCGCCAAGGGCGGCTTCTTCCCCAAGATGCTGCCGGCCGGCGGCTCGCGCGACGATATCTTCGTCGCCGGACGGGAGGCCTACAAGACCTTCATCCGCACGCTGCTGTCGGTAACCGACAACATTTCCGGTGCCGATATCGTCGGCCCTGACGCCACCGTCCGCATCGATGGCGACGATCCCTATTTCGTCGTCGCCGCCGACAAGGGTACGGCTACCTTCTCCGACACGGCCAACGGCCTGGCGCAGGAAGCCGGCTTCTGGCTCGACGACGCCTTCGCCTCGGGCGGATCCGCCGGTTACGACCACAAGAAGATGGGCATCACCGCCCGCGGCGCCTGGGAAGCGGTCAAGCGCCACTTCCGCGAAAAGGACATCGACATCCAGACCACGCCTTTCTCGGTTGCCGGTGTCGGCGACATGTCGGGCGACGTCTTCGGCAACGGCATGCTCCTGTCGCGCAAGATCCGGCTGATCGCCGCCTTCGACCATCGCGACATCTTCATCGATCCCGATCCGGACACGGAAAAGTCCTTCGTCGAACGCGAGCGGATGTTCGCCCTGCCGCGTTCGAGCTGGCAGGATTACGATCGCAGCACGCTTTCGCAAGGCGCCATGATCATCTCCCGTTCGGAAAAATCCGTGAAGCTGACGGCCGAGGCCGCCGCCGCCATCGGTCTGCAGAAGCTGGTCGCGACACCCTTCGAGATCATGACCGCGATCCTGAAGAGCCCGGTCGATCTGCTCTGGTTCGGCGGCATCGGCACCTATATCAAGGCGGCGTCGGAAAGCGATACCGAGGTCGGCGACCGGGCCAACGATCCGATCCGCATCACCGCCGCCGAAGTCGGCGCGAGCGTGATCGGCGAGGGCGCCAATCTCGGCGTCACCCAGAAGGGCCGCATCGCCTATTCGCTGGCAGGCGGGCGCTGCAATTCCGATGCGATCGACAATTCCGCCGGCGTCAATTCCTCCGACGTCGAGGTCAATATCAAGATCGCCCTCAATCCCGCCATGCAGGACGGCCGTCTTCCGCGGGACAGGCGCAACGCCCTGCTCGCTTCGATGACCGAAAACGTCGCCGATCTCGTCCTGCGCAACAACTACCTGCAGCCTCTGTCGATATCGCTGACCGAGCGAAAGGGCGCTGCCAACAGGGAAGAGCTTGCGCGGCTGATGTCCGTGCTCGAAGGCCAGGGCCAGCTCAACCGCAAGGTCGAGACCCTGCCGGACGACGCGGAGCTCGCCGAACGTTATGCCGCCGGCCGGCCGCTCACCCGGCCGGAAATCGCCGTCCTCCTGTCCTATTCGAAGATCGTTCTCTTCGATGCCCTGATCGACAGCAGGGTGCCGGACGACCCGTATTTCTCCACCGTGCTGAAGGCCTATTTCCCGGCGGAGATGCAGAACGCCTATGCGGCCGAGATCGAGGCGCACCGGCTGCATCGTGAAATCGTCGCGACCGCGCTCGCCAACGAGGCGATCAACCGCGGCGGCCCGGGTTTCGTCCAGCAGCTGGCCGACATGACCGGTGCCACCGCCGCAAACGTGGTGAAGGCCGCCTTCCTCGCCCGTGACGGTTTCGACCTTCCGAGGCTGTGGGCGGAAATCGATGCGCTGGACGGCAGGATTTCCGGCCAGGTCCAGAACGATCTCTATGCGGCGATCAGCACGATCTTTGCGGTCGCCGCGCGATTGATCATCCAGACCGGCGTCGACGAAGGCGACATGAGCGACGCCCTGAGCCGGCTCAGGGCCGCGATCCACGGCCTGCATACGGCGGTGCATGCGCGCAGTCTCGAGGAAACGGCTGCCCGGGCTGCCGAACTCGAGGCCCAGGGCGTTCCGGCGTCCCTGGCGCGTGATGTCCTGCTCCTCAACACGCTCGTTCTCGTGCCGGAAATCATGCTGATCGCCGACCGTACCGGCGAGACCATGGCGCGCGCGACCGAAAGCTATTTCGCGGTGACCGAGACCTTCCGCGTCAACCGGCTCATGGCTGCCGGAGAGCGGATCTCCACCACGGATCACTACGAGAGCCTCGCCTTGTCCCGCAGCCTGCAGCAGATGGCGTCCGCGCGACGCGATATCGTCATTTCGGCGCTGACCAGCCATCCGGGCGAAGACAAGCCGGTCGAGGCCTGGCATGCCGAGGACCGGGTGCGCATCAACAGGATCGGCGCGGAACTCGTCGCGCTCAGCGACAGCGGCGAGTTGACCCTGCCGAAGATCACCGTCGCAGCCGGTCTGCTGGGCGATCTGTCCCGCGGCCGGTCGGTCTAGGGTAGGGGCATGGAGACAGGTCCGGTTGAGGCATGACGGATAGCGAAACGAACGGGGCGCCGGCGAAATCCGGCCGGCGCGGCATCTGGGGCTGGATGTTTTTCGACTGGGCGGCGCAGCCGTTCTTCACGGTCGTCACCACCTTCGTCTTCGGCCCCTATTTCGTTTCGCGCCTCACCGACGACCCGGTCTCCGCCCAGGCGGCCTGGAGCAACATGGCGACGGTATCCTCGATCGTCATCGCGCTCCTGTCGCCTGTTCTCGGTGCGATCGCCGACCGGTCGGGAGCACGCAAGCCGTGGATCGCATGTTTCGCGCTGGTCAAGATCGCCAGCCTTTCGATGCTCTGGTTCGCCGCACCCGGCTCACCGCTCGTCTTGCCGATCACCTTCATGATTCTCGCCTCGATCGCCGCGGAATTCTCGATCGTCTTCAACGATTCCATGATGCCGCGCCTCGTCTCCAGGCAGGATGTCGGGCGGATCTCCAATATCGCCTGGGGCCTGGGTTATCTCGGCGGCATGATCGTGCTGATCGCGGTCGTCACCCTTCTGGCGGCCAGTCCGCAGACGGGCGTTACCCTGATCGGCATACAGCCGCTCTTCGGCCTCGACCCCGCTCTCGGCGAGGATGCGAGGATTACCGGGCCGCTCGCCGCCTTGTGGTACCTGGTTTTCGTCCTGCCGATGTTCTTCTTCACGCCCGATGCGAAGAAAGGCCTGCCGCTTGGTGCGGCGGTTCGGTCAGGACTGAGCGACCTCGCCGGGACGCTGCGGGAACTTCGGCGGCGCAGCGGCATAACCCACTTCCTGATCGCCCGCATGCTCTATCAGGACGGCGTCAACGGCCTGCTCATACTCGGAGGCGCCTTCGCGGCAGGTATGTTCGGCTGGGCGACGATTGAGATCGGCGTCTACGGCATCATCCTCAATGTCGTGGCTATCTTCAGCTGCCTCGTCGCCGGCCATCTCGACCGGCTGTTCGGCTCCAAGATCATCGTCATCGTCAGCCTGGTCCTGCTCCTTGCCGCGACGCTCGGCATCGTTTCCACCAATCCCCAATCGGTATTTTTCGGATTGATGCCGCTTCCCGCGGAGGATGGCGGCGGCCTCTTCGGTAGTGCGGCCGAAAAGGCCTATATCCTCTTCGGGCTTCTGATCGGCATCGCCTTCGGGCCCGTACAGGCCTCGTCCCGATCCTATCTCGCCCGCTCCATCAGCCTCTCGGAAACCGGACGTTATTTCGGCATCTATGCCTTGTCCGGCAGGGCTACGAGCTTTCTCGCCACCCTATCCTTCTCGGCGGTCACCTATGCGACGGGGTCCGCCCATCTCGGCATGGCGACACTCATCGTGTTCCTTGTCGCCGGTCTGGCGCTGCTGCTGGCAACGCCCTATCCCGCCGGCAGCAGCGATGAGGCCGCTGCCGGATAGACACCCGTTCTAGTCTAGTGCCGGAAATGCCGCATGCCGGTAAAGACCATCGCGACGCCGTGCTCGTCGGCGGCCGCGATGACTTCCGCGTCACGCATGGAGCCACCCGGCTGGATGACGGCGGTGGCGCCGGCGGCGATCGCCGACAACAGACCGTCGGCAAACGGGAAGAAGGCTTCCGAAGCGACCGCCGAACCCTTGGTCATCGGTTCGGCCCAGCCCATCGCCTTTGCGGCTTCCTCGGCCTTGAGCCCGGCGATGCGCGCGGAATCGATCCGGCTCATCTGGCCGGCGCCGATACCCGCCGTCTGGCCGTCCTTGGCATAGACGATGGCGTTCGATTTCACGTGTTTTGCCACCTTGTAGGCGAATTTCAGGTCTTCCAGTTCGGTTGCCGTGGGGGCACGCTTGGTGACGACCTTGAGATCGACATCCTCGATCACGCCATTGTCGCGGCTCTGGACGAGCAGACCACCGGCAACGGTCTTGGCGGTAATGCCGCGCGAGCGCGGGTCCGGCAGGCCGCCGGTGACCAGCAGGCGCAGGTTCGGCTTCCTGGCGATGATCGCCTTCGCCTCCTCGGAAACCTCCGGCGCGATGATGACCTCGGTGAACAGCTTGACGATCTCTTCCGCAGTCTCGCCGTCGAGCAGCTGGTTGAGCGCGATGATGCCGCCGAAGGCCGAGGTGCTGTCGCAGGCGAGCGCCTTCAGATAGGCATCCTTCAGGCTCGGGCCGGTCGCGACGCCGCAGGGATTGGCATGCTTGATGATCGCGCAGGCCGGGCCCTGGTCGGCCGCGAACTCGCCGATCAGCTCGAAGGCGCCGTCGGTATCGTTGATATTGTTGTAGGAGAGCTGCTTGCCCTGCAGGAGCTTCGCCGTAGCGACACCCGGGCGGTTCTCGCCGGTGACGTAGAAGCCTGCGCTCTGGTGCGGGTTCTCTCCATAGCGCATCTCTTCCTTGAGCACGCCACCGATGGTGCGATAGGCCGGGGTCTCGATCTCGAGTGCCTCGGCAAACCAGTTGGAGATAGCCGTGTCATAGGCCGCCGTGCGCGCATAGGCCTTCGCGGCCAGCTTCTGGCGGAAGGCATATTCCGTCTCGCCGCCATTTGCCTTCAGCGCCTCGACCAGCGCCGGATAGTCGGCCGGATCGGTGATGATCGTCACATAGGCATGGTTCTTGGCCGAAGCGCGGATCATCGCCGGTCCGCCGATATCGATATTCTCGACCGTCGTCGGATAATCGCCGCCGGCGGCCCGCACTTCCTCGAACGGATAGAGGTTGATGACCGCGAGATCGATGCCCTTGATGCCGTGCTGCATCATCGCGGCGCTGTGGTCCGCGTCGTCGCGAATGGCCAGAAGACCGCCATGCACATTGGGATGCAGGGTCTTGACGCGTCCGTCCATGATCTCCGGGAAACCGGTGATTTCCGACACGTCGGTCACCGGAAGGCCGGCCGCGGCGATCGCCTTGTGGGTACCGCCGGTCGAAAGCAGCGTCACGCCCTCGTCGGACAACGCCTTCGCCAGTTCGACGATGCCGGCCTTGTCCGAGACCGAAAGCAGCGCGGTACGGATTTTCACACGGTCGGGGGCGGGGATTTTTTTGGATACGACGGCCATCGGTCTCTCCTGAAAGAGCATGCCACGGGGGCGGAAGGGGGATGGGCGCCGGTTAGCACAGCTTGCCGGAAGAGGAAACGCCTATTCGCCGCGTCTCAGCATCCAGCGCATCTCGCGCAGTCCCGCCACGGTGAATTCGATGGCGAGTTGCTGGCTTGGACGCATGCCCGAGACATCGGCGAAGAACACGTCCTCGTCGATCTGGACATCGAGCCCCGGCGCCACGAACAGCCAGGATTCGCCGTCGCTGGCGCGCAGGAGGACACTTTCCTCGTTCTTGCGGAAAAGCGAAACGCCGGGATGGATATGGAAGCGGAGGATGGCTGCAAGATCGTCGCCGTCATTTCCCCCGTCACCGACCGGGATGAGCCTGTCGCATCCCTTGACCTTGTCTCCGCCGGCGCTGAGGACGATCTCCCGCTCGTGCAGATAGCCGAAGGCCGTCCCGTACCCGTCGTGGCGGGCGCGCAGGCAGTCGCCGCCCTGCTTGTCGTCCCATCGCTCGACATCCACCTCCGAAACGCCGGGCAGCAGGATCTGCCCGGAGAAACCGGAATTGACCACCCGGCTGGAGGAAGTCTCTTCGATGATCAGGGTCGAATGCGCCGCCGTCGATCGCGCCAGATGCCGGTAGAAACGGCTGGCGAAACGCGGAGATCCGGAATTGACGATGAAGCGGTGGCGGCCGGAAGACAGCTCGAAGGACAGGCAGCCCGCATGGGCACCCTGGGACATTCCGATCGAGGTCGGGCAGCCGGTATCGACGACGACGACCGTACTATCGGCCTCCAGGCGATGATAGTTCATCTGCGGCAGCGCCTTGAACGGCCTGCCGGCGGATTCATCGTAACGCAGCACGGACATGAGCTCGCTCGCCGGCGTCGCGTTCGCCCCGTTGAACAGTGCCAGATCGCCGTCCTGATGCCGGAAGAAGCGCAGCGCCGGATACATCCGGTCGATCGCAGGAATGAGCTTCTGCGGCAGGTCGAAGCCGAGATTAATATAGGTCTGGCGCAGCGGCAGGAGATCGATGAGGATATCGAGGATCGCCCTCGGATTGCGCGACACGTGCCCGCCATCCGCCAGGATTTGCCGGTCGAGCTCCCTGTCGAGAAGCAGGTTTTCCCGTTTGATCCTTGCCGCACGTGCCGGAAGCGAGAGCATCGCCATGGCGAGCGCGGTCCTGACCCTGAGCCGGCTTTCCGCATTCGGGCAGCATTCGGCTATCTTGCGCAGATAGCTGATCTGATAGGCGAGGCTCTTCATGAAACGGCGATAGAAGCCAGCTTCCGTTCCGTGCAGGATGATCGTCGAATGGGACAGCCAGGCGATGACCCTGGTGGCGACGACGTTCGGCTCCCAGGCGATGCCGCGGCGGCGGCGTCCGTGGATCTGGATCCAGTCGGAAACGATATGCCGTGCGTGGGCGCAGCTCGCATCGGTCCGCTCCGCCCGGATATGGCGCAGCCAGCCGAAACCGTGGAGCCGTTCGGCGAAGGCTTTCGAAGGCAATTCGACGGTAAACGGCGACTCGCCGAATGTCTCCAGCACGCGCCCCGCGAGCGGAAAGCGCCCTTCCAGGATTTCCTGCGCGATGAACGGATCGACGGACCGGAGGTCGGTCGGCGCGACGATCAGCCGTTCGGGAACCGCCGACACGAGTGCGGATACTGCAACCCGATAAGGCGCAGTGCGCAGGCAAAGCTTCCGGCGCATTTCCCGCAGGCCGGAGAGCAGAAGCCTTCGGCGATCGGCTAGCCGCATGGTCACTCTGGATTCTCCGCAGAAATGTCCGTCTGCTCGATCGGCTCAATCAATTTTAGTTGAATCGGAATTATGGATTTCTATGGTGAAGAAAGCCTTACCTCACCCGCAGCACGCTTGCGAAAAATCCGTCCATGCCCCCGGCAAAGCCGTCCGAAGGCGGCAGCGACGCCGGCGTGGTGCGGAAATCGCCACGGCCGGTGACCGCGTCTTCGAGACCCGGCCAGTCCGCCCGGTTCACGGCCACGCGTTCGAGCGCCGGTGTATCCGAGAGAACCCTCTCGATCAGCTCCTCACCCTCGGCGGGATCGAGCGAGCAGTTGGAAAAGACGATCAGCCCGCCGCTCTTCACCAGGGTCGCGGCATGACGGAGCATCCGTTCCTGAAGCACCGCGAGTTTCTCGATATCCTGAACGCCCTTGGTCCAGAGGACGTCGGGATGCCGGCGGGTCGTGCCGGTAGACGAGCAGGGGGCATCCAGCAGTACGCCGTCGAGTTTTTCGCCCGGATCAAATTGAAACAGATCGCCGGCGACCGTTTCCGCCTCCATCCCGAGGCGATCCAGGTTCTCGCGTAGTCGGGCGAGCCGGTTTGTCGACTGCTCGACGGCGATGACGTCGGCACCCGCCGCGATCAGCTGCGCCGTCTTGCCGCCGGGGGCGGCGCAGAGGTCTGCGATCTTCTTGCCCTTCAGGTCTCCGAAGAGCTTTGCCGGAATGCTCGCCGCCACATCCTGCACCCACCACTCGCCACGGTCGAAGCCTTCGAGCGCCGTGATCGAACCCTCGAATGCCGGCATGCGGATGCTGCCTGTGGGCAGGATCTTGGCACCGAACCTTTCAGCCCAGGCCTGCGGGTCGCCCTTCACCGTCAGGTCGATCGCCGGCGGCTCGAGCTGCGCTTCGGCGATCCGTTCGGCAGCGGCCTCGCCATAGGCGGCGACCAGCCGCGCCCGGAACCAGTCCGGCACCGGCGAGACGGAGGCGGTGGCCGCAAGGATCTCGTCCTTTTCGCGCACCATGCGTCTGAGAACGGCATTGACCAGCTTGGCGAAGCGCCGGTTGCGCGGGTCGCGATTGGCCTGTTCCACCGCCAGATCGACCGCGGCATGGGAAGGCACGTCGAGATGCAGGATCTGGGCGGCCGCGACTACCAGAACATGGTTGAGTGCTTTCGCACCTTCCGGCAGCGGCGTGTCGATCAGCGAGGCGATCGCCGCCTCGAGCCGAGGCAGGTGGCGCAGGGCGGTCGTCAGTATCGCGCGCGCCAATGCCCGGTCGGCATCGTTCAGCGCCTTGTAGGCCGGGTTTCCATGCGTCGTGTCGAGCATGCCGTCGAGCGAGATCTTCCGCTCGACCACGGCGGCCAGCAGCTTGGCGGCCGTTGCCCTGACCTCGAGACCGGGCTTTGCCGGGCCGGAACCCGTGCGGTCGGGTCCGGCCTTGCGGGCGGGCTTGTGCGTCTTCTTCTTGTTCGTCTCGTTCAAGACCAGGGACCTTTGCGCGGTTCATCCGATCCGCGGCCCCAGGGATTGTTGGCACCCGTAGTCGGAACGGAGCGCGCGGTGCGCTGCGGTCTATCAGCCGAAAACGGTCCCGTCGAGCCACCACCGCCGAACTCTGCCGCCATCTGCTGCAGGGCGGCGATGCGGTTTTCCGTATTCGGGTGGGTCGAGAAGAGATTGTCCATCCTCTCCCCGGAGAGCGGATTGATGATGAACATATGCGCGGTCGCGGGGTTGCGCTCCGCCTCGTAATTCGGGATCGCCTTCGCCGAACCGGCGATCTTGGCGAGCGCCGAGGCGAGCCAGATCGGATTGCCGCAGATTTCCGCGCCCCGGCGGTCGGCCGAATATTCGCGGGTGCGGCTGATCGCCATCTGCACCAGCATGGCGGCGAGCGGCGCCACGATCATGGCCAGCAGCACCCCGATGAAACCGAGCGGATTGCTGTTGTTCTCGCGGTTGCCGCTGAAGAAGAAGGCAAAATTGCCGAGCATGGAGATCGCACCGGCGAGCGTCGCGGTAATTGTCATGGTCAGCGTGTCGCGGTTCTGCACATGCGCCAGCTCATGCGCCATGACGCCCGCGACCTCTTCGTGGGTCAGGCGCTGCAGGAGGCCGGTCGAGGCCGCGACGGCGGCGTTCTGCGGATTGCGGCCCGTGGCAAAGGCGTTGGGCTGGGGATTGTCGTAGATATAGACCTTCGGCATCGGCAGTCCCGCATTGGCCGAGAGATCGCGGATCATGTTGTAGAATTCCGGCGCGCTGCGCGCATCCACTTCCTGCGCATGATAGGCGGAAAGCACCATCTTGTCGGAATTCCAGTAGGAAAACAGGTTCATGCCGGCGGCGATCACCAGCGCGATCATCATGCCGCCCTTGCCGCCGATCAGGAAGCCGACCCCCATGAACAGGGCGGTCATGAAGGCCAGAAGCATGGCGGTGCGCATCACATTCATCGTCATCTCTCCGTTGCCGATCGCGGTCGGGGGCATTGCAAGGGTTTTCTCGCAGCCCCGAACTCTCTATCATGTGGTCAATTCCGCCAGATTTTTCAATAAACGCTCCGGTGACGTAACATGGACAGCGCAGACAACGACAACAACGGAACCTTGGACGCCGGAGAAGTGGCGAAGCCGCTTTCCCCGGCCGCCCGACGCGCCCTGAAGGAAGCCGAGGACCGGCGCCTCGCGGCAGGCGCGGTCGATCTCCCGGAAGAATACGGCGGCCGCGGCGGAGCCGACCCGGCCCGCTACGGCGACTGGGAAATCAAGGGCCGTGCGATCGATTTCTAAGATATAATTCCTATTGACTTCCCGGCATGATCGGAATTTATTCCTTTCATGCCGAAGCTGTTTCTCATCCTGTCCGGCCTGCTGACCTTGGCGGTTGCCACGGCCGACGCACGCGACGAAATCGCGGGACCGGTTGCGGCCGAAATCCTCCGGGTCGTCGATGGCGATACGCTGCTCGTCGAGGCCACGCCCTGGCCGCAGCAGAGGATGGAGGTCTATGTCCGCATCCGCGGCATCGACGCACCGGAACTGAAATCGAGGTGCGCGCGCCAGCGGGCGGCCGGCCTCTATGCCCGGCAGGCGCTCGAAAGCCTTGCCGCAGGATCCCATCGGATCCAGCTGACGCGGATATCGGGCGACAAATATTTCGGCAGGATCGTCGCCGACGTCATCCTGCCGGATGGCCGCAGCGCCGCCGATGATCTGTTGCTGGCGGGTCTGGTGCAAACCTATGACGGCGGCCGCAAGCCGCCCGAGCGCTGCCAAAGCGACTGATGCCTGAGGGGGTCCGCTCCGCCGGAATGGCATTGGCCATACCGGGAATTCGACAAAAACTCTTCGATGCCGCAAACTGTGTGGCGACAGGCAAAGCCAGGACCGGGCGCCGGGGACGCCGGCGCAGTGGAAAGGGCAGGGCCTGCGGCCTTGCCCTTTCGTGACCCTTATTCCGACTTGTTCTGCCGGTTGGCGACGAGATCGTCGACCACGGCCGGATCGGCGAGCGTCGACGTATCGCCGAGCGCGCCGAAATCGTCCTCGGCGATCTTGCGCAGGATACGGCGCATGATCTTGCCCGATCGCGTCTTCGGCAGGCCGGGCGCGAACTGGATCTTGTCCGG
>JBQGDG010000126.1:0-14464 GCA_052038935.1 Neorhizobium sp. | reverse complement strand
AGGAAGACGACGATATGCCAGCGGAATGGCCGCCTGATCGGGGCCGCTTCGATATGGTTGTCGGCTTGGCTCATCGGTTCCCGTCTTGTTTTTCCTGGCTGTCTGGGCAGCCATTGGTTGAGTTTCACCCGTCGGAAGGATTGCCCCTCATCCGCCCTGCCGGGCACCACCCGGAGACGGGTCGCTTGCCCCGTCCCGTCCTCCGGACCCCCGCAAGCGGAGCGAAGGATGCTCGTGGCGAACGCCCGAGCCCGATGCCTGGGCGAAAGGGTGAGGCATCCCCTTCTCCCCGTTTGCGGAGAGAAGGTGGCGGAAGCCGGATGAGGGGCTGCGTCAGACGCAGTCCCTCACTGAATGCTTACTTCCCCGGCTTGTACCAGCTATCGAGGCCCTTCTGCAGCTTCTCGGCGGCCACCTGCGGCGTATCCGTGCCGTTGATGACGTTGGCCGATTCCACCCAGGTCTCGTTTTCCAGGTTCGGCGTGCCGCGCGAGAGGATCTGGTAGGTCGAGCGGACGGTCGGCTTGAAGCTTTCGCGCCAGGAGACGAATTCCTGCGCCAGCGGATCGGCCATCTTCACCGGCGACGAATTCAGGCTGAAGAAGCCCGGAAGCGCGTTGGCATAGATTTCGGCAAATTCCGGCGAGGCGACCCAGGTCAGGAACTTCTTGGCTTCCTCCGGATGCTTGCTCTTGGCGTTGAGGCCGACGCCGATATCCGGATGGTCGGAAATGTAGCCCGTGTCGCCGGCTTTCGGCACCGGCGGCGGGAAGGCGCCCATCTTGAACTGAGCCTGGGTGTTGAACAGGCCGATTTCCCAGGAGCCGGCCGGGAAGATCGCGGCGCGGCCGAGCGTGAACAGGTTCTGGCTGTCGGCATAGGTCTGGGCTTCGAAACCGTCGCCGAGATAAGGCTTCCACTTGGCGAGTTCTTCATAGGGCTTGACCCATTCCGGATCTGTCAGCTTCTGCTTGCCCTCGATCAGCGCCTTGCGGCCCTCCTCGCCCTTCCAGTAGTTCGGGCCGATATTCTGGTAGCCCATGGTGGCGGCTTCCCAGAGATCCTTGGTGCCCATGGCAAGCGGAATGTAGTTGCCGTCGGCCTTGATCTTGTCCAGCGCGGCATAGAATTCGTCGACCGTCTTCGGCACTTCGATCTTCAGCTCGTCGAAGGCGTCCTTGTTGTAGATGAAGCCGTGGATGACGGATGCCATGGGCACGCAGAAGGTGGACTTGCCGTCGTCGGTCGACCAGGCCGCCTTGGCGACGGGGGAGAAATTGTCCATGCCGGACAGGCCGGTAAGATCGACGAGCTGCTTCTTGTTGAACAGTTCGAGCGATGCGTCGAACGGACGGCAGGTGATGATGTCGCCGGCGGAACCCGCA
This sequence comes from Neorhizobium sp., assembly GCA_052038935.1. Taxonomy (GTDB): domain Bacteria; phylum Pseudomonadota; class Alphaproteobacteria; order Rhizobiales; family Rhizobiaceae; genus Neorhizobium. The sequence goes on along the minus strand of JBQGDG010000126.1, from coordinate 13,079 downwards.
TCGAGCTTGGCGTTCAGCGAGGCGTTGTATTCGGTCGGCGCGGTCGGCGAGAAGGTCAGCTTGATCCCCGGGTTCTTCGCCTCGAAGGCCGGGATCAGCTTTTCCTGCCAGATGGCGAGGTCGTCGTTGCGCCAGCTCTCGATGTTGAGCGTGACGTCCGCCGCGGACGCAGCACCCGCGGAGGCGAGCACGGTCGTGGCGAAAAGCATGCCTTTCAATAGATGGGTCATGATGTTCTCCCTCATTGGTTAGCGCCTCGCGGCGCGTTTCACGGTATTTTCCGTATTCTTCAGTTCCAGCAGGGCTTTCCTCAACACCTGACCGGAACGGACGAGCATTTCCCGCGCGGTGGCGGCATCGCGGATACCGGCCGCCAGCATGACGGCGACCTTGACCGATCCGCCGGCCCGGCTCAGCCATTCCGCAGCCTCGTCGAGGCCGACGCCGGCAATGTCGGCGACCATAACGGCGGCGCGCATGCGCAGCTTGTCGTTATCGGGGCGCAGATTGACCATATGTCCGTCATGCACATGCCCGAGCTTGATGGCGGCCAGCGTGGAAAGCATGTTGAAGGCTAGCTTCTGTGCGGTGCCGGCGCCCATCCGGGTCGAGCCGGCCACGAGTTCGGGTGGCGTCCGCAGCAGGACCGGGACATCCACACCCTCGAACAGGCGCGCTTCCGGATTGTTGGCGATCGCCACGATTTTCGCGCCGCGGTCCCGGGCGATTTTCGCGATCTTCAATACGTAAGGTGTGGAACCGCTTGCGGAAACGGCGATAACACAATCGCCTTCCGCGATGACTTCGGCATCCTTCGCAGCCAGGATCACGTCGTCCTCCGGCGCGCCCTGCATGTCGGCAAGACTGGATATGCCGCCGGCCAGGAGAAGCACGATCTGCTCGCGGGCAATGCCGTAGGTTCCGGGAAGTTCGAGAGCATCGGCCATCGCCATGAGCCCTGAACTGCCGGCGCCGGCGTAAACGAGCTTGCCGCCCGCGCCCAGCGCCGACGCGACGAGCTCCGCCGCTTCGGCAATCGCCGGGATGGCGGCATCCACCGCCCCTGCCGCTTCCTGCTGGCCGGCGGCCAGAAGCGCAAGGATTTCGGCCGGGGCGCGCTGATCGAGCCCTTCCGCTTTTCCATGCCTCGCTTCGGTGGCTTTCTGGCCCATTCGCTTCTCCCTCTGGCTAAAATGATGCCAAAAAAATACCAATTGTCCAGCGCGAAATTAATATTTGTTATCCGCAGAAGTTGATGCATTCGCCACATCAGGAAAAATTCGAATATATCTAGGCTGTTAGTGTCAAAATCTCCACCGTCGGCATTTCCCGCTTGGTGAATGGTATTTTTTTGGTATTATCCGTCGTGGAGGTACCCATGACGGCTTATGTTATCGGGATAGATGGCGGCGGCACAAGCTGCCGGGCTGCATTGGCCGATGCGAACGGCACGGTGCTCGGTCGCGGCCGGAGCGGCGCGTCCAACATCCTGACCGATCCCGACACGGCACTCGGACATATCATCGAAGCGGCGGAGCTGGCATTCGCCGATGCGGGTCTTGCCCCGGAGATCGGCACGGCATCGGCGATCCTAGGCCTTGCCGGCAACAATGTCGGCAATGCGGTGGGTTACGTGACGGCGCGGCTTCCCTTTGCCAGATCCGACATCGTTTCCGACGGCGTCATCGCACTGCAGGGGGCGATCGGCGACCAGGACGGCGCGATCGGAATCGTCGGCACCGGCACCGTCTACATCATCCGCCAGAACGGCCGCTTCAGGTCCGTGGCAGGCTGGGGGTTTCAGGTCAGTGATCTCGGCAGCGGCGCGCGCCTCGGCCAGCTGGCGTTGCAGGAAAGCCTGCTCGCCCATGACGCGATCCGCCCGCCAAGCCCGCTGACGGACGCAATCCTCGCCGAATTCGACGGCAATCCCGAACGGATCGTCGATTTCGCCCGACTGGCGAAACCCGGCGATTTCGGCCGATACACGCCGAAGGTCTTCGAATTCGCCAGCAGGGGCGACAAAACCGCACTGCGCATCCTCGCCACTGGCGCATGCGGCATCGACGAGGCGCTCGACGCCGTCGAGGCGATCACCGGCGGCCAGGGCAGGCTCTGCCTCCTCGGCGGTCTTGCTCCCCTTTATCCGCCCTATCTTGCAGACCGCCACCAGGCACGCCTCTCCGCACCGAGGGCCGACGCCCTGACCGGGGCGGTGGAGTTGGCCGTCAAGGCCTATGCGGCGAGGGATGAGGCCGGAGCGGAGGTGCGCGCATGAGCGACGCGCTCACCGCCATCATACCGCTCGACGGCCTGCAGTCGGCCGGCTCGGGACCGCTTTACCTCAAGCTCCGGCAGAGCCTCGAAGAAGCAATCCGGTCCGGCAGGCTCGGCCACGGCGATGCATTGCCGGCCGAACGCGACCTCGCCGACTATGCCAATGTCAGCCGCGTCACCGTGCGCAAGGCGGTCGACGATCTGGTGCGCGACGGCTTGCTGGCACGCCGCCACGGGTCCGGCACATTCGTCATCAAGCCGCTGTCGCGCGTCGAGCAGCCGTTGACGAAACTGACCTCCTTTACCGAGGACATGGCACGGCGGGGCCTCGTCTCGCGTTCGGAATGGCTGGAGCGCGGGCTTTTCCATCCGTCGCCGGAGGAAATGATGATGCTCGGCCTCGCGCCCGGCACGATGGTGGCGCGTATCGGCCGCCTGCGCTTCGGCAACGACATGCCGCTCGCAATCGAGCGGGCTAGCATTTCCGCCGAATTCCTGCCGGACCCGGCATCGCTGAAAGAATCGCTCTATGCCGAGCTGGAGAAGAAGGACGCGCGTCCGGTGCGTGCCATTCAGAGGATCTCGGCCACCAACATGAAAAAGATCGACGCCGGGCTTCTGGAAGTTCCGGTGGAGGCGGCCGGCCTATCGATCGAACGCGTTTCCTACCTGGCCTCCGGCCGCGTGGTGGAACTTACACGCTCGCTCTATCGCGGCGACGCCTATGATTTCGTGGCCGAGCTTTCGCTCGGCGAGAATTGACATATCGAGGATCCTAAGATGCAGACCCATATGCGCCAAGAGATCAACGAGATACCGGATGCGGCGGCTCGACTGCTCGACCGCTCGGCCGCGGATCTGGAAAAGGCAGGCCGCTCCCTGCGAGACAAGGATCCCGCCTTTCTGGTGACGATCGCCCGTGGCTCTTCCGATCACGCAGCAACCTTCATTAAATATGCCGTGGAGCTGACCGCCGGCCGGCCGGTGGCATCACTCGGTCCGTCGCTCGCCTCCATCTACGGCGTCAACCTGCAGCTCGGCGGCGGCGCGGCGATCGCGATCTCGCAGTCCGGCAAGAGCCCCGACATCGTCGCCATGGCCGATGCCGCGACGCAGGCGGGCGCAACGACGATCGCCCTGACGAACACGCTGCCGTCGCCGATATCGGAAGCCTCGCTTCACGCAATCGACATCAACGCCGGACCGGAACTCGCCGTCGCTGCGACAAAATCCTTCGTCAACTCCATCGTCGCCGGGCTCGCATTGCTCTCGGAATGGGTCGGCGACGAAGACCTCAGGGCCGCGGTACGCGCTTTGCCGGATCATCTTGCGCAGGCGGTCAGGCTCGACTGGAGCGAATTCGCCGGCCAGCTCGGCGAGGCGGAATCGCTCTACATGCTCGGCCGCGGGCCGGCACTCGCGATCGCCAGCGAGGCTGCGCTGAAGTTCAAGGAAACCTCCAACATGCATGCCGAAGCCTATTCCGCGGCGGAGGTCCTGCACGGACCGGTGGCGCTCGTGGAGGACGGCTTTCCGCTCCTCGCCTTCGCCGCTCGCGATGCCGCCGAAGCCTCCGTCCTGGAAATCGTCGAGGGTCTGGCCGGCAAGCGGGCGCTTGCTTTTGCGACCTCCGACGGGGTCAGGACCGCGAACAGGCTGCCCTTCGTCGCAACCGGCCACCCGCTGACAGACGCGCTGGCGCTGATCGTGCCGTTCTACGGTTTCGTCGAGGCATGGTCGCGTTCCAAGGGTTTCGACCCCGATCAGCCGAAGGCGCTCAAGAAGGTCACCGAAACCCTATGAACGAGACGAAAGCGCTTATCGGCAAACGCGTCTTCGACGGTGTTGCCTGGCATGAGGATGCGGCCATCGTCTTCGAGGACGGCAGGATCTCGGCCATCCGGCCGGCCGCTTCGCTATCTCCCGAGATGGAGAGGATCGAAGGTGGTGAGATCGTCGCGCCCGGCTTCATCGACCTTCAGGTCAACGGCGGCGGCGGCGTGCTCCTCAACGAGGAGCCGACGGTCGAGGGCATAGCCACGATCTGCGCGGCCCATGCCAGGTTCGGCACAACGGCGCTGCTGCCGACGCTGATCACCGACACGTTCGAAGTCACGAGCCGCACGGTGGCGGCTGGCATCGAAGCCAAGCAAAGGGGCGTTCCGGGGTTCCTCGGCCTGCATCTGGAGGGCCCCCATCTCTCGGTTGCCCGCAAGGGTGCCCATGATCCGAAGCTGATCCGGCCGATGGAGGATCGCGACCTCGAGCTCATCCTGTCCTGCGGTGCGGCTCTCGACGCCCTGATGGTGACGGTCGCGCCGGAGAGTGTTTCGCCGCAGCAGGTGAGACGGCTGGCGGAAGCCGGCGTGACGGTAAGCCTCGGGCATAGCGAGGCGAGCTACGACACGGCCCATGTCTATGCCGAGGCCGGTATTCGCACCGTCACCCATCTCTTCAACGCGATGAGCCCGCTCGGGCACCGTGAGCCGGGACTGGTCGGAGCGACGCTCGATATCGGCGCTCTCCACGCAGGACTGATCGCCGACGGCATTCACGTCCATCCGGCGGCGATGGCCGCCGCCCTGCGGGCAAAGAACGGTCCGGGGAAAATCTTTCTCGTCACCGATGCGATGTCGCCGATCGGCACCGATATGACGTCCTTCACGCTGAACGGGCGCGAGATCCTGCGCCGCAACGGCCGGCTGACGCTTTCGGACGGAACGCTCGCCGGCGCCGATATCGACATGATCTCCTCCGTTCGGCTGGTGCACCGGACACTCGGCCTCGCCCTCGACGAAGCGCTGCGGATGGCCTCTACCTATCCTGCGGAGGCCGCACGGATATCCGGCAGAAAGGGCATGATCGCGAAGGGGTTCGACGCGGATTTCGTCGTGCTGGACGGCAATCTCGACGTGCTGAGCACCTGGATCGGCGGCCGCAGGGAATGGTCGGCATAATCCTCGGGGCGATCCGGGCTTTTTTCATACGAACGCCACGTACCGAAGCCGACGTCCGGCCGGCTGCGGCAGCCGAAACCGGACAGTGCGCATCTAACTGGCCGCGGCAAAACTGATCCGGACCTTCAACCCCTTGCCGTCCCGTCCCTCGCCAAGACTGAGGCCCGCTCCATGCAGCCTGGCGATCTCTTCCACGATCGGTAGGCCGAGGCCGGTTCCCGGCCTTTCGCCGGCTTCCCCCCGTTCGAAACGCTGCAGCACACCGTCACGACGGGCCGGCGGAATGCCGGGCCCGTTGTCCTCCACTTCGAGGACGGTCGTCTCGGTACCGGCTTCGACCCTTACCGTCACCTCGGCGCCGTCCCCGGCATAGAGGAGGGCGTTGGAGACGAGGTTCTTGATCAGTTCGCCGACGAGAATGGGCTCGACCACGACCTTCGCCTCGCCATCCCCCTCGAATCCGAGATCGATGCCGGCCTCCGACGCCTTCGGCACGTAGTCGGCCGTCGTCGCGCGGGCGAGGTCGACCAGATCGACCTCGCGCATCGCCGCCGACCGTTCGGCGGCGTCGATGCGCGCCATCAGCAACAGCTGCGCCAGAATGCGCTCGGCGCCGGCAACCGCATCGTCGGCTTTTTCCGCTGCGGCGCCGACTTCAACGAGCGAGGCCGCCCGGCGCACCAGCGCAAGCTGGGTTCTGACGATCGCAAGCGGCGTGCGCAGCTGATGTCCGGCATTGCCGGTGAAGTGGCGGAGCGCATCGAGGGCGCCCTCAAGCCGGACCATGAAGGAATTGACGGTATCGACCAGGCCCTGAACCTCGTTCGGAACCCGCTCGGTGATCGGGGCCAGGTCGTCGGGGCTGCGCTCGGCAAGCGCCTCGCTGAAACGATAGAGAGGGCGGAGCGACAGCGTCACGGCGATCCAGACGATCGCCGCGGCCCCGACGATCATGAAGACGATACGCAGCGCCGAACGAAGCAGGATGGCACGGGTCAGCTGCTGTCGGGCAATGGTCGTCTCCGCCACGGTGACGGTGAAGGGCACGGAATTGATGCCGGTCGAAGCGGATCTGGCAAGTGCCGCAACGCGGATCGGCTCGCCGCGGAAGGTGGAATCGGCAAAGGCGGCCGCCTGCCCTTCCCGCCTTTGGATGGACGGCAGGGTCTGATAGCCGGTGATGAACGTACCGGGCGGCCCGTCGACACGGTAGAAGACCCGGTCCTGCGCCGCCGAGGTCAGCATTTCGAGCGCGACATAAGGTATGTCGACCTCGAGCGAACCGTCCTCGGAGACGATCACCCTTTCCGCGATGGCAAGCGCCGACCCCGCGAGAACGCGGTCGGAAACCTCGTTGGCGGTGTCGATCGCCTCGTCCCAGGTATCGACCATGGCGATGGCGCCTATGGCCGCCGTCGAGACGAGCAGCCAGCCGAGCAGCCGGCGCCGCAGCGAATAGGCGCCGGCCGCTTTGGGCGTTCCCGCCGTCATGGTGCCGGGCTCACCGCTTCGAGATAATAACCGATGCCGCGCGCCGTCTTGACCGTCAGCCCATGCGGCATCAGGCGGCGACGCAACCGGCTGACATATTGCTCGACGGCATTTGCGGAGAGATCATCGTCGAATCCGGTCAGCGACGCGACGATCGCATCCTTGGAAACGACCTTTCCCATGCGCAGGAACAGGAGTTCGAGCAGTGCGACCTCCCGGGCGGGAATGTCGAGCGGAGTGCCGCTGCAGGAAAAGGTGCGGGACGTGAGATCGAAGGTGACGCCGCCGTGACTGACGACCGAACTGCGCAGGCCGGCCTGGCGGCGCAGCAGGACGCGGATTCGCGCCTCGAATTCCGGCACGTCGAAGGGCTTGATCATGTAGTCGTCGGCGCCGAGATCGAGCCCTCTCACCCGTTCCTCTGGCAGGCCGCGGGCGGTCAGGATCATCACGGCCGCACGGTTCTGGCGCGCGCGCATGGCCCTCAGCACCTCGAGCCCGTCCATTTCGGGAAGATTGAGGTCGAGGATGACGAGGTCGTAGGCCTGGGCCGCCGCCGCTGCTTCGGCGGAAGCGCCGTCGCCGACGAGATCGACCACGTAGCCGCTGCCGCGCAGGATCGCGGACAGGCCGTCCGCCAGAGCCAGATTATCCTCGACCAGAAGTATGCGCACGAATGTTCCCCGCTTCGGCGCCGATTATAATGGCGGCAGCGGGGATGTCACGAAGGCGTTCCTATCCTGATCAGAAGCTTCCGAGATAATCCATCTTGCCGATCGGAACGCCCTTGTGACGAAGGATCGCATAGGCCGCCGTCACGTGAAAATAGAAATTCGGCAAGGCGGAGCCGAGGACATAGGTCCGGCCGGTGAATGTCACGGGGCCGGAACGCCGCTCGACGACGATCTCGGCGTCGTCGCGCCCGGCCATGCTTGCCGGGACGACCGCTTCAAGCACGGCAACGGTTCTATCGATGCGCGCATGCAGATCGGCGAAGGTGATCTCGTCGTCGGCCATCGGAATATTGTCGATCTGGCCGACCCGGACGGGCACGAATTTGGCGACATCGCTGGCGCGCTGGATCTGGCCCGTCAGCGGCAGCATGTCCCCGATCAGGCGTGCCTCCAGCAACTCCGCGTGTGCAATGCCCTTCTCGTCGGCAAAAGCCTCACCCTTCCTGAGGATTTCTGTGAGATTGGCAAAACCGCGGAGAAAGGCGGGGATGGAGACGTCGTAGAGCGTAAGGGACATGGAGATAACCTGTCGGTGATGGGGACGATCTGGCCGCCCACAGGTAGTGAAGCGGAGACGGAAAGCAAGGATCGAAACGCCGCAGCAGGCCGGAATGCGAGATTCGCGCGACAGCAGGCGACTTGATGCGGCAGGCCCCCTCGGGCATTCTTGCGCATATGAAGCGGCTTTCCCTCCTGTGTCTCTGTCTCGGCATCCTCTCCGGCCCCGCCATGGCCGAAGTCTTGATGTTTCCGGCGCTTTCGGGCGACCAAAACGCACCCGTCCTGACCGTATACTCCTCGCTGGACGAGCCGTTGGCAAAACCGATGATCGACGGTTTCCAGGCAGCCAATCCCGATGTCGCAGTCAGTTACGAGGACATGCTGACCGGCGAGATCTACGACAGGATCGTGCGCGAGACAGACGCCGGCAAAAAGACCGCCGACTTTGCCTTCTCCTCTGCCATGGACCTACAGGTCAAGCTTGCCAATGACGGCTACGCCCAGCGCAGCGATCTGCCGATGAGCGCGCGCTGGCCGGAATGGGCGAACTGGCGCAACACCGTCTACGCGCTGACCTTCGAACCGGCGGTGTTCGTCTACAACAAGCCGAGCTTCATGGATAAAAAACCGCCGTCGACGCGGGCGGAATTCGTCGACTTCCTGCAGGAACACGGCAACGAGGTCCATGGCCGGATCGGCACATACGACATAGAGAGATCCGGTGTCGGCTTCCTGTTCATGTCACGCGACCAGGAACAGTTCGGCGACATTTGGTCGGTGGTACGGGCCATGGGGGCGGCGGGCGTGAAGCTCTACTCGACCAGCGGCGCGATACTGGAGCGGGTGGCGGACGGCCGCTTCCTTCTCGGCTACAACATCGTCGGTTCCTATGCCGCGGACTGGGCCTCGCGCAGCCCGAACGTCGGCATTGTCCTGCCCAAGGATTACACCGTCGTCATGTCGCGCATCGGGCTCGTGCCGCAGGCGGCCGGCAATTCTGATCTCGGCAAGCGCTATCTTGAATTCTTCATGTCGAAGGAGGGGCAGACGATCATGGCCCGCGAGCTGCAGATCCCCGCTGTCAGCCCGGACGTCGCCGGCAACAATACGGCGACGACGATGCGCGAAATGCTCGGCGGCCAGCTGAAGCCGGTTCCCGTAAGTCTTGGCCTGATGGTCTATCTCGACCAGGTGAAACGGGCGCGGCTGATCTCCAAATGGAACGACGAACTGCGGCACCAGTGAGCAAATCCGGCGAATTCATGGCATCCGCCCCTTGCAAAACCCGCAACGCAGGGAAAATGTCAGGTGGATGTCAGCTTCATATGCTGGCTTAGAACCATTCGAGACCCGTTCGGAGGCGGGCTCGTACGGTAGCGGGAGGAGAACAGCGGGCGGCCCACGCCTGCACCGATTCCTTTCGTTGCGCACAACATCAGTCCGAACCGGACGTCAACGGAGGATACACCCTTGAAACATTTCTTCCTCGCTTCTTTCCTCGCGGGCGCGATCGCCCTGCCGGCAGCTGCGGCCGATTATTCCATCATGGCGCCGGCAGCACCGGGCGGCGGCTGGGACCAGACCGCCCGTACGATGCAGAACGTCCTGCAGCAGGAGAAGATTTCGAACCGCGTGCAGGTCATGAACGTTCCGGGCGCCGGCGGCACGATCGGCATCGCGCAGTTCGCCAGCCAGCAGAAGGGCAATGCGAATGCCCTTCTCGTCGGCGGTTACGTCATGGTCGGCGCCATCCTGACCAACAAGTCGCCGGTCACGCTCAAGGACGTCACGCCGATCGCACGCCTCACCGGCGAATACGAAGTCGTCGTCGTGCCGGCATCGTCCGACATCCAGTCGATCGGCGATCTCGTCACCAAGCTGAAGGCAGATCCGGGTTCGGTTTCCTGGGGCGGCGGCTCTGCCGGCGGCACGGACCATATCGGTGCCGGCCTGATCGCCAAGGCTGCAGGCGTCGATCCGACCAAGATCAACTACATCGCGTTTTCCGGCGGCGGTGAAGCGCTCGCCGCGATCCTCGGCAGCCAGGTAACCGCCGGCATCTCGTCCTATGGCGAGTTCGAATCGCAGATCAAGGCAGGCTCGCTGCGCATCCTGGCGATCTCGTCGGCCGAGAAGATCGAAGGCATCGACGCGCCGACCCTCAAGGAATCCGGCCTCGACGTCGTGCTGCAGAACTGGCGCATGGTTGCCGCCGCTCCGGGCATTTCCGACGAGCAGAAGAAGGCCATCACCGCCGATATCGAAAAGCTCGTAAAATCCGACACCTGGCAGGAAAACCTGAAGACCAAGGGCTGGATCGACACCTATCTTTCCGGTCCGGCCTTCGACGAGCAGCTCGCCAAGGACATCGCTTCCACCGAGACCATCCTGAAAGAAATCGGACTGGTTAAATGAGCCCCGAGACCAACAAGACCAGCAGTGAGCGCCGCCCGGATTGGGCGGCGCTTGTCATTGCCGCCGTTCTCGCCATCGTGGCAGCCGTCATCTTCGTCGACGTTTCCCGTCTGACGAGCACGACCGGCTATTCTCCGGTCGGCCCTGCCTCGGTGCCCTACTGGATCGGCTTCGGCCTGATCGGCCTCGCCATCTGGACCGTCTTTGCCGCGTTCCGCCGCGACTTTCCAGAGCGTGAGCGCCAGGAAATCAGCCCGGTCGTATGGGTCGTCGGCGGGCTTCTCGCCCAGATGATCCTGATCCGTTTCGCAGGCTTCTCCATTGCTACCGGCCTTCTGTTCGCCCTCGCGGCGCGGGGCTTCGGCGCCCGCAAGCTGTGGATCAGCATCCCGGTCGGCATCGTCATCTGTCTTGCCATCTGGTGGCTCTTTGCGGGCGTCTTGCAGCTCTCGCTTCCCGCCGGCCCGCTGGAAAACCTGCTCCAGTAACGGGAGCCGGGGAGATAATCATGAGCACATTCGAATTCCTTCTCCAGGGTCTCGCATCCGCCGCCGAGCCGATGAACCTGTTCTACGCGCTGATCGGCGTGACGCTCGGCACCATGGTCGGCGTCCTGCCCGGCATCGGTCCGGCGACAACGGTCGCGCTCCTGCTTCCGGTCACCTACCAGCTCGACGCGACCGGCTCGCTGATCATGTTCGCCGGCATCTATTACGGTGGCATGTATGGCGGCTCGACCACCTCGATCCTCTTGAACACGCCGGGAGAGAGCGCCTCGATCGTCACCGCGCTCGAGGGCAACAAGATGGCCCGCGCCGGACGCGGCGGCCCGGCGCTCGCGACGGCCGCGATCGGCTCCTTCGTCGCCGGCCTGATTGCGACGCTGGCGCTCGCCTTCGTCGCGCCGTACATCGTCAAACTGGCGCTGGTTTTCGGTCCGCGTGAATATTTCGCGCTGATGGTGCTCGCCTTCGTCACCGTGTCCTCCGCCTTCGGCAATTCGACGCTGCGCGGTCTCACCTCCCTGTTCATCGGCCTTGCCCTGTCGCTCGTCGGCATCGACCAGCTGACGGGCCAGAACCGCCTCTCCTTCGGCGTGCCGGACCTGCTCGACGGGATCGAGGTCACGACCATGGCTGTCGCGATGTTCGCGATCGGCGAGACGCTGTTCATCGCTGCGCAGGGCGCCCAGGCACCCGACAAGGTGGAAGCGATCAAGGGCTCCGTCTGGATGACGGCGCAGGACTGGGGGCGTTCCTGGAAGGCCTGGCTGCGCGGTACCGTCATCGGTTTCCCGATCGGCGCGATGCCCGCCGGCGGTGCCGAAATCGGCACGTTCCTGTCCTATGCGACGGAGAAGAAGCTCTCCAAGCACCCGGAAGAGTTCGGCAACGGCGCCATCGAAGGCGTCGCCGGACCGGAAGCAGCCAACAATGCGTCCGCCGCCGGCACGCTCGTGCCGCTCCTGACGCTCGGCCTGCCGACATCCGCCACCGCCGCGATCATGCTGGCCGGCTTCCAGCAATACGGCCTGCAGCCGGGCCCGCTGCTGTTTGCGACCAATCCGCAGCTCGTCTGGGGCCTGATCGCCTCGCTGCTGATCGCAAACCTGATGCTGCTCGTCCTCAACCTGCCGCTGGTCGGGCTGTGGGTGAAGCTGCTGACCATCCCGAAGCCGTGGCTCTATGCGGGCATTCTCGTCTTCGCGACGCTCGGCACGATCGGCGCCAACCCGTCGGTGTTCGAACTCGGCATGCTTCTGGTCTTCGGCCTGGTCGCCTATGTCATGCGGGTGTTCGACTATCCGATCGCACCGGTGATCGTCGGCCTCATCCTCGGCCCGCTCGCCGAACAGCAGCTGCGCCGCGCGCTGTCGATCAGCCAGGGCGACATGACCGTGCTGTTCACTTCGCCGATCGCCGCCGTGCTGCTGACGCTCGCGGCACTGGCGCTCATCGTACCGCTGGTCCTGCGCCTGCGCGGACGCGGCAACGTGCTGACCCAGATGGCCGCCAGCGAAGATTGAGCGGATACCGTCTCCCGGGAACGAAAAGGCCCGGCACTTCGTAAGAGGTGCCGGCTTTCTTATGGCCGGTCGACGCCGCCAAGGCCGCGTGTCGAAATCCCACCATCGCTTGCGAAAAATCGCAAAGGATGTCCCGGACATCCTCGGTCGCGCGGGAGGCATGGCGTTTTGGGTTCAATGCCCGAAGACGGACCATCCCGTTCTTTCGGCGAACATTTCGAGCGCCAGCGAACCGATCAGCGAATTGCCGTTGTGGTTGAGACCCGGAGACCAGACGGCGATCGAGGCCTGGCCGGGGGCCACCGCGAGGATGCCGCCGCCGACGCCGCTCTTGCCAGGAAGTCCGACCCGGTAGGCGAACTCACCGGATCCGTCGTAGTGGCCGCAGGTCAGCATCAGCGCATTGATGCGCCGCGCCCGCTGTTTCGACACGACCGTGTGGCCGGTCATCGGATTGCGGCCGTTGGCCGCGAGAAACAGGCCGGACCTCGCGAGTTGCGTACAGGTCATGGCGATGGCGCAGTGATGGAAGTAAACGCCGAGAACATGTTCCACGGGATGGGTAAGCTTGCCGTAGGAGCGCATGAAATTGGCAAGCGCGAAATTGCGGAAACCCGTCGCCTGTTCCGACTTCGCTACATCCGGATCGATCGCGATCGTCTCGTCGTCGGCGAGATA
>JBQGDG010000125.1:0-12836 GCA_052038935.1 Neorhizobium sp. | reverse complement strand
TCGGCATCCTCTGCCTGCTGGCGCGCGAGGTGGCGCAGCAGGTCGGGAGCCATGGCCCAGCTGTCGAGATTGAGGCCCGGCAGGCGGGTCGCCGCCTCGTGGAATCCCGGATCGATGTAGTCCGGCCCGGTCTTGATGCCGCGTACCTTCACGCCGCGCCGCTGGAAGGCCCGCAGGAGGCCGATCGTCACGCTGGTCTTGCCGGAGCCCGAGCGCGGAGCGCCGATGATGAGGGCACGTGTCGTCATGGCCGGTTCTCCGGAAGCTCCGCGGTTCCGGACAACACCGCCTGCATCGAGACGATCCTGCCGATGACGATCAGGGCCGGTGCGGCGAAGTTCTGCCGCTCGATTTCCGCCTCGACGGTTGCGAGCGTGGCCGTCATCGAACGTTCTTCCGGTGTCGTTGCCGACATCAGGACCGCGACGGGGGTCTCGGCCGGCAGGCCGCCTTCCATCAGCAGACGGGAGATCGTGCCGATCGTGCCGACCCCCATATAGACGACGATCGGTTCGCCGGTCTTTGCCAGCGCCTTCCAGTCCAGATCGCCGGGTGTGCCTGCGGCGTGCCCCGTCGCGAGCGTGATCGAGCGGCTGATGCCGCGCATGGTGGCCGGAATGTTGGCGGAGGCGAGTGCCGCGAGCGCCGAGGTCATGCCCGGCAGGATGCGGAAGGGAATGCCGTGCCTGACCAGGGCTTCCGCCTCCTCGCCGCCGCGGCCGAAGATGAAGGGATCGCCGCCCTTCAGCCGCAGGACGCGCTTTTGGGCCCGCGCCAGTTCGATCAGTCTGGCGGTGATGTCGTCCTGCGCCACGGAAGGCTTGCCGCCGCGCTTGCCGACGAAGATCAGGTCGCGGGTCGCGGCAAGCGCCAGCACGGCGTCGGAGACCAGCGCGTCGTGAACGATCACGTCGGCCTTCTTCAGGGCATCGGCCACTTCCAGCGTCAGATAGCGCGGATGGCCGGGACCGGCGCCGGCCAGCCAGACATGTCCGGCCTCGAAGACGGGTGCTTCGACGATGGTTTCGATCGGTTCGTTTACTGGCATGTGCAAACCTTTTGCCGGCCGATGCCGGGCGGGCTATAGAAGCGGTCATGGAAGCGGCCATTGACCCAGAAAGCAAGAACCTGCGCCGTGGCTGGACTACGGGAACCTGTGCGGCTGCGGCCAGCAAGGCGGCGTGTCTCGCACTCCTGTCGGGCGAATTCCCGCTCCTGGTGGAGGTGACGCTGCCCGGTGGCCAGCGGCCGAGTTTCGCGCTCGCGACGGAGGAAAAGGGGGCGGGTTTCGCCAAGGCAGGCATCGTCAAGGATGCCGGCGACGATCCCGACGTCACCCACGGGGCGCTGATCATGAGCACGGTGCGGCGCGGGCAACCGGGGAGCGGCATCACTTTCAAGGCCGGCCCGGGTGTCGGTACGGTCACCCGTCTCGGGCTGCCGCTGCCCCCCGGCGAGCCGTCGATCAATCCGGTGCCGCGCAGGATGATCGCCCAGGCGATCGCCGAGGTGTCCCGCGGCGAGCGGGATTTCGAGGTCGAGATTTCCGTCGCCGACGGCGAGAAGATCGCCGAGCGCACGCTGAACGGCCGGCTTGGCATCCGCGGCGGCATTTCGATCCTCGGCACGACCGGGATCGTCATTCCCTTTTCCTGCGCGTCCTGGATCCATTCCATCTGGCGCGGCATCGATGTGGCGCGCGCCGCCGGCCTCGACCACGTCTCCGGCGCTACCGGCAACATGTCCGAAAAGGCGGCGCAGGCCCATCACGGGCTTTCCGAGATCGCCCTGATAGACATGGGCGATTTCGTCGGCGGCATGCTGAAATACCTGCGCAGCCATCCGGTGCCGAAGGTGACGATCGCGGGCGGCATCGCCAAGATGACCAAGCTCGCCCAGGGCATGCTCGACGTGCATTCCAAGCGCGGGCTCGCCGATCTCGACGCCCTGGCGGAAGTCGCGGCGGAAGCGGGCGCGCCGGCCGATCTGGCGCAGCGCATCATGGCGGCCAATACCGTTCTGCACGCCTTCACGCTTGCTGCGGAGAACGGCCTGCCGCTCGGCGACCATATCGCCGCACGCGCCTGGAAGACAGCGGCAAAGGCTCTCAACGATCCCGGCATCGCTCTCGAAATCCTGGTTTTCGATCGTCAGGGGCAACTTGCCGGCAAGACGGAATTCACGCCGTCCGATCATTCAGAACCCTTGCCGGGATCCCCGACCGGCTGATCCTTTTCCATCCCGTCCCAGCCGGGACGGAAACGGCGTACATAGTCGGCGTTGTATAGCTGGCTTTCGACGAAATCGGATGCTCCGAGACCCTTACCGACGAAGATCAGTGCGGTGCGCTCTGCCGGCTCCTCGGCCAGTTTCGCCTCTATATCGGCGAGCGTGCCGCGGATGATCCGCTCTTCCGGCCAAGAGGCGCGCACCACGATCGCCACCGGGCAGTCCGCGCCGTAGAGCGGCGTCAGTTCTTCGACGATTTTTCCGAGTGCATGAATGGCCAGATGAATGGCGAGTGTTGCGCCCGTGGCTCCGAAGCCCTTGAGCGTCTCGCCCTCCGGCATTTTGGAGGCGCGGCCGGAAACGCGTGTCAGCACGAGGCTCTGCGCGATTTCCGGAATGGTGAGCTCGCGTCTCAACGCGGCAGCCGCGGCGGCGAAGGACGGCACGCCCGGCGTCATCGTATAGTCGATGCCATGCCTTTCCAGCCGGCGGATCTGTTCGGCCACGGCGCTCCAGACGGAAAGGTCGCCGGAGTGGAGCCGCGCAACATCCTTGCCGGCCTTGTGGGCCGAAACATATTCGGCCTGGATCTCGTCGAGTGACATTGAACCGGTATCAACGATACGGGCATCCGGCGGGCACCATTCGAGGAGTTCCTTCGACATGATCGAGCCGGCATAGAGACAGACCGGCGAGCGGGCGAGAATGTCGCGGCCGCGTACGGTGATGAGGTCTGCGGCACCCGGTCCGGCGCCGATGAAATGAACGGTCATGAGTGATCCTCGGGATGCTCGCGGGAGCGTGCCAGGGCGCAGGTGGCGCCATCGGCAATCAGGCGGGCGACGATCAGTTCGGACCCGGCGCCGGCAGCGACCAGCGCCGCAGCCTCCGAAAGGCTCGGCGTGGCGGTCCGTGCCAGGCTATGTGTCGACACCGTCCTTGTCCGGCCCTCAGCCTGTTTCAGGGCCGTGGCGTCGCAGACGAGCAGGGTGAGGCCGAGCCGGTCGGCAAGTGCGTTCATGCCGGGTTCGTCGCGCTTGATCTCTCCTGTCGCCAGCGATCCGATGGCATCGCGCGATATGCCCGCGGCGGCGCAGGCGGCATCGAGCGCCGACAGGATCGCATCTGCCGTCGTGCCCTTGCGGCATCCGAGGCCGGCAACGATCATGTTTCCGCTCCTTTCACCCAGCTCCATTGGGTCACCGGCATGGCCGGCTTCCATCCCTGCATCGTGCCGACCGGTGCGGCGCGCGCCACGTCGACCCGGATCAGGCGGCCGCCGAGCCTTGCCTGCGCGGCGAGCAGCACGGCCTCCATCTCCAGCGTCACGGCATTGGCGACCAGCCGGCCGCCCGGCTTCAGCGCTGCAACGGCGGTATCGAACACGTCCGGCTCGCTGCCGCCGCCGCCGAGGAAGATCGCGTCGGGCTGCGGCAGGCCGCCAAGCGCCGACGGCGCGGCACCCTCGACCAGAAGCAGGCCGGGCACGCCGAAACTTGCCGCATTGCGACGGATGCGGGCGGCCCGTTCGGGATGCGCTTCGATCGCGATCGCCTTCATCGACGGATCGGCCAGCATCCATTCGATGCCGATCGAGCCGGAACCTGCGCCGATATCCCAGAGAAGCTCGCCGCGCCTGGGGGCGAGGGCCGACAGGGTCAGGGCGCGGATCTCCCGCTTGGTGATCTGCCCGTCATGCTCGAAAAGCATGTCGTCCAGCCCGAAGCCGCGTGGCAGGACGCGTGCGCCGACGTCTGCCACGACCTCGATCGCGACGACGTTCAGACTATTGATATCCTGCAGTGCAAATCCGTCGGCCATTGCCTGCCGGATGCGCTCCGCCTCGCCGCCCAGGGCCTCCAGAACGGTCATCGGCGATCGGCCGAAACCGCTGCCGGTGAGCAGCTCCGCGAGTTCTGCCGGGCCTTTTTCGTCGGATGTCAGCGCGACAAGGCGCCGGCCGGGTTGCAGGAAAGGCCGGACGAGATCGATGGAGCGGCCATGCAGCGATATCGTCTCGATGTCCTGCAAGGCCCAGCCGAGCCGGGAGGCGGCCAGCGAGAGGGCGGAGGGCGAGGGGTAGGTGGCAAACTCCTCCGACGAGACGTGGCGGGACAGCGTCACGCCGACGCCATGGAAGAAGGGATCGCCGGAGGCGAGCACGCAGACCGGGCGGCCGCGCATCGCCACGACATCGCGCATCGCCGCATCGAAGGGCGTCGGCCAGGCCCGGGCCTCGCCCGATATCAGCGACGCCGCAAGCTTGAGATGCCGTTTGCCGCCGAACACCACGGAGGCGGCGTGGATCGCGGCCCTGGCATTGTCTCCCAACCCCTTCACGCCGTCCTCGCCGATCCCGACGATGGACAGCCAGCGGCTTTGGTTTAAAGCTCTCGTGTCTGATTCAGGAGCCAATGTGACCTACTCCATCCTCATTCTGGGCGGTACGGCTGAAGCCAAGGCGCTCGCCGCGCAACTGGCGACGAGCCCCGACTACGAGATCCTGCTGTCTCTCGCCGGTCGCACCAGGGCGCCCGCCGAACAGCCGGTGCCGGTTCGCATCGGCGGTTTCGGCGGTGCAAGCGGTCTGGCTGACTTTATTCGTGATAACAGCGTGGACCTGCTGATCGACGCCACGCATCCATTTGCCGCGCAGATCTCCCGCAATGCCGCCGAGGCGGCTGCGATCACGGGTCAGGACATGTTTGCGCTGCGCCGTCCGGCCTGGTCGCGGCAAAAGGGGGACCGCTGGCAGGAGGTTGGCGATATTGCTGCTGCGGTCGCCGCACTCGATGTCGCGCCGCGCCGGGTTTTCCTGACGCTCGGGCGGCAGGAACTGCTGCCTTTCGAAAGTATGAAGCAGCATCACTATCTTGTGCGCAGCGTCGACCCCGTCGAACCGCCGCTGAAACTGCCGCATGTCTGCTACATTACCGCCCGCGGTCCGTTTTCCGAATGGGACGAGATACAGCTGCTCCAACAGCATGCTATCGATCTTATTGTCTCGAAGAACAGCGGTGGGATGTCGAGCGTCGGCAAGATCGGCGCTGCCCGGCGCCTTGGCATCGATGTCGTTCTGATCGAACGCCCCCATCTGCCGGATGTGCCGTCGGCCAAAAGTGTAGAAGAGCTTGCCGGCATGGTGCGTCACTGGAAGCTCTCCCGCAGGAAGCGCGGCGAATAGACGATCGGCCGCTGGCCCGTCCTTTCGATCAGGCGCGTCTCCGCCGTGCCGACGATCACGCAGGTCGCCATGTCGGCCATGTCCCCTTGCGCCTCCGACAGCGGCACGATGCGGATCGCTTCGTCCGGCCGTCCCGCGGCGCGGCCGAAGATCACCGGCACGGTGCCCGGCAGCTGCGCGCGCAGGATGTCGAAGGCTTCGCCGAGCTGGTGCGGGCGCGCCTTGCTGATCGGGTTGTAGAAGGCCATGACGAAACCGGCCGTCGCCGCTGCCACCAGCCGTTTCTCGATGACGCTCCAGGGCTTCAGGTTGTTCGACAGCGAGATCGCGCAGAAATCATGGCCTAGCGGCGCGCCGGCCCTGGCCGCGACGGCCAGCATGGCGGTCACGCCCGGAACGACCAAGAACTCGATTTCGCGCCATTCCGCCGGCCCGCCGTCGATCGCCTCGCAGACGGCCGCAGCCATGGCGAAAACGCCCGGATCGCCGCCGGAAACGACACAGACCTTGCCGCCCTCAGCCGCCATTTCAAGCGCTGCCCTGGCGCGCGCCAATTCCTCGCGATTGTCGGAGGCGTGGCGGCGCTGGTCGGGCCTGAGGTCCAACCGGTCCATATACGGAAAATAGCCGAAAAAGTCGGATGCGGCCGTAACTGCCGCCAGTGCTTCCGGGGTCATCTGGTCCGGATGGCCGGGGCCGAGACCGACGACGGTCAGCGACCCGGTCATTTCGCCCCTCCTGCCGGTCGCGTCGTCCAGCCGGGAACGAGCACGATCGAGAAATAGGGCGCCGGGCTTTCGTCGCGCGTTTCCAGCGGCTCCGCCGCACCGTTCGCCATGGTGCCGCGTTCGACATAGAGGGCGCCCGAGAGCTTGCCGACGGACGAGAGGGCGCGGCGGATCTTCGGCAGGTTGCGGCCGACCTTCATGATCACGGCTCCGTCCGCGACCGCGAGCCGCTCGACGAGCTTTTCCTCCGACAACGTGCCGGGCAGAACGCACAGGACGTCGTCGCCCTGCACCAGCGGCAGCCCGGTCATCGACCAGCAGCCGGACATGGCGGTGACGCCCGCGATCACGTCGGCCCGGTAACGATCCTTCAGCCGCAGGTGCAGATGCATGTAGGAGCCGTAGAACAGCGGATCGCCTTCGCTCAGTACCGCGACGTTCCTGCCGGCGTCGAGATGGGCCGCGATCTCCTCCGCCGAGCGGTCGAAGAAATCGTTGATCGGCGTCTTGTATCCGTCCTCGTCCTTGTGGGTCTCGATCGTCACGGGATAAACGAGCGGCAGTTCGATCGTGCCGGGACGGATATGCGCCTCGACGATGGTACGCCCGTTGCCGGCCGAGCCCTTCTTGCAGAAGAAGGCGACGACGTCGGCTTCGTTGATCGCGCGCACGGCCTTCAGCGTCATCAGTTCCGGATCGCCCGGACCGGTGCCGACGCCGGTCAACCGGCCCTTCATGACGGCCGTGTTCAAAGCCCTGCCCTCGCCAGCGCGTTGACGGCAGCCGCCGTCATCGCCGAGCCGCCCATGCGGCCGAGAACCACGGCATAGGGAATGTCATGGGTCGATTCCATCAATGCTTCCTTGGATTCGGCCGCCCCGACGAAACCGACCGGCATGCCGATGATCGCCGCCGGGCGCGGGGCGCCGGCATCCAGCATTTCGAGCAGGCGGAACAGGGCCGTCGGTGCGTTGCCGATCGCGACCACCGAACCTTCCATCTCGTCCCAGAGATCGAGGGCCGCGGCCGAGCGGGTGTTTTCGATCATCTTCGCCAGTTCGATCGTGCGGCTGTCGCGCAGGGTGCAGATTACCTGGTTTTCGGCGGGAAGCCGGGCGCGGGTCACGCCATGCGCCACCATTTCGGCATCGCAATAGATCGGTTTGCCGGCCTTCAGCGCGCCGCGCGCGGCCTCGACGAAATCGTTGGAGAAGCGGAAATGCCGCGCCGCCTCGACCAGCCCGCACGCATGGATCATGCGCACGGCGACATCCGCCTGCTCGGCCGTGAAGGCGGAGAGATCGGCTTCGGCCCGGATGATGGCGAAGGACTTTTGGTAGATCGCATCGCCTTCGCGGATATAGTCATATTGGGTCATGGTCGTCCTGTGGCAGCTGCCGCGAGCCGGTCGAAGCCGATCCGGGCCAGGCAGTCGGCGGAATTTTCGCCCGCACGTCGCTCCAGTTTCACGAGACTGGCAAGACGGCGAAGCGTGGCGTTGGTATCGGCAAAAGAAGTCGAAGCAAAGGGTCGGTCTGCGGCTTTTCCCTGCGCAATCAGAGAAATACGCTCCGCGGTGCCGCAGAGCGCCAGCGCGGATGCCTGCGGATGGGCGCAGCCCTTGGCGCAGCCCGTCACATGCAGCTTGAATGAACCGTCGAGAAGATCGCCGCATTCGACGGCGGCCCGGGCGGCGATGTCGCGGGTGGCTATCGTCGCGGAATTGCAGGAGGGGCTGCCTGGGCAGGCGGCGATTTGGCCGCGCGGATCGTCCGCTCTGATGATGAACCCACGCTTTTCGGCGAAATCCTGCAGCATTCGGCAGGCAGCTTCGGCGCCGAAAAAGAGGAGCGAATGATCAAGCGCGGGCTTTACGGATCTTATTCCCAGCCGGGCGGCATCGTCGCAGAGAGCGATGAGGTCTTCCGCTCTGGCCTGACCGAAAGCCGGGCCGATGCCGATCGCGTGGAGGTCGTCGGAAAGCGCAAAAAGCTGAAAAGGAGAGGCCGTCATGTTCGGGCTTGTCCCGGGCATCTGCAACGGATCATCATTCTCGACATCCGTAGATCCTCTGGACGAGCCCGAGAATGACGACGGGATGTCAGATGCCGCCACGCTCACTGCCGGATCTTCTGCCAGATCCCTCCCGCGGGCCTTGTTTCCCAGGCTCGCCAGCCGTGTGAGCAGCTCAATTACCGTCTCGACAGCGAGTGTTTCACGTAAAACACTGAAAACGCGCGCGGTTTGCTCGGTGCCGCCGAGAAGCAGCGTCCATTCCGTCTTGCCGGTCGCCACCAGGCGCAGATCGGCCAAGAGGTCCGAATGGCGCAAACGGCCCCCACCGTCGACCACGACGGCCATCTTCGGCGCCAGTCCGGTAATGCCGCGCGCGCCATTCCGGATCGCTTCGGCAAGCGGGCGCGGATCGGCGATCTCGCCCGGATCGAGGCCGGCGAGCGGCGGCACCTCGACGGCGAGACCTTCGCGCAACGGCAGGTTCATCGCCCGCACGTCCGCATCGAGCAGGCTTGCCGAAACCTCGCTCAGTCCGCGGACCTGCAGGTTGCCGCGGGCGGAGATGTCGACCATGCCATTGCCGTGTCCGATCGCCAGCCGGCAGATCTGTGCGAGTTCCGCCGGGGAAACCGCATCCGTCAGGGCGATGCGGGCCAGCAGTCCGTCGCCGGTCATCATCGGCGTCGACAAGGCCGGGCAGGCGCCGCGCCGCATGTCCAGTGCCGAACGGTCGAGCGAGAGCGCCGTCATGCGACATCCCCCATGAGCATTTCGAGTTCGGCATCGACGGCGTTGCGGCGCGGATGCCAGAGGCCGCGATCGAGCGCCGAGCGGAAGCGTTCGCCCATGTAGCGGACGCCTTCGGGATTCTGCTCCAGCAGGAAGTCGCGCACCGTCTCGTCGCCGAGATAGGCGTCATAGGTGGCATCGATCAGCGATTGCGGGATCGCGCGGGTGGTCTCGGCAAAACCGATCAG
This sequence comes from Neorhizobium sp., assembly GCA_052038935.1. Lineage (GTDB taxonomy): Bacteria > Pseudomonadota > Alphaproteobacteria > Rhizobiales > Rhizobiaceae > Neorhizobium. Next base: position 3,702 of record JBQGDG010000125.1, on the reverse strand, counting down.
CCGGTCGACGGTCTCAACCAGTTCGGCGGCGCCGCGCGGGCCATGGCGCATCTGGCCGGCGATGAAGCGAGGATTGACGGCGCGGGCCCGAACGACACGGGTTACCGCTTCCGAAACGGATCTGGCTTTCGGCCTGGCGGGGTCGGTCGTGTCGAGCGCGATGATGTCGGCCTTGCCGCCGAGGGCTGCGACCGCGGCGGAAAAACCGCCGATGAAGGCGACGTCGGCCGAACCGTCGAGCAGATCGCGCCCCGGATCGTCACCTGTATGGACGAGCAGGTCGGCCGCACCGATCCGGCCGGCAAATGCGCCGGGCACATGGCTCGCTTCGCCGTCGGCACCGCCGAAGGCATGGCTGGTTGCGTCGAGATAGATGCGGCCGAGCTCCTCGCGCTCGCCCCAGGTGCCGTCGGCGAGTTTTTCCTCGATGCCGGAACCGTAGGTGCCGGGCGCCGAGCCGAAAATGCGGGGTGGGATATGGCCGAGCCTTTGCGCCTCCTCGGACAGCGGATTGTCCCCCGATGCCTCCTCGCGGACGGCGATCGCCCGCATCGCGGCGTCGAGCAGCGCGATCAGGGCGGGGAACATGTCGCGGAACAGGCCCGAGATACGCAATGTCACGTCGACACGCGGCCGGCCGAGCTGGGCGGGCGGCAGGACCTCGATACCGGTGACCCGGCCGGTCGCCGTATCCTGTACCGGTCTTGCGCCCATCAGCGCCAGAACCTGCGCCACTTCCTCGCCGCCGCTTCGAAGCGAGGCGCTGCCCCAGAGATCGAAGACGAGGTTTTTCGGCCAGTCGCCGTGGTCCTGCAGGTAACGGCGCAGGATTTCGTCGGCGGCGCGCCTGCCGAGTTCGAAGGCGGTCGGAGTCGGCAGAGTGCGCGGGTCGCTGGCAAAGAGGTTGCGCCCGGTCGGCATCACGTCGCGTCGGCCGCGCGCCGGGGCGCCGGACGGGCCGGAGCGGACATGCCTGCCGTCCAGCGCGTCGAGCAGCGCCTTTCGTTCCGTCGCGGCGCTCGCCACGCGCAGCGGATCGTCGTCGCCTTCCGCTGTCTCGCCGAAGACATGCTGGCCGTCCTTGATGGCAAAATCCTTGAGATCGCAGAGGAAGGCGTCGATGCGTGCGAGCGCCGTGTCGGGATCGTCGTCGCCGGAGACGCCGGCGTCGGTCGCGAGCGGCGTGTCGCGTGCCGCATCGACGATCAGTTTCGCCAGCCGGTCGCGCCGGCGGCGGTCCAGTCCGTCGGCCTGGGCGTATTCGTCGACGAGCAGTTCCAGCTTCTTCTGCTCTTCGCTCAGGCCCGCCCCGGTCAGTAACGGCGGCAGGTGGCCAATGGTGACGGCGGAAATACGACGTTTGGCGACGGCCGCTTCGCCGGGATTGGACACGATGAAAGGGTAGATGACCGGCAGGCCGCCGGTGACCCGTTCGGGGAAACAATCCTTCGACAGCGCCACCGTCTTGCCCGGCAGCCATTCCAGCGTGCCATGGGCGCCGACATGCACGATCGCATGGGCCTCCAGCACGTCACGAATCCATTGGCCGAAGGCGACCAGCGCATGCCGCGGCGGAAGATCGGGACTGTGATAGTCGGCGCGGCGATCGGCGTTGCGGCCTCGGTCGGGAGCGAGCGCGACCGTGACATTGCCGAATTGCGCCGCACGGAAACGATAGGCACCGCCTTCCAGATCCGCGTCGGCCAGCGGTGCGCCCCATGCGTCTGCGGTACCGGGCGCAGAGAGGTAATCCTCGATCGGCAGGAAGCCGCTTTCCTCTTCCAGGCGATCCAGAAGCTCGCGTGGTTTCTTGGGAATGTTGGAAATGGAATAGCCGGCTAACGCCAGCTCCCCCAGCATCGACAGGACGCTCTGCGGCACGTCCAGCCCGACGGCGTAACCGGTGCGTCCCGGCGCGCTCGGATAATCCGGCATCAGGATGACGATCTTGCGTTCTTCCCGTGGCGCGGATTTCATCCGCAGAAAGGCTGCGATCCTGTCTGCCACCTGCTCGACCCGGTCGGGTTCCGGCTGGTTGACGAGAGCGGCGGAACCGTCGCCTTCCTTGAAGGAGATCGCGCCGGCAAGAATACGTCCGTCGAGCTCCGGCAGAACCACATGCATGGCGAGATCGGCCGGGTTCAGTCCGCGCCTGCCTTCCATCCAGCCCTCGCGGCGGGTGGTGGCGACGACGACCTGAAAGACGGGAATGCCGGTGCGATCGAAGATCGTCTCGTTGTGTTCGTCGGTACCGCTGGCGAAGGCCGTGGTGGTGAGGATCGCCGCCGGATCGGTCTCCCGCACCGCCTTTTCGACGAAGGCGACCGCATCGGCATCCTTCAGTCCGCTGACGAAGACCGGCAGGGGCGCGAAGCCGCGGGCAGCCAGGGCGGCAAACAGCGCATCGATCGGGGCCGCGTCATTGGCAAGCAGCATGGACCGGTAGAACAGGATCGGCAGGCGGGGCGCGGCAGGGTCAAAACCGTCGAGAAGATCGTCGAGGCCGGTGATGCCGTGACCGGGTTTGTAGAAGCCGGCCCTGGGCATGGGAATTGCCGGGGGCAGGGCGCCTGCATCGCCTTTCGCCAGCGCGCCGAGCCGGCGGGCAAGCAGCCGCATATTGTCCGGCCCGCCTTCCCTGAAACAGGCGAGGATGCCGGCAAGGGCTTCCTCGGAAACCGTCGAGGCGGCGGCCAGCCGTTCGTCGCGGACGCTGCATTCGCCGGGCAGCATGGCGAGCGCGATCCCCCTGCGCCTCGCCAGCCGCGACAATTGCTCGACGCCATAGGCCCAGCGGTCGTAACCGCCGAGAATGCGGACAAGGATGACCTTGGCATGGGCCGCCGTCTTTTCGGCCCACAGATCGACGGACATCGGGTGGCGCAGATCGGAGAGATTGGTGAGGGCGAGGGCAGGCGGCGAAACAAAGGAGGCCTCCTCCCCGGCCCCTCCGCGCAGGAGGGAGGGGTTTGCGCTGCCACGCTCGCCTTCCGTGTCTGCCGAAAGGGAGCCGCGACCCTTCCGCCCCCTCGCGGGGGAGATGGCCGGCAGGCCAGAGGGGGTATTCTTGTGGTTCGGAGCAGAATTCCACCCCGCCGCAATCCCATTCAGGTCACTGCCGGAAAAGGACAGCACCACCACATCGCCCGGTGACTGGTTGAGGTCGACCGGTTCGATGAGGTCGTCGAGCGACGACGATGTGGTGGCGAGTATGTGCATCCTCTTCTCTGACTGCCTATGGCCGCGTTACGCCGCCAGCATCTTCTCGATCGCGGCGCGGTCGATGCCCTTTTCGCCGATCACGACGAGGCGGCTCTGGCGGGTTTCGCCGGGCGCCCAGGCGCGATCGAAATAATGGTTCACGCGCGATCCTACCGCCTGGACCTGCAGGCGCATCGGCTTGTTCGCGACGTCAACGAAGCCCTTTATGCGCAGTACGTTTTCCGCCTCCGCCGTGGCGGAGATGCGGGCGGCCAGCGCTTCCGGGTCGGTGACGGACGCCAGATCGACGACGAAACTGTCGAAATCGTCGTGATCGTGGTCCAGTTCGTCGTCGTGATGGGTCTTGCGGTTTTCGATATCGTCCTCGACGGCGAGGCCGAGACCGATCAGCACGCCCGGATCGACGGCGCCATTGGCGGCAGGAACGATCTTTACCGCCCGCGGCAGATGCGCCTGGACACGGCCCTTGGCGGCAGCGAG
>JBQGDG010000124.1:0-11134 GCA_052038935.1 Neorhizobium sp. | reverse complement strand
CCAGACACATGAGCGTCGAACTCGATCTCGGCGGTGGAAATATGCATCAAACCTCGCAAATATGACCACCTACTCGATCGAGGAGTTCTGGGAGATGGCGGATAACGCCGGGTTCGCACCTTCCTGGATAAGCCTTCGTCTTAAGGACACACTCGTGAACGACGAGAGATATGCATATTACCTGCTCGACAAGCCCGAAGCGGAATTACTCGCCTGACTGTTCGGCCATTCCGGTATCGCCGATGGCTCGAGACATTCGTCAATGCCCGTTCGGGCCCTGAAACTCGAGCCTCGCTCTTGGTTTGCATCGAAGCATTCGGTATTGCAGAGCGACCGCGCAATCGCGTGAAGTCGCCGCTGGGGAGCGGCATCGCCCAGGCATTCCAACGACGATCGGCTTGCACCGTCTATCGCGGGTGGCCTTCCTGCCTGACGTTTGCTCGCACGGCATCCGCAGCGGCAATGTCCTCAATGCCGATCTCGTACGTCTCCTGCGTTCGCCCGATGTGACGATCGAGGATCAGCTTCAGTTCATCGACGTCGCGGCGGTTGATCGCGACCAGCATTTCCCTGTGCTCCTCGAAAGACAGGCTGGTATGCTGCGGCTTGTTCGCGAGGTGCGTGCGCAGCGCAGCAATCTTTCCGCTGTAGAGCGCATAGGCGCCCTGCAGATACTGATTGCTGCAATGTTCGAAGAAGGCGAGATGGAAGTCCGTATCGAGAGCCAGATAGGCCACCTGATCGCCGGCTTCCTGGGCTCTCTTCATTTTTTCGACGACCGCTCGTATGCCGGATTCCAGCGCTACGGGATCATTTCTCAGTGATGCCACCAGCGCGGCGGTCTCAAGCGCTTTGCGAAATTCGCACATTTCGCGAACGCCCTTGGCGCTGAGCGTGAACACGCGCACTCCCGACTGCGGAACGATGCTGACCAGTCCTTCGCTGCGCAATTGAGCAAAGGCTTCCCTTACAGGTGTCTTCGACACGTTGAGCTCCTCGGCGAGCTTTCGCTCCGAGAGCACCGAACCGAGTTCGAGCTCGCCATCGACGATCATGGTCCGCACCCGGCTTATGACCATGCTGGTCAACGATTGTGGTCGTTCGATAGCCATGAAAACTCTCTAATCCAATCCTGCTGTAATTGGTGTTCCAGATGCCAATTGAATTTTATGTGAATATATATAGGCACATCGGAACAGAAATTACAGAGAAAAGAATTGACAGCTGGCATACCAGATATCAATTTGTGAGGGCGCGATGAAGAGGAAGCCGGCTGGACGGTCGGAGAGCGCTGGGAGACCTTAATGAAAAAGCTTGCAATCGCGACCACGTTGGTCGCCACCCTGTTTTCGTCCGTCAGCTTCGCCGAGGACGCCCCGCTGATGCCCGGACTTGAAGTGCGTGAGGGCACTAATCCGGTCGTCCCGGCCGACAAGTTCAAGAAGCCGGCGCCATGGAAAATCGGCTTCAGCATCTGGGGCTTCGGCAACACCTACATGATCCAGATGGCGGAGGAGGCCAAATATTATGCCTCGACAAATGAGGACATCCAGAACTTCATTTTCACCAATGCGGATTCAAAGCCCGCCAAGCAGATCGCCGATATCGAGGATCTGATCGCGCAGGGCGTCGATGCGCTCGTCATCGCGCCGATCTCGCTGAGCGCGGTATCCCCGATCATCGACAAGGCTACGGCAGCCGGGATCCCGGTCGTCGTCCACTCGACCGCGGTCGACACGGACAAGTACACGGTGGATCTTCAGGGCGACCCCATCCATTTCGGCAAGGTCATGGGCGACTTCCTCGTCAAGCAGCTGAACGGCAAGGGCCGCATATGGGTTCTGCGCGGCCAGGCCGGCGTGTCGGAAGATCAGTACCGTTACGACGGCCTGACGGAGGCGTTGAAGGGGACCGAAATCACCATTTCGTCGGAACAGAACGGCGACTGGGCCTATGACAAGGGCAAGCAGGTGTGCGAATCGCTCGCGTTGAGCGATCCCAATCCCGATGGCATCTGGTCCTCCGGCGCCGCCATGTCCCAGGCCTGCATCGACGTGTTTACCGAACTCGGGCAGCCGATTCCGCCGATCACGGGGGAGGGCAATAACGGCTTCTTCCGCGCATGGAAAACCTCCGGCGTCAAATCGATGGCCGCCGTCTTCTCTCCGGAACAGGGTGCCGCCGCCGTTCGCGCCGCGGTCTCGCTGCTGGAGGGCAAGGAGCTGCATCACCGTTATGTCGCGCGGCCGGCCCCGATCCTCGAGGATACCCGCGATCAGTATTTCCGCGAGGACCTGAACGACAATCTCTGGTTCCCGGTCAGCCTGCCCAAGGAGAAGATGGAAGAAGTCTTCAGGAAATAAGCGGGACGAAGCGGGCCGCGGCGATCGCCTCGGCCCCCTGGAATTGGGAGGCACAAGATGATCGAAGTTGAGAACCTGACAATGTCGTACGGCGGAGTACGCTGTCTGCATGGCGTCTCGCTGGCATGTCGAGCGGGCTCCATTCACGCACTGACCGGCGAGAACGGTGCGGGGAAGTCTACCCTGATGAAAAGCATCGGCGGGGTTGTCGTGCCAGAGGCAGGCAGCATCAGGTTGAGAGGCGAGGCGGTCAGCTTCCAGTCCCCCCGGCAAGCGGTGCGTGCCGGCGTGTCCACCGTCTTCCAGGAATTTTCGCTCATTGAGAACCTCACGATTGCCGAGAGCCTTCGGCTCGGCCACGAGCCGGCAACGTCGGGTGTTCTCAGACGGAGCGAGATGAACCGAGATGCCAGGATGGTGATGGAAAAGGTCGGTGTGGCGCTCAATCCGCGCCGGTTGATTTCCTCGCTCACCGTCGCCGAACAACAGATGGTCGAGATCGCGCGGGGGGTCTTCGCCAACGCCGATGTCTTCATTTTCGACGAACCGACCGCGGCGCTCGGATCGGCCGACGTGGCGCGTCTGAAGAAGCTCATTCGCGAACTGCAACGTCAAGGCAAGGCGATCTTCTATGTTTCGCACCGTCTCGACGAGATATTCGATCTCTGCGACACGGTCAGCGTGCTGAAGGACGGACAGCTCGTCCGCACACTGCCGATTTCGGACCTGACGCCGGATAGGCTGGTCTCTCTAATGGTCGGGCGCGAGATGGAGGACTATTTTCCCCCGCGTGGCACACCGGCGCCGACCAGCATGGTTTCGATCAGGGATCTCAAGGTGGATGAGGGCTCCGGTCCGGTGTCGTTCGACGTCCGTCCGGGCGAGATCCTCGGGCTCGCGGGGCTGGAAGGGCAGGGGCAGCGCGAGATATTGCGCAGCCTTGCCGGCGTCGCCAGATGTCACTCGCTGGAAATGACAAGCACCCGCGCCGGCAGGCAGAAGCGCCACGACCCGCGGAAAGGCGTGGCGCGACAAGTGATGGACGGGATCGCCTTCGTCCCGGAGGACCGCAAGAAGGAAGGCCTGTATCTCAGCCTGCCCATCGACGAAAACATCGCACTCGGCCTGCATCAGAAGCGTCCCGCGTTCGCGGTCGCAAGACAGCTGGAGAAGTCGATCGCGTCGATGATGTCGTCGCTGCATGTCCGTGCGCGCAACGCGCTGCAGAAAGTCGGCACGTTGTCCGGTGGCAATCAGCAGAAGGTCATGCTCGGCCGGTGGCTGATCTCGGGTGCATGGATGCTGCTCATCGAGGAGCCGACCCGCGGCGTCGACGTCGGCGCCAAGGCGGAGATCTACAGGCTGCTGCGAGAGTTCGTCTCCGCCGGTGGCTGCATCGTCGTGTGCTCGCGTGAGATGAACGAGCTGATCGGGCTCTGCGACCGCATCCTCGTCGTACGCAACGGGGCCATTTCCAGTGAAATCGCTGCCTCCGACGCGACGGAGGAAGGCATCCTCCAGTCGGCTATCGGTGCCGGCGATCATCAGCAGAAAGTCGCATGATGAACCTTCCGAACATCAATCTACGATTCCTGGCGTCGCCGGCGACGAGCAGGAGCGGAACGCAGAACCTCGCGCTGCTGCTGGTCATCGTCGTGTGGCTGACGCTCGCCTTTGCGACGGCCCGCTTCATGACCGTCGAGAACAGCGAGAACCTCACTGTCCAGATCGCGCCGCTGCTGCTGGTGGCGTTGGGCCAGACGCTCGTCATTCTGACCGGTGGTCTCGACGTGTCCGTCGGCGCTGTCATCGGACTGACCTCGGCGATCGTATCGCTACCGTTATCCCCGCTGCTCTCCGTGCCGCTGGCCCTGTTTGCCGCCGCCGCGGTTGGTATCTGGAACGGGACGCTGGTCGATCGGCTGGGCATTCACCCGATCGTGGTGACGTTGGCGTCGAGTACGATCATCACCGGCATCGCGCTTCTGCTGAGACCGACGCCGGGAGGAACTGTCGCTCCGGAGCTCGTCTCGCTGGTCAACATGCATTTTCTCGGCCTTCCGATGGCGGTGTTCTGGATCGTGCTTTTCGTCGCGCTCGCCATGTTCCTGCTTCAGCGCACCCGTTTCGGGCTTCATCTCGTCTCCGTCGGCGGTTCGCCCGCCAATGCCCGCCTGGCAGGCATTAAGGTCAACAGGACGGTCATTCTCTCCTACATGCTGTGCTCGCTGTTCGCCGCCGTATCCGGCCTGTTTCTGACCGGCCGCATCTCCTCGGGCGATGCAACCGTGGGGCTGACCTTCACGCTGGATTCGATCGCGGCGGTCGCTCTGGGCGGTACCCAGTTCACCGGCGGGATCGGCGGCGCTTTCGGAACGTTCCTGGGCAGCGTCCTGCTCGGTCTTCTCAGCAATGGCATGAACCTGCTGAACGTCTCGCCCTTCCTGCAATCGATCCTGAACGGGGTCCTGCTGTTGCTCGCCGTCAGCTTCTCGCGACGCAAGCAATACGGAATCTAGGGAGTAGAACAGTGACAGCCCAAACCGATACCCTCGACCAAGGGCGCGCGCGCGTGGCGCAGATGCTATGGCATTCGGTCCGTTCCGCGCCGCCGGCGATCTTCGTTGCCGCAGGTGTCATCATCGCCGCCTTCATTTTCGTGCCGGCCTTAATGGGCGTTCCGTTCCAGATGGTCATCCTGAGGCAGGCCTCGCCGATCGGGCTGGCGATCTGCGCGCAGCTTCTCGTCATGCGCAGCAATTCCATCGACCTTTCGATGGGCGGCCTGTTCATCTTCGTGAACTATCTCGTCACGTCGGCCGTGCTCTCCGGTTATCCGACGTACGTAATCGTCGCCGCGCCGTTGGTGGCCGGTTGCATCGTGGGCGCCATCAACGGTTTCTTTGTGGCGGTGTTTCGCGCTTCGTCCGTCGTGGTCACCCTGGCGATGGGCGTCATCCTTTCGGGTATCGTCCTCTATCTCAGCAGCGGCTCCCCGCCCGGATCGGCCGGCGATTTCGTGCGGCAGCTGGGTACCGGCAGGCTGGGCCCCATCCCGATCGCGGTAATCATCTGGCTCGTGGTGGCCATGATATTGGCGATCAGCCTGCGCACCCTGATCTACGGGCGCTTCATCCGGGTGATCGGCGCCAACCCGGTCGCGGCATCGGTTTCAGGCATTCCCGTGGCTCGCATGCTCTTCGTATCGCACATGTTCTCGGGCCTTCTGGCGTCTCTGGGTGGTTTGCTGATGGCCGGCTATATCGGCATGGGGAGCGTCAAGCTCGGCATCGATGTCGTGATGATGTCGATCGCCGGCGTCATTCTCGGCGGGATCACCTTCGGCGGCGGCAGGAAAGGGATATTCGGTGCCATCGTCGCCGCCTATGCCCTGGCGTTCCTCTTCAATCTGATGACCGCCCTGCGCTTCGGCGAACCTGGAAAGCTGATCGTCCAGGGGGCGGTGATCGCTCTCGCATCGATCATCGCGAGCCTGTCGGCCAACAAGGAAGCCTGATCGCATGAAGACGTACGACTACATCATCGTCGGCGCGGGTCCCGCCGGCTGCCTCCTCGCCAATCGACTGGTCCTCGACCGCGGTGCCCGAGTGCTTCTGCTGGAGGCCGGCCCGAGGGACAAGGGCATGTTCTTCCGCATGCCCGCCGGCTTCCTGAAATACTACACAACCAATTCGTTCTACTGGCCTTATCGGGGCGAAAGCGAACCACAACTTGGCGGAAAGGCGCCGCGCCTGCAGAACGGCAAGGTCCTCGGCGGCGGTTCCTCGGTCAACGCCATGGTCTATATTCGAGGCAATCCGCGCGACTACGATCGCTGGGCCGAGATGACCGGCGAGCGGGCCTGGGACGGCACGAACGCCTGGGCCACGTTCAAGGCGCTGGAAAACAACGCAATTCTCGGCGCGCCGGATCACGGCGTCAGAGGCCCGCTGCACGTCTCTCCTCCGCAGCACACCAACGAGCTCTCGTATGCGTTCGTCGCTGCAGCGCAGGAGGCGGGGATCCCCTTCAGCGCCGATTTCAACGGCGGCCGGCAGAATGGCGTCGGTCTCTATCAGCTGACCACACGGACCGCCCGCCGCTGGAGCGCCGTCGACGCCTTCATCCGGCCGCTCGTCGACGATGACCGTCTCGAAGTGCTCACCGATGTCGAGGTGCAGGGCCTCATCCTCGACGGCAACAAGGCGCGCGGCGTGCGCTATGCGCGCGACGGTGCCATGGTCGAGCAGCGTTGCGATGCCGAGGTCATCCTTTCGGCCGGCGCCATCGCGACGCCCAAGCTCATGATGCTGTCGGGCCTCGGGCCGGCGGACGAGCTGTCGCGCCTTGGGATCAGGCCGCTCGTCGATCTCCCCGGGGTCGGCGCGAACTTCATGGATCACTGCGAGGTGCCGGTCGCAGCCTATACCCGCGACGCGCTCGGCTATTACGGCGTCGACAAGGGCGTCAAGAGCTGGCTGGCCGGCCTGCAGTATCTGCTCTGCAAGACGGGGCCCGTCGCGTCGAACGGCGTCGAGGCCGGAGGCTTCTTCAATACCGAAGACGACAGTCTCGATCCCAATATCCAGATATTCGCGGTACCCGGCATCTATCTCGACAAGGATGTGACGGACATTCGCCCGGGACACGGCATCACCCTGAATGCCTGCTTAGTACAGCCCGCCTCGCGGGGAACGGTAACGCTCCGTTCCGCGGATCCGAGCGACCATCCGAAGATCGTCACCGGCTTCCTGTCCGACGATGGCGACATGGAGACGATGATCAAGGGTGTCGGGAAGATGAGGGACATCCTTGCCTGCGATCCCTTGAGGTCACTGGTGCGGGAAGAGGTGCTTCCGGGACCGACAGCGACCGGGCGTGACCAGATCGTCAGCCACATCAAGCGGTTCGTGAAGACCGTCTATCATCCGATGGGTACGGCGCGCATGGGCAGGGTCGATGATCCGATGGCGGTCGTGGATCCCCGGCTCGAGGTTCGCGGTATCGATGGATTGCGGGTGGTGGACGCCTCCGTGATGCCTACACCCGTGAGCGGAAATACGGTTGCTGCCGTCTACATGCTCGCCGAAACGGCGTCGAACTTCATCAAATAACGAGAAAAACCGTTTGACTGGTATCTGACATCTGGTATTCCAGTATTAATGGAGGAAAATGCCCGAGATGGACGTTGCTGAGCTGGCAGTGGATTGCCGAAACCTTCACGGAGAAGGCGCGGTCTGGGACGGAGCTACGGCTCGCCTCTTGTGGACCGACATCGAGGGGCTCGCGCTCTGGTGGCATGAACCGGACAGCGGCCGCTCCGGCAGCATGGCGATGCCGGAGCGCCTCTGCTGTTTTGCGCCGCGTAAGACAGGCGGTCTGCTGGCGGGGTTCGAAAGCGGATTTGCAGTGCTGGATCTCGCAACGATGAAGGCGGAATGGATTGCGCAGTTCGAAGCCGGAAACCCGGAGACGCGGCTCAACGACGGGCGAACCGACCGCTTCGGCAATTTCGTCGCGGGCGGCATGAACGAGGTCTCGAACGGCTTCGACAGTTCCGTGGTGCGGCTTTCGGCGGGCGGGCGGCTGGAGACGCTGTCGGACGGCGTATCCTGCGCGAATTCCATCTGTTTTTCTCCTGACGGGAAGACAATGTATTTTGCGGATTCGCCCCGCCGGCAGATCCTGGCTTATTCCTACGACCGGCAGACGGCTCCGTTGAGCGCGCCCACCGTGCTTGCGGACCTGCGACAGGAAAAAGGGGTGCCGGACGGCTCGTGTGTCGATGAAGAGGGCGGTGTCTGGAATGCCGAATGGGAAGGCGGCCGTGTGGTCCGCGTCACTCCGGACGGTGTAATCGACCGCGTCATTAGGGTCCCCGTCGGCAAGCCGACCTGCTGCGCTTTCGGCGGTGAAAAACTCGACACGCTGTTCATCACCACGTCGCGTCTCGGCGAGACGTCGCAATCCGTCCTCGACAATCCCCTGCAGGGTTCGCTCTTCGCGGCGAGGCCCGATGTGCGGGGTCTGCTCGACATGCCCTATCTCGGATAACCTCAGAAGGCTCAGTCATGGATCTTTCGCTTAGTTCGAAACTGGTTCTCGTCACCGGCTCCGCATCCGGCATCGGCAAGGCGACCGCGGAGCGCTATCTGCGCGAAGGCGCCACCGTCGTCATCAACGGGCTGTTCGACGCGGAGGTGAACGCCGCGCTGGAACATCTCAAGCCCTTCGGCGAGGTGTCCGGATGCGTCGCCGATCTGTCCACCGCCGAAGGCGCGGAGCGGCTGCATGCATTCGCGCGCGCAATCGGCACGATCGACATTCTCGTCAACAATGTCGGCGTCTTCTCCGTCCAGCCTTTCGTCGAAGCGAGCGACGAGGACTGGCTGCGCTATTTCAACATCAACGTGATGAGTGCGATCCGCATGGCGCGGCTGGCGCTGCCGGGCATGCTGGAGCGGAACAGCGGTTCCATCGTCAATCTGTCCAGTGAAGCCGCCGTCAAGCCACTGCCGCAGATGGTCCATTACTCCGTCACCAAGACCGCCTTGCTCGGCCTGACGCGAGGCTTGGCGGAGATCACCAAGGGAACCGGCGTTCGCGTCAATTCCGTACTTCCCGGCCCGACATGGACCGAAGGCGTGGCTTCCTATTTCGAAGGCCTGGCCGCGCAGAAGGGCATGCCGATGGATGAGATCATCGACAACTATTTCAGGAACGACGAGCCGACATCCCTGATCCAGCGCTTCGTAAAGCCTGAGGAAGTCGCCGACATGATCGCCTTCGTCTCCTGTATGCCCGCGGCCAACGGCGGCGCCTACCGTGTCGAAGGCGGCATCGTCCGCAGCATTCTCTGATCTCCCGTGAGCGATGGCGGTCGGCAAAGTGCCGCCCTCACAAAAGTGCAAAAAGAAAGGGTCAATCATGACAGCAGTTTCCTTCTCACATATCGGAATCACGGTTCCCGACCTGGAAAAGGCGGTAGAGTTCTATCGCGACGCCTTCGGGTTCTACGTGATCATGGGGCCGACCGAGATCAAGCACGACGAGAGCGCAATCGGACAGATGTGCGACGACGTTTTCGGCGAAGGCTGGGGCTCCTTCCGCATCGCGCATCTTTCGACCGGTGACGGCAAGGGCATCGAGCTGTTCGAATTCCCCAACACGGTCGACGAGGAGCGCCCCTTCGAATACTGGCGCCGCGGTCTTTTCCACTTCTGCTTCCAGGACGAAAACCTGGAGGAGCGCGTCAAGATCATCGAGAAACTCGGCGGCCGCCAACGCATGAAGCAGGTCCGCAAGTATTATCCGGGTGAGAAGCCCTACCGCATGGTCTATGTCGAAGATCCTTTCGGCAACATCTTCGAACTCTACAGCCATTCCTACGAGCTGACCTATTCGGCGGGCGCTTATGATTGAGCGATCCGGTAAACCAGGGGCGGACATGCGCCCGAAGGTCGTGATCACCGACTACGATTACGGTGATGTCGACATCGAAAGGGCTATTCTGGAGCGCGCTGGCGCTCGCGTCGTCGCGCTCCAGGCAAAGCACGAAAGCGATCTGTTCGACGAGATCCGCGATTGTGCGGCCGTCATGAACCAGTATGCCCGCGTCGGCGCCGAGGCCATCCGCCGGATGGAGCAATGCAGGGTCATCGCCCGCTACGGCGTCGGCGTCGATATCGTTGACGTGGATGCCGCCAGCGAGAAAGGCGTGCTCGTCACCAACGTTCGCGACTACTGCACCGAAGAGGTGGCCGATCATGCGATCAGCCTGTGGCTGACGCTGGCGCGGCAGCTGCCGGCCTACGACAAGGCGACACATCAGGGGATTTGGCATTGGCAGTCCGGAGCGCCGATCCACCGCCTGCGCGGCCAGGTTATGGGTATCGTATCCTTTGGCCGGATCGGCCAGGCGATCGCATCGCGTGCGCGCGGCTTCGGCCTGGACATCATCGTCTATGATCCGTTCCTGAGCGACGCCCAGGTTGCCGCAACCGGCGCGCGGAAGGTCGACAAGGCGGAACTGCTTGCCCTCTCGGACGTGCTCATGATGCAGGTTCCGATGACACCGGAGACGCGGCATTTCCTGAGCGAGCCGGAGTTCCGGCAGATGAAGCGGAACGCCATTCTGGTCAATACCGGTCGCGGGCCGACGATCGACAACAAGGCGCTTTACAAGGCGCTGATGGAAAACTGGATCGCTGCCGCCGGGCTTGACGATCCCGAGGAGGAGCCTGCCAAGCGCGCCTCCTGGAGCCCGGGCGACAACCCGCTCTTCACCCTTCCGAACGTCATCGTGACACCGCATGCGGCTTACTATTCCGAAGAGTCCATTCGTGCGGCGAGGGAGATCGCCGCATCCGAGGTTGCCCGGGTGCTGACGGGGCAAAAGCCTCTCAACCCCGTAAACGCCGACCGGCTGAAACCCGCAGAGGTAATGAGCAATGCTTAAGGTTTTCAATGATTTCGAGCGCAGGCCGGATCTTCTGGCGGGCTTCGACGAAGTGGTCAAATGTTATTCCGCGGCAGCTGTCTTTGCCGATGTGCAATACCGGACGGGCGTCATGGACAGCGGCATCAAACCTGCCTTTCGTGCCAAGGTCACGGGCCAGGCGATCACCGTGCAGCTCTCAAAGGGTGATCTGGTCGATCCCCTGAAGGCGCTGGAAATGGGCCAGGCGGGTGATGTCATCGTGGTCACCGGCCGGTGCACTCGGGTGCACGCTGTGGACCGGCACCTTGGTAGTCCTGGGTTGGGCCCTGGG
>JBQGDG010000123.1:0-3253 GCA_052038935.1 Neorhizobium sp. | reverse complement strand
CTGGTCGTTCCGGTCATCCGTGACGCCGACCAGCGTTCGATCGCCGGCGTCGAGAAGGAACTCGGACGGCTGGCCAAGGCAGCGCGCGACGGTTCGCTCGGCATGGCCGACATGCAGGGCGGCACGTTCACCATCACCAACGGTGGCGTCTACGGTTCGCTGATGTCCTCGCCGATCCTCAACGCGCCGCAGTCGGGCATTCTCGGCATGCACAAGATCCAGGAGCGCCCGGTCGTCGTCGGCGGCCAGATCGTCATCCGTCCGATGATGTATCTTGCGCTCTCCTACGATCACCGGATCGTCGACGGCAAGGAAGCGGTCACCTTCCTCGTTCGCGTCAAGGAAAGCCTGGAAGATCCGGAACGTCTCGTTCTCGATCTCTAAGCCACGGATAGCGAGTCAAGGGAGAGCAGCATGGATCCGGCTTCGGCAAACGCATCGCATCTGGTGGTGCTGCTTTCCCTCAGCGTGATCCTGCTGCTCTTCCACATATTGCTGCAGGGCTTCTTTGCCACGCGCGAACTCGGCTCCGCATGGAATGCCGGTCCGCGTGACGAGGACAGGCAGCCGCGCAGCGCCGCAGCCGGCCGTGCCGCCCGCGCCTCCAGAAATTACCAGGAAACCTATCCGGCCTTTATCGGCCTTCTGCTGGCGCTGGCCGTCATCGGCGATCCCAGCGGTCTTGGAATTGGCGGCGCCTGGTTCTGGCTGATTGCCCGCATTGCTTACGGTCCCCTCTATCTCGCCGGCATCCCCTACATCCGCTCGCTCGTCTGGGTGTTGAGCATAGTCGGGTTGCTGATCATGATGTCCGCCCTGCTGGCCTGAGCGGACGCTTCGGAAAAAGGATTCAAAATGGCTTATGATGTCGTCGTCATCGGAAGTGGTCCCGGCGGTTATGTCTGCGCAATCAAGGCGGCCCAGCTCGGCCTGAAGGTCGCCGTGGTGGAAAAGCGTGCCACCTATGGCGGTACCTGCCTGAACGTCGGCTGCATTCCGTCCAAGGCGCTGCTGCACGCGTCGGAAATGTTCCATCACGCCGGTCACGGCATGGATTCGCTCGGCATCGAGATCGCCGCGCCGAAGCTCAATCTCGAAAAGATGATGGCGCACAAGGATGCGACCATCAAATCGAATGTCGACGGCGTCGCCTTCCTGTTCAAGAAGAACAAGATCGACGGCTTCATCGGCACCGGCAAGATCGTTGCCGCCGGCAAGGTCTCCATTACCGGTGAAGACGGCAAGGTGCAGGAAATCGAGACGAAGAACATCGTCATCGCCACCGGCTCCGACGTCGCCGGCATTCCGGGCGTCAATGTCGAGATCGACGAGAAGGTGATCGTCTCCTCGACCGGCGCTCTGGACCTGGACAAGGTTCCGCAGAACCTGATCGTGGTCGGCGGCGGCGTCATCGGCCTCGAACTCGGCTCGGTCTGGATGCGCCTCGGCGCCAAGGTCACCGTCATCGAATATCTCGACAAGCTGCTCGGCGCCATGGATGCCGACGTGTCGAAGCAGTTCCAGCGGATGATCGCCAAGCAGGGCATGGATATCCGCACCGAAGCCAAGGTGACGGCCGTGGAAAAGACCGCGAATGGCGCCAAGGTCACCTATGAGCCGGTCAAGGGCGGCGACGCCGTTACCGTCGAGGCCGATGTCGTGCTGATCTCCACCGGCCGCAAGCCTTACACCGAAGGCCTCGGCCTCGAGGGTGCAGGCGTGGCGCTCGACAATCGCGGCCGCGTCGAGATCGACGGCGGCTTCAAGACCAATGTCGCCGGCATCTATGCGATCGGCGACGTGGTGAAGGGCCCGATGCTCGCCCACAAGGCTGAAGACGAGGGTGTCGCCCTCGCCGAAATCCTCGCCGGCCAGCATGGTCACGTGAACTACGACGTTATCCCCGGCGTCGTCTACACCCAGCCGGAAGTCGCCTCCGTCGGCAAGACGGAAGAGGAACTGAAGGCCGCAGGCATCGCCTACAAGGTCGGCAAGTTCCCGTTCACGGCGAACGGCCGCGCCCGCGCCATGCAGGTGACCGACGGTTTCGTCAAGATCCTCGCCGACAAGGATACCGACCGGGTCCTCGGCGGCCATATCGTCGGCTTCGGCGCCGGCGAGATGATCCACGAGATCACCGTGCTGATGGAGTTTTCCGGTTCGTCGGAAGACCTCGGCCGCACCTGCCACGCCCACCCGACCATGTCGGAAGCCGTCAAGGAAGCGGCGCTCGCCACCTTCGCCAAGCCGATCCATATGTGATCGGTGGGAAGTTGCAAACGAGAGAGGCGGGGCAAACACCCCGCCTTTTTTCGTCGATGATTTTGCTTTCTCGACAATTTCGAAGAGAGTAGGATTGTAAAGGATTTGGCTCTGGTTGACGGTCTTGAGCGAAAAAATCAGCATCACTCTTCCCTCCGAAATAGTCGAGGAGGTCAAGGCACTGGTTGAGGCCGGTCGTTATGCGTCCAGTAGCGATGTCATGCGCGCCGCCCTCGCTGCGCTCGGCCGCGAAGAGCAGCACATGGAGTGGGTCGTCGATACCAAGATCCGAGAAGCGCTCGATGACGACCGCCCCGGCATTCCCGCGGACCTGGTTTTCGCTCGCCTGGAAAAATTGCATGCTGCGAAGTTGCGGGACGAATAATGGCGCTAAAGGTCACGTTCCATCCCTTCGCGGATGCCGACCTGGAAGCCATCTACTTCTTCATCGCAAAAGATAGTCCGGACCGCGCCATCGGTTTCCTTCGCCGCGTTCGCAGTTTCTGCGACACACTGCAATCGATGCCTCTGCGGGGGCGAAGTCGTGGAGATCTTGCGGATGGCGTCAGGACGATCGTTTTCGAAAGAAGGGTTATCGTCGCATATCGCGTTTTGCAGGACGAACTAAAGATACTGCGACTTTTCTATGCCGGCCAGGACATCGATCACGCACAATGGCCGACCGTCCAGGTAATCTTGGTTTTATTGGCCAGCCCGCACCGAGGCAGGCTGGCTATGTATCTTAAGGCTACGCCCTGACCGCGTGGAGATACTGGAAGTGCCGGTCGTATTGGGCGAGCACGTCCTGGATCAGTTCCTCGCGGGTCAGGCCCATGACGTCGTAATCCTGTCCGCCGTCGGAGAGGAAGACTTCGGCCCGGTAATACTTGTCGGCGCTCTGACGGCTGGTCTGGCTTTCGATGAAGCTGTAGCTCGGCATGTCGTAGGAGCGTATGCGGATTCCGTAGGAGAACTCCTCCTCGCCGCCGGG
>JBQGDG010000122.1:0-3728 GCA_052038935.1 Neorhizobium sp. | reverse complement strand
GGTGAGCTTGTCTCGGATTTTAACCTGATGGCCGAGCGGCTGGAGCGCGCAGAGACAGAGCTCAAATATTCAAATTCTGCCATAGCCCATGAGTTGCGGACCCCTCTCACCATTTTGCGGGGCAGATTGCAGGGCCTGCTTGACGGTGCGTTTCAGCCCACCCCCCAGCTCTATCTTCGTCTCATTGCTCACGTCGATGACCTTGGCGGCATCGTTGAAGAGCTGCGGACGCTCGCGCTCAGCAATGCCGGCCAGCTCGATCTGCAATATTCCCGGCTGGACCTCGCATTGGAAGTCGCTGCCGCTGCCGATTCCATGGAGGATGACCTCGCAATTGCTGGCAGCTTGGTCGTCAGACGACTAAAGCCCGCTGTTACGATGGCAGACAAGCCCAGATTGCGTCAGGCGATCGTTGCGTTGCTCGATAATTGCCGGCGCTATGCCCCAAATTCTACCGTCTATCTAGAGACCTGGCAGGACAAGGATCATGTGTATTTCAGATGCACCGATACAGGTCCCGGCCTTGCCGACGAGAGCCGGAACCGCGCCTTCGAACGGTTTTGGCGAGCCGATGATTCCCGTAATCGTGTCTCCGGTGGTTCGGGCCTTGGTCTTCCAATTGTGAAGGCGATCATGCAGGCGCATGGAGGCGACGCTGTTATTCTGCCGACCGAGGGACGTGGTTTCAGCGTTGATTTGCAACTGCCACGTCGCGAAGAGGCCCCAGGCTGAGGATCAGATACCATGGGCTTTGCACAGCGTCGCCGACACCGAGCCGCCGGTAGCTGGAGCAAGCCCAAAAGGGCCAAGAGCATGGAAAAGAAGGGACGCTTCGGCGCCCCTTCTTTCGTTTCAGGCCACCGATCATCGACGTTTCCTCCACATAATCTGCATCTGGACTTGGTTAGTGACGCTTACGAGCAATCTCTGCTCCCAGCGTCGGCGCCACCGTGCCGGCGGAATTTGATACGAGGTTTTCGATGCGAAACGCGCTCATTCTCGCGGCGGCAATTGCCGGCGCAGCCATCCTTGGAAACACCACCGCCCAGGCCGGTTCTTATGCTGCTGCCGAAATCAACATGCGGGCGGGTCCAAGCACACACTATCCTTCCATGGGTATCTTGGCCGAAGGCATGCCACTCAACGTGATCGGCTGCACAAAGGGTTATCGGTGGTGCGACATCGAGGCCTCCGGGCGCCGGGGCTGGGTGTCGGGTGCTTACATCGATATCGATCACGACGCGCAAAGGCTTCGGGTACCCGCCTATGCCCATGTGGTGCATGAGCCCGTCGTGCCGACTGTGTCATTCAACATTGGCGCCTATTGGTCCGATCATTATGCCGATCAGGACTTCTACGGCGACATCGACACCTGGGATGATTTCGCCTGGGAAGAAGATGCGCCGCCTCCCGGTTGGGACCCCAACTGGTGAGACGGAGATCAGGCGGATGGGTTGCTGTGCGACCCCTGCCCAAGGCGTGTCGGGGCAGACGCTTCATGACCGAACGAAAACTTCTCGTTGTCTGCATCGTCTTTTCCATCCTTGAGGTGGTTCTTGCCTGGCATACGACCGGCTCGCAGATAAACGACCATTTGCGGACGAGCGTTCAGCAAGCCGCAACACCATGAGTCAGACGACAATGAAATGCACAATCGCCAGAAAGAATGGTCTCATCATCGGCTCCGTCATCGCAGTTCTGGCGATAGGCGGGGCGTCGGCGCGGACGGTTTTCTCCGATACGGATGACCAGGACGAAATCGTTATGCCGGTTGTTCAGGGAACCGTCGAAGAAGCGGTTGTCGCCAGTGCCGTCCTCGAGCCCGCCCGATTGGTCAATGTCGGAGCCCAGGTGTCCGGGCAGCTGAAAAACCTGCATGTCGAACTCGGGCAGAAGGTGAAGCAGGGCGATTTGATCGGCGAAGTCGATTCGACACCGCAGGCAAACGGTCTGCGGATCGCCAATGCCGCCCTTGCGAACCTTAAGGCACAGCGGCGGGCGCGGGACATCCAGCGGCATCAGGCTGAACTTGCGTATAACCGGCAGAGAACGCTCAACAGCGCGAACATTGTGTCTACCGCTAACAGAGAAACCGCTGAAGCGGCGTTTCGCGCCTTGCAGGCTGAAGTCGACGCACTTGACGCGCAGATCCTTCAGGCTTCGGTCGAGGTTGAGAATGCTGAGGTCAATCTCGGATATACGAAAATGCGTGCTCCGATTGACGGCACGGTCGTTGCCGTCGTCACCAAGGCAGGGCAGACGCTGAATGCCGTTCAGGCCGCACCAACAATCGTCTCTCTGGCGCAACTGGACACAATGCGCGTGAAGGTTCAGGTTTCGGAAACCGATATTGGGCGGGTTCGGGTTGGGCAGACCGTCCGCTTCACGATCATGGGTTATCCGGATAGCCCGATCTCGGCGAAACTTGAGCAGATCGAACCGGCACCCACGACAATCGCAGCGGATTCCACGGCCAGCACCGGCGTGTCAGGCGCGGTTCAGGGTGCGCAGGCGGTTTATTATAACGGCCTGTTCAAGACGCCAAATACGGATGGCCGGCTCAGGCCCATGATGACCGCGTCCGTCAGAATTATCGTCGGCAAGGCAGAGGACGTTCCCCTCGTGCCCTGGTCGGCCCTCACGGATCGCGATAAAGACGGTCGCTATCATGTCCGTGTTCGTCAGGCATCCGGCGCTGCGGTCGAGAAGCTCGTGACCGTTGGGCTGACGGATAAAATCAACAGCCAGATCATCGACGGGCTTTCCGTTGGCGATAAGGTCATTATACCCGCTGAGGGTGAAACGTCGACCAACACAGACATGGTGACGATGTGACACCTCTTATCCAGATCGACAATGTCTATCGCTCGTTTGCAGCCGGAGACGAAAAAATCACCGCTCTGAACGGTGTCAGCCTTACGATCGAAGCGGGCGAGCTTGTTGCGATCGTCGGCGCCAGCGGTTCGGGCAAATCCACGCTCATGAATATCCTCGGATGTCTCGATCAGCCCAGCGAAGGGGACTATCTGATCGGCGGCAAGAGTGTTTCGGGGCTGACTGCCGATGAGCTTGCGGCGTTGCGACGGGAGCATTTCGGTTTCATCTTCCAGCGTTATCATCTGCTCGGTCCGCTCAAAGCCATCGAGAACGTAGCAATGCCTGCCGTGTATGCAGGTCTCGACCCTGCGGCCCGTCATCGCCGCGCGAAGGCCCTGCTGGATCGTCTTGGACTTGGCGAGCGTCTCGATCATCGCCCGGGCCAGCTTTCCGGGGGCCAGCAGCAGCGCGTCTCCATTGCCCGCGCCTTGATGAATGGCGGGGAAATCATTCTTGCAGACGAACCCACCGGCGCACTCGACAGTAAAAGCGGCGAGAACGTTCTCGAGATCCTTAAGGAGTTGCACGGTGAAGGGCACACCGTCATCATGGTCACCCATGATATGCAAGTGGCGGCCAACGCCGATCGTATCATCGAAATCCGTGACGGCAGGATCGTTTCGGACCAAAGAACACGGGATGTCCCGGAGGCAAGCATCCCACTGCCCCCCAGTGGCGAAACGCCGATTGGCCGGTTCTCCGCCTTCCGTCAGCGCCTGTCCTATGCGGGTCCGATGGCGCTCCGCTCCATGGCAGCCCACCGCATCCGCACGTTCCTGACGATGCTCGGTATCATCATAGGTATCGCTGCCGTCGTCTGTGTTGTGGGTCTGGGGGAAGGATCGCGTCAG
>JBQGDG010000121.1:0-24903 GCA_052038935.1 Neorhizobium sp. | reverse complement strand
ACCCCTACTCCGCTCCGCTTCGTGCGGTCGGACGAGCCCGGAATGAAGGCCGGATGCAACTGCCCGCCGATCACCAGCATCGGGCCGGATTGCGTGGCAAGACGCGGTTCCCCCTGCCCCGCCCGCGCCCGTCTCTGCATGTATGCCTCGGTCGAAAGGACATGCGCGCCGTCGGCATCGAGAAGAAACACACCGTTGGGTTTCTTGTAGAAATTCGGGATCGACGCGGCAGGCCCCTTCCGCCCGCTCGTGTCGAGCGGATGAAGCTCGCGGCCGTTCTCGACATGCAGACCGACGGGAACGAACGTTTCGGAATACATTCCGGCGTTCATCGCAAAGACGAGGTCGAGCCGCTCCCCTGCCAAAGCCTGCGCCAAGTTCGAGAACCGGCGATAGGGCCGGCCGGCCGCATCCTGCCAATAGAGCCGCAGGTCGGCCTTTGCCGGATCGAGTGTGCAGACGACATGATCCGTCGCCTCGAATTTCAGCCTCTCGCAGAGCGCCGGACCTGACCTGGCACCGGCCGAACCGGCAAAGGCCGCAAGGATCCAGGCCGCGACCGCCGCGGCAGACGCCAGATTTCGACCGATGGAACCCATGCGTCACTCCTTTCTGCCCATATTTCCCGTATCCTACGGAAATATATGAGAAAAAGAAGGCTTTTGACGGCCGTCAACGCAATTTGCGGGCAGGCAGGCTCATCCGGTGCGCTGCTGTCCTCCCTGATTGGCGCGAAGCTGCGCCATGATCATTGGACCGAGCGAAAACTCGCCGCGTTCCGCCCGCCGGGTCAGATCGCGAAGATACCCGCCCGCCGAATTGATGAGATTCGCCCGCTCCAGCATGCAGGATATCGCCACGGCCGCGCCCTCCGCTCCCATGGCGTCGCAGGCATCCTGATAGGCGGAGGGGCTGACCCCCAGCATCGACCGCACCACGACGGCCGCCGACATGAGATCCCGCCAGGTCCCTATCTGCCCGCCCGGTCCATAGGCGACGATTTCCGGGCAGGCCTTCAGGACCATAGCAAGCGGGAATGCCTTCAGCGGCTCCCGCCTGCCTTCGATGACCGGGCTCGGCTTCGCGCCCTGCTCATTTCCAGAGCAAGGTTCAAGTTCAGTGATGGAGTCGGGATTTGAATTCTGTATGTGGCGCTCGATATGAGCGGCATTGGTGCTGTTATTCTGCGTTTCTTCCCGTAATTCCAGTCGGTTGACGATCTCGTCGCGAAGCAGCTCCATTTCGTCGAGAATTTCGGCGACGTCGGCCCGCGACGGGTTGCGGGGCAGGCGGCCGATCAGGGCGACATAGAGGTCTTCGATCATCTGCCAGTCGCCTGCGGCGCCTTCCTCGATCGCCGCGCTGATCAGCTTGCGGACGTCGCGGCGGCAGATCGTCAGGCTTTCCTTCGCCTTGCGGAAGGCCGCCCGTTCGGCCGCGACGTCCTGGGCCAGACCGGCCAGTTCCTCGGCGCGTGCGAGCAGGGGGGAGAGATCGAAGCCGAAGGCGCTTTCGATGGCGCCGGCCCGATCCTTGCGGGCATAACGCTTGCCGTTGGCGCTGTCCTTGCGCAGGATCAGTCCCGCCTCGACCAGTACCGCGAGATGGCGCCGCAGCGTCGCGCCGGCCATGCCGTGGGCGCGCAGCGCGAGCTGGACGTTCGATGGAAAGACGATTAGCTGGGCATCCTGGCGCAGCATGGTCTCCGGATAGAAGGAGAGCAGGGCGTCCAGCACGGCAAGGCTGTTCGACTGAAGGCCGAGCCGTTCCATCGCCGCCGAGGCATCCCTGAAGATCTTCCACTTGTCGGCGGTCTTGCCCGCCTCGATCTGGGTGACGTCCTGCTGCCTTCTTACCAGCGCAAGCGTCACCGGCCGCCGCCCGAAGGGCGTCGTCACATGTCCGTTCTGCATCTTTCCTTCACCTTTCAGCAGGCAAAAGAAATCCGCTCACCAAAACGGTGCCAAAGACTCTTGACGAAGATTCGTGAAAATGCGATTCTCTTCTTGCTACAGATCGAGAAGGGCTTCCACGGGCAACCGTTCGGGGGCCTTTTTCTTTTGCGGTCTGTCCTATCCTTCTTTCATTTGTCTGCGATACGCCGCGTAGAGCTCGTCCAGGTTCGCCGAGATGAATTCGCCGAATCCGACGGCATCCCTGGCCTTGAGCGCGAGCGTGTAATTCTTTCCGTCATTGCGGATATGCGCCGAGACCGCCTTGTCGCGGGGCGCCCACTTTTCCTCCTTGGCCGGCCGGGCGATCGCCACGGGCTTGCGCCGGACGAGGGCGTCCATGACGAAGGCGAACCGCGCGTCGCCGTTCAATCCCGAGAGGTCGGTCTTCGCCAGAACCTCGCGCAGGGCCTCGAGGCTCTTCGGTTTCTCGATCAGCTGCTTCAGTTCGTACCAGCGATCGCGGCCGGGAGACTTCGCTCCGCCGATCGCCGACAGGACATCGGCCGGCATGTTCGCGACCGAAAGCATCTTCGACAGCGTCGCCTTGTCGATCGAGAGGGCGGCCATCACGGTGGCATTGTCGTTGTCGTAGCTCAGCGTGCCGAGCTCCCTGGCGAACATCGCCTTTTCGATGAAGGAAAGATCGGAGCGCGCCGAATTTTCCTGGCCCTGGGCGATCACATGCTCGCGGTCGGCAATCGACTTGACCACCGCCCGGACCTTGCGCCCGAGCTGCCTTGCCGCTTTCAGCCGCCGATGACCGAACACCGCCATGTAGCGACCGGCGTCCTTCGGATGCGGCCGCACCAGGATCGGGCTGTTCTGCCCATGCTCGCGGATCGCCGCGACCAGGTCCTCGAATGCCTGCGGATCCTCTTCCATCCGGTCGCGCACGAAGGACGCGTCGATGACGTCGGGATCGAGCTCGATGACGGTCTCGCCCTCCAGAAGCCTGTCGGCCCTCTCGGCGAGTTCGTCGATCGTCGAGATGATCGAGCGCGAGGCGCCCTTGACGGTATAGTCCAGCGCGACGGTCGCTTCCGGCTGGCTTTCATTCATCACGTTGGCGAAGGGATTTTTACGCGCCATCCTGCGCTCCTCCCGCTATCCTGCTGAAAAGGCTGGCGAAGCCGGTGATTTTGACGGGCGTCAACTCGCTCATAGCCGCCCCCATGCGCGATGGATGAGACCCTGGATCTCGAAATTCACCGCATCCATGCATTCGATCGCGCGGTCGTAGGTGCCGCGGGTGAAATTGGTGCGCTCGACCTCGTAGAGGGTCTGCTTGGTGAGGCCCGCATCGGAGATCGCCGTGGATTTCACCATCGGCTGCTTGAGGATCTCCTCCGCCAGCATGGACTGCATGAAGCCGAGCATCTGCGCCTGCGGCACATCCGTCGGCTCATAGCGGGTGATGAGATAGCGCAGCCAGTCCATCTCGACATTGGCGCCGGCGCGTTTGATCGTCCTCGTGATATTGCCGAGCATCAGCAGGAACTGGCTCATCGACATCAGGTCGAGCATCTGCGGATGGACGGTGATGAGGACCGAGGTCGCCGCCGTCAGCGCCGTCAGGGTCAGGTAGCCGAGCTGGGGAGGGCAGTCCACCACCACCACGTCGTAGCGGTCGTCGACATCGGCGAGCGCCTTGCCAAGCCGGGTAAAGAAACGCTTGCCCTCGACCGAGGTCTGCATCGCCAGCGGCGTGTCGTATTCGTATTCCTGCAGTTCGAGGTTTGCCGGAACGATGTCGAGATCGGGAAAATTGGTTTCGAGGATGATGTCGGAGATCGGCTTGCGATCCGCATCGTAGCGGATCGAGTCATACAGCGACGGATTCTTGTCGAGCTCGGGCTGGAAGCCGTGCAGCGCCGAAAGCGAGGCCTGCGGATCGAGATCGACGGCGAGAACCCGGTGGCCGGTCAGGGCCAGATGCTGCGCCAGATGCGCCGCCGTCGTCGTCTTGCCGGAACCGCCCTTGAAGTTGACGACGGCGATCACCTGCAGCTTGTCGCCGCCCTTGCGATGGGGGACATATTTCTTGGCGTCCGACTTGCCGGTGCGGTCGAGATAGTGGCGCAGTTCGCGCATCTGCTCGCCGGTATAGAAGCGGCGGCCGCCGGTCGAGGTCGTCGGGATGGGGCCCTTGTTTTCGAGATGGAGGCGCTTCAGATTGTTCGGGCTGACGCCGAGATAGTGAGCGACTTCGGCCATGGAAAACATGCGCAGCGTCTTCTTCGCATTCGGCGGAAACTTCTCCATGCGAAGCTGGTCGAGCCGGCGCGAGATCTCTGCCCCCTGGAGCAGGATCTTCTCGTCGAACTCGAAGGACGGCAATTTAGAATGGGCATTCATGTCGCAACCGTTCTGGCGATAAAACGCGCTGTTTCCTGAAACTGCCGCCAGTATCCGCGATTCTTCCTTGCTTGCAAGGCGATTTTGGTTAACAGAAAATGAAGCCGGGGCCATGATGGGCCGCTTAATTCTTTGAATCCGCTCAGGTTTTACCCCGCGGCCCGGCAGCGTGGATAGCCGGCTATATCCAAAGCGAATTTGTCCACATCGGATGAAAGCCGGCTGAAAACGCTTAGCCGGCGATCGGCAGGGCAGGGGTGCCGCCCCGATTCGCATCGCCCGGAATGGAATCACCCCCATGACAATGCACCTCCTGCCGCCAGGAAACAGCCCCCGTCGACCGGCGGGCAGTTCGTCGAGGCCGAAGGGGAGGGGAGGGGACCATCACCGACGTGAATCGATCCGCCGCGACCGATTCCAAACTCTCATTGGACGGGAATTGCCGCAGGATTCATGATTCCCGGCATGAGCTACGAACAATTCAGGATCCATCTACGGCGCGTCGACGGACAGCGGCGCATGGCGCGCTTCTACAGCATCTCGCTCGAACCGACCTTGTGGGGAGATTTTTCGGTGGAACGCTCCTGGGGCCGGATCGGCACACGCGGACGAACCCGTCTGGACCTGTTTGCCGACCGGCGTCTGGCTCTCGCCCATTTCCTCGAAATCCTGAAACGCAAGACGGGCAGGGGGTATCGACCGGACGGCCGGAGACGGAACCTTCCGCGCGGCCGCCCCGAATGCGGAAAGGATCTTCGGCAGGATGGCGCCTAGCGTTCGGGGCAGGGGAGGGCAAGAGAGGGGAGGGGAGAGACGGCGGCACGGGAACAGCCTCGAAGGCGGCCGCCTCCGTGTCGGCCGATCCGGAGTTCGCCGGCCAGGAGTTCGCCGGGTCAGGAGTTCGCCGGGCCAAGGGCGCATCGGCCAAGGGCTCATCGGCCCGCGGATTGCCGATCTGCGGGTCGCGAGAAGGGGCGGCGCAGTTCCTGCGATTGCCCCCGGGCATACGCGGCGCGGCTAGCGCAACCGGTGCTCGAGACGGCTGACGATCCGGACGATCGGCCAGAGCACGAGGAGGTAAATGCCGGCGGCGAGCACGAGAGGCGAGGAATTGTAGGTGAGCGACCGGGCGAGATCGGCGGAATGCAGCAGTTCCGGCACCGAGATGACACTCGCCAGCGTCGTCAGCTTCAGGAGTTCGATCGTATTCGACAGGAGGTCCGGCAGAACGTTGCGCACGGCCTGAGGGAAGGTCACATGAAGAAAGGTCTGCGCCGGGGTGAGACCGGTGGAGCGGGCCGCCTCCGCCTGGCCTTTCGGCACGCTCTTCATGCCGGCGCGGAAGATCTCGCCGAAATAGCTCGAAGCGTTGAGGAAAAAGGCGACGGCGATCGCGGCAAGCGCCGGGACCTGCAGCCCGAGAAAGGGGATGCCCGCATAAACGAAGATGATCAGGACCAGCGGCGGAAAGGCGCGAAAGAAATCGATCGCCGCCAGCGTCGGCCAGCGGACGATGCGGTGGCGCGACGTCGCCAGCAGCATGGTTGCAATGCCGCCGGCTATGCCGATCGGGATCAGCACGGCGCAGAGCAGCGCCGTCTGACGCAGGCCGGCGAGGATCATCGGCCAGACCCGCGCCATGACGTCGAGATTGAAGAATTCCTGGACGAAGGTTTCCAAATCAGTGGCCTCCCCACCGGTAGCGGCGTTCGAGCAGCCGCGAGGCGACGATCAGCGGCGCAAAGACGAGCACGTAGAGAAAGGCGCCGATGGTGAGCGGCGTGGCGTTGGAGGACATGGAGAGCGCCGAATTGGCCTGACCGAGGATCTCGTTGACGCCGATCGCGCTGCCGAGAGCGAGGTTCTTGGTGATCGAGATGGTGCGGTTGGTCAGCGGCGGAAGCGCGAGCCTGATCGCCTGCGGCATGATGACGGACCGCAGCGTCTGGGCAAACGTCATGCCGGTGGACCGCGCCGCCATCCACTGGCCGGGAGGGACCGACGTGATGCCCGCCCAGAACACTTCCTCGGAGAAGGCGGCCAGCACCGCGCCGAGCGAAATCCACAGGACCACCAGGCTCGGCAGGACGATGCCGACATTGGGAAGACCGAAAAAGATCACCAGGATGATGGCGAGCGGCGGCAGGGCGCGGAAGATATCGACGAAGATGACGATCGGCACGTTGAGGGCGCGGATGCCGAGCGCCCGCAGCGACGCGAGCAGCATGCCCGACAGGATGCCGGTCGCGACGACGGCGAGACCGGCGAAAATCGTGACCCACAGACCTTCGAGGATCTGCGGCCAGTAGCGTGCCGCGACGTCGGCGTTGAAGAAGGTGAAGACGAAGCGGCTCCAGCTGTCCATGGCCGGCGGTTCCATGAGCCTCTCCCTAATGCCGGATCTGGCGGAGGAACTGCCTGGTCCGCTCGTGCCGGGCGTCCGAGAAAATCTGAGCGGCCGAGCCGGATTCCACCACGAGGCCGTTCTCGAGGAAAACCACGCGATCGGCGGCCTCGCGGGCGAAACCCATCTCGTGGCTGGCGATCACCATGGTCATGCCGCGGTCCCGAAGGTCCTTGATCACCTCCAGCACGCTGCCCACCAGTTCGGGATCGAGCGCCGAGGTCGGCTCGTCCATCAGGATCAGTCTCGGCTGGAGGGCGAGCGAGCGGGCGATGCCGACGCGCTGCTGCTGGCCGCCGGAAAGCTCCGACGGATAGGATCCGGCCTTCTCCGCCATCCCGACGAGGGTGAGGTTGTCGATGGCACGCGCCTCCGCTTCCGGTTTCGGCATCCCCAGCACCTTGCGAAGAGCGAGCGTCACATTGCCCATGACCGTGAGATGCGGGTAGAGGTTGAAGCCCTGGAACACCATGCCGATCTTGCGGCGCATCAGGTTGATGTCCGTGGAACGGGCGAGAAGATCGACGCCGTCGAGCTTCAGCGAGCCGCCGGTCGGCTCCTCGAGGCGGTTGCAGCATCGCAGGAGCGTGCTCTTGCCGGATCCGGAAGGGCCGATCAGGAAAACCAGCTGGCCCGCCTCCACCTGCAGATCGACGCCCTTGAGGACTTCCGTGCGGCCGAAGCTCTTGCGGATCTGCAGGGCTTCGAGAAGGAAGCCCCGCGACGATGCGGTTTCAGCAGGAACCGGCTCCATCAGCATTTCGGCTCGTGCGGGGTCGCGTCGTAACCCTGCACGCCCGGCGCGCCATAACCCGGGAAGATGGTCGTCGTCGACGATCCGGGCTTCGGCTCCACCTCGAACCATTTGACGTAGAGCTTCGTCAGCGTTCCGTCCTTCTTCATGCATTCGAGCGCGCTTTCCAGCGTATCGCGCAGCTCGACGCGGTCGTTGCGGGTCGGCATCGACCAGACGAGGCCCGTTTCGTAGAGATAGGCGTTCTTGAGCCGCGGATTATTCTTCACCACCCAGGCGACGACCGTCGCCGCCGAGACATTGGCATAGGCGCGGCCGGCGAGCACCGCCTGGACCGCATCCGTGCTGGTCGCGAAGGACTGCGTCGTCCAGCCGTATTTCTCCGCATTGTCATTGGCGAACTTTTCGTAGATCGATCCCTTCTGCACAGCGATGACCTGCCCCTTCAGGTCTTCGAGCCCGGTGATCTCCGGCTTGTCCTTCAGCGTCAGGAAGCGGTAGTCGGCATCGACGAAGCCTTCCATGAACAACAGCTGCTCGGCGCGCTCCGGGGTGATCGTCACCACGGCCGTCAGAAAATCGTATGTGCCGGCCTGCAGGGCGGGGATGAGGCCCGCGAACTGGGTGCCCTCGACATCCACCTTGCGGCCGATGCGCCGGCCGATCTCGTCGACGACGTCGATGTTGAAGCCTTCCAGCCCGCCGGAAACCTTCGGCATCGCATGCGGCGCGAAGGTTGCGTCGATCGCCGATCTGAGCGGCGCCTGGTCCTGCGCCGCCGCGGCCGATGCCGCAACGATGCCCGTGGCGAGGAAGAATGCGAAAGTCTTGCGGATCATACGTGCCCCCGATCTCATTTTTAAGACGGGCACAGGCTAAGTCGGCTGGCGGCGAGCTCCAAGCATTTTCATTTCCGCCAGGCGCCCAAGGCTGGAAAAAGAACGTGAAAAGATCGCCTCCGGCGCTCGTTTTGCCGCGTAACGTAACGGAGAGGGCGCCGGTCGGGACGGTCGGCGCGGCGATCGCCTCATTCGGCGGCCACCGCCGCCACGCCCGGCTGGATCCGCAGAAGCAGCGCCGCTTCCGACAGCGCCTGTTCCACCCGGCCGAGGATCGGCGGCGTGGCTACGCCATCGACGAAATCGCGGCTGGACGCGTAGATCGCCGTCGGCAGCACGAAGGCCTCGAAGAAGGCGAACAGCGGCCGCAGCTGGTGTTCGACGACGAGCGAATGGCGCTCGCCTCCGCCGGTCGCCGTGAGAATGACAGGCTTGCCGCGCAGATCGGCCGGATCGAGCAGATCGAAGACATGCTTGAACAGCCCGGTATAGCTGCCCTTGTAGGTCGGCGAGCCGATGACGAGCGCATCCGCCTGCACGATGGTCCGCACGATGCGCCGCGCCGCCGGATCGAGTTCGGAGGCCGAGCGGGCGACGGCGAGCGACGATCCCAGGTCCTCCACATCGAAGACCGCGTGCGGCAGCCCGGCCTTTTTCGCCAGAGCCTCCGTCACGCCCTCGACGAAACGCTTCGTGCTCGAGGGACGGGAAATATTGCCGGAGAAACCGACGATCAGATTGTTTGCCATGTCGAGCCTTTCGAGCAGGTTCCGGGTCGGGACCGCCTGCGCGCCGGCAGGCCGGTCGGTGAGGGAAGGGGGGCGGGATCAGCGCCTCGACAGGGCGGCCGCGCTGCGGCGCCCGCCGGCGAAGATGACGACGACGAGGCCGACGGTCAGGCTCATGCAGGCGAGCCAGTCGGGAACCGGCAAATCGAATGCCTTTGCCGCAAAACCGGCGATCGCAAGTATCGCGCCCGCCCCGGCAAGGCTGCGCGTGGCTGCTCTCATCATTCCGCATCTCCCCGGCTTGCCGCGCCGCGGGGCCGCACCGCCGCCCACAGGCCGGCCGGCATTCCGGAGCGCCAAACGGACATAAGGGACCGCCGCATCACGCCGCGATCGCCGTTGCCGGATGGAGATGACGGCCGATCGCCGCCTTCAGCTCCGCAGCGGTCGAGAACAGCCGGTTGTCCAGATCGATCACGTGGAACTTCACGGCGATGAAACGGAGCCGGTCGTTGTCGGGAACGGCAATTCCGACGGGCAGTCCGCCGAACTCAATGACTTGTCTTTGCATGGTGATGGTCTCGCTCTCGAATTCGATATCTTCCTGAAAATGCCCGCGGCGGAGCCGCGAGGGGCATTCGTTTTCCGAGACGGAGACAACAATTGCGCGAAGCATCATCGATGGAGACGGCTGGGTACTGCCGGGCCTTGCGGTCGTATGCGTCCATGATCCTGCTCCTTGTTCGACTGGCCACCAATCTAGGCGAAGCCGGTTCGCCGACGAAGGCAAGGATTTGCGGGCGAGGTACAAAAATCCAAAACCGGCGGATATTTGGGGAATATTGGCGTGACGTTCCGGATTTTCTGCCGACAGGAGAAATTCATCCCTGACCCTGGTGGACCGGCGAGCATCGTATACCCGCCAGTCGGCCGGCCGCGGCGAAACATTAATCTACTAAAGGAGTAGATTTTAAATGACCATTCGCGATGGCGGCACGGATGACGGGGAAGGGAAGGGCGCCCGCCGGGCGAGAAATCCGCTAACGGATGCCGAAGGCGGCCTCCGAGACCGAGGTGAGGATTTCACGCTTGCGGTGCCGGCTCGTCCGGCCGCGGCCGGAGAGAAGCCTGTCGATTTCGTCTTTGGAAGGTCCGAAACGGGCGATGAGCCGCTGCGCTTCGGCGTCTTCCAGTCCGTAGATCTGCTGCAGTTTCGCCGCCGTGTAGGAGAGGGGGTCTGGCGTATCGGTCATGATGGCTCCTTTCACGGAGACAACATCGGACCCTTTCCGCCCGTTCCTTCAAACAATGCTACGCCGTGTAACCTGGCGCGCGAAGCCGGGGAGGGGGCCGGACATGCCGGACCTCCTCCCCGCGGGCCGAGGTCACTCGACCAGCCGGGCGATGTAATAGGGGTTTTCGCCCATGTGGATGATCGCCGGATCCTCGTTCCGGTCGAGGAGAATGTATTTCTTCAGGTCATCGGACGGGAGCGAGGAACGGATGATCTCGTCTTCGCTGAGCGAGCGGCAGACGAGGCGCCGGACGATTTCCTCCACCTCGGCTTCCGGCAGCTGTCCCGGCAATTCCCATTGTTCGGTTTCGATCGTGCCCTCGTGTTTGGCCAGTATCCATTTCGTCATCTGTCACTCCTCGTGTGCGCCGGCAGCCGGCAGGGCGGCCGGACGGGTCGTTGGCAGGCCGGGTCGTTGGCAGGTCGGGCGGCCTCGACGGACCGGGCGCCGCCGTCAACGCGCCGAAGCGAACTTGTAGGGTTGCCGATGCTGGTCGGTCGTCCAGCCGGATGGAAGGACGTAGGACGCCGCGATCGCAAGAAGTGCGACGGCGAGGGATGTGGAAAGCAGGGCAGTCTTCATAGGCTTCCTCCTTTGTCACGGGTCAGAATGAAAAGCGGTGGCGCGAATTTGGTTCCCCGTCCGCTGCGACGACGATGACGGCCTGCAGATGTTGAAGGATGGCGGCCCGTCCTGTATCGGTTTCGGCAACCCGGCGATATTGCCGAAGCTGAACGACCGGACTTTCGAGCATCGATGCTGACGAAAAAGGGAAAATACGGATTGAAGGCTCTGGTCCACCTGGCGCAGCTCGAGCCGGGCAAGACCGCCTTCGTCAGCGAAATCGCCGAGCGGAACAACATCTCGAAGAAATTCCTCGATGCCATCCTCCTCGAACTGCGCAAGGGCGGCATCCTGCGGTCGAAGAAGGGCCCGGGCGGCGGATATGCGCTGTCGAAGCCGGCGTCGCAGATTTCGATCGGCCATGCGGTCAGGATCCTCGACGGCCCGCTGGCGCCGATCCGCTGCGCCAGCAAGACGGCTTTCGAGGCCTGTGACGACTGCGACAATCCGGAGGACTGCCAGGTGCGGCACTCGATGACCGAGGTGCGCGATGCCATTTCCACCGTCCTCGACAACATGACGCTGGAAGACATGGTCGCCAAGCGGTCCGTTGCCGCAGCCGGCGGCGCGACGCGGTGATCAGAACTGGCCGCTCGGGGCAGGCAGTCTGCCGTTGACGTGAAAATCGCCGAGTGCATGGTGTTTCCAGCGGACAGGGTCGTGGACCGTATGGGTGCGCGCATTGCGCCAGTGGCGATCCAGGTTGAGGTTTTCATCCGTGGCCGAGGTGCCGGCCAGCTCGAACAGCGCGTTGCTCGCCTCGAGAGCCGCTTCCGTGGCGAGAATCTTGGCCGCCGCGACCGCGAGCGACGCTTCCGAGGCCGTGGCGGCGGACGGTGTCACCTGGGCGATATCGACCTTCCGGCCGGCCCTTTCGACGACGGCCGCGGCGGCCTCGATCTTGACGGCGATCGACCCGGCTTTCGCCAGCGCCAGCGGATCCTCGGCCACCGTCCCGATCCCGAGGTGACGATTGCCGCGGGACTTCGTCCTGACGAAATCGATCATGTCGGCGAATGCCGCTCGGGCGATCCCGAGATCGATGGCGGCGTGGAGAAGCTGCGCCAGCGAACCGAGCGTCGCGGGCTTCTGCAATGCCCTGTCGTAGTCGACGACGCAATCGGCGGACACGTAGAGGCCGTCGATGACGATCGTGCCGCTGGCGGTCGTGCGCTGGCCGAAACCCGCCCAATCGTCGACGATGGCGAGCCCTTCCGCGTCCCGCGGAACGAGCGCCATCACGGTGCGATCCTCGGCGTCCCGCGCGAACACGGCGATCCAGTCGGCGAACAACGCCCCGGTGGAATAATATTTCTCGCCGGATATGCGATAGCCGGGACCGTCCGCGACGATCCGGGTGGCGATGTCGCCCGCGATCCCGCCGCCTCTCTCCGCGAGCGCGTTGGCGAAATGATCTCCGGCGAGCGCCCTGGTGAAGAAATACCGCTTCTGTTCCTCGCTACCGGCGAGGCGAAGCACTTCGAGGATGGCGAAATGGTTCTGCGGGATCTGCCCGACGGAACTGTCGGCCTCCGAGACGATCGCCAGCATCTCGGCGAGGAACGGATTGGAGATGTCGGCTCCGCCGTATTCGGCAGGCACGGTGACGCCGAACAGGCCGGACTGCGCCACGAACTCCATCTCGCGATAGGGCAGGCTGCGCTCCCTGTCGCGCCGGTTCGCGCCGGCCCTAAGATGCGCGGCGATGGCTCTCGCCGCGGCGATGGCCTCGTCTTCCGTGGCGAGATGGGACGTCGCCGCTCTCAGCGCTCCGTCCAAGCTGATGACCTTGCTCATGGCAACCTCCCGCATGAGCGCCCCATTCAGCCACGCCGGCCATGCTTCGAGAAGGAATAAAACTTCAATTTCGCCGGCATCCTGAGCGATTTCTTCCGGCATCAGGCGCGATAAAGGTCAAACCGCACATAAGAGCGGACCATTCCATCCTCCTGAGACCATGGCCATTATTCTCTTCGTTGCATCTGAAAATGGAATCCGCCCCGGTTAAATATGAAGATCGCATAATCTGAATTATGGAACTCACATTGAACGGGCCGTGACGCGGCCGATGCGTCTCCACGGTCTTGTCGCGCTGCAGGATGCGCCGGGAGCGTGGCGGCGGATGGCTCGGTCCTGCTCGCAGGGTCGATGTTTCCCTTAAGCGACGGAAAGACCGAGGCGGCGTGGTGGGAATTGAGGCGCATGCGAATTGGGCTCCGCGTCTGCGGTCGAGACACGGAGCAACCGTCATGGCGTCGTCCGGCTTGATCCGGCGGCCGGCCTATCGCTGGCCGTCGTCGCCTTTCACCTTTTCCTTCAGAAGACCGCCCAGCCTCGGGTTCAACCGTCCGCCGGTGCCCATGACGAGCGCGAACAGTATCTCGTTCGGCCGCGGCGCGTCCTGGATACCGATCTCCATGCTGTTGAAGTGGCTTCGCACGTAGCAGGCGTTGATGTAATGCACCGGCACCATGATCCGATAGCCGGCCTGCGCGACAGCCTTGTTGGCCGGCACGATGGCCTTCGGCTGACCCAGCACTTCGCGCATCGCCCAGCCGCCGGCCTCATGCCAGACCGCGCCATGTTCCATCTCGCCGTTCAGACCCACGATCGCAGCCTTGGAATAGACTTCCACCCGCTCCCTGCCGCCGAGCACCTCGACTAGCTCCAGGGCCAGTTCCTGACCGAGACCACGCAGTTCGGCCATGAACGGCAGCAGGTCTTCGACATAGGATCCGGCATAGGGATTGGCGACGACGGCGCAGGCTGCCGCCATCTTGAGCGGCGCGTCCGGCGCCGGTCCCATCTCGTGATAGATGGTCTCGACCGTCAGGCTCTTCTTGCGTATTTTCACGAGGGACATTGCGTTCTCCTTGATGTTCACGCGGGCTCGCTGCGGCCGATGCTGTGATAGATCTTCATGCTGTCGACGTCGCTTCCGACCCGTTCGATGGCCTCGTCCCAGATTTCCAGAACCTTCGGCACCATCGGCAGGGTCAGGCCCAGACGCCCGTAGCTGTCCATGAAGTTCCGCACGTCCTTGGCGATCAGGGCGGAAGTGAAGCTGACGCTGTCGTCGTCGCGACGCACCGTTTCGAGCTTGTTGGCCGAGACGTAGCTCGCGCCGCTGGAACTGTTCACCACCTCGCCGAACTTGTCGAAGGATATGCCGGCGGCCCGGGCGAAGCGCAGGGCCTCGGTGAAGCTGACGATATTGGCGGCGAGAAGGTAGTTGTTGGCCGCCTTCATCACATGGCCGTCGCCGACATGCTCCAGATCGACGATCTTGCTGGCGAAGGCGTTGACGACGCGCAGCAGACCCTCGTCGGTGCCGACCCCGCCCGCCATCACGGTCAAGTCTCCCTTCCAGGCGCGGGCGAGCCCGCCGGAGACCGGCGCGTCGTGCAGCCTGATGCCGCGGTCGGCGAGGCGCGCGGCCAGCCTGAGCGTCTCGGCGGGGATCGACGAACCGCAATCGAGGATGGCGCTGCCGGGCTTCAGGATGTCGATCAGCCCGCCCCCGCCTTCCCGGCCCTCGATGACGGCGGACACCGCCTTGCTGTCCGGCAGGCACAGGACGACGATCCCGCACTGGCGCAGATCGGACAGTTCCGCGGCGAAGCGAAGCCGATCGGCTTCGGCTTCCAGTCCGGCCGGCAATTTCGGTGGCCGGAGATCATGCACCAGCACCGGTTTTCCAAGCTTTTGCGCAATGTTCCAGCAGATGGGCAGGCCCATCTTGCCGGCGCCGAGAAAGCCGATTTCCATAGTCTGCTCCGTATTCTTCATATCCGCACCGCTCATGGGGCGATGCTGGCACCGGGGCCGATGCCAGCACCCGCCAGACCGCCGTCGACCGGAAAACTGCCTCCGGTCACGTATGCCGCCATATCCGAGGCGAGGAAGGCGGCCATCCAAGCCACGTCGTCCGGCTGCCCCAGCCGCCCAAGCGGGACCTGCCCGGCGCGGCGCGCCATGATCTCGTCGAAACTCCGCTCGCCGTAGGAACGGGCAAGGTTGTGCCTTATCCTCGGCGTGTCGATGAAGCCGGGCGCGATCGAGTTCGCCCGGATGCCGAAGGCTGCATTCTCCTGGGCAATCAGGCGGATGAAATGTTCCATGCCGGCCTTGGAGGCTGCGTAGAAACTGTGCGCATAGCCGAGATGGCGATGCGCCCAGGCGGAGCTCGTCGCCAGGATCACGCCCCCTCGCCGCTCGCGCATGCCCGGCAGGACTGCCCGCACGGCCGTGTGCAATCCGACCAGGTTGGCCTGCAGAACCGTGGTGAACTGAGCGGGTTCGAGCGATTGCGTGTCGGAGGCAAAACCTATCCCGACATTGTAGTGCAGGATGTCGATGGTCGTGTCTTCGAGGCCGGCGACGGACGCGGCATCGGTGATATCGAGGGTCAGGGGACTTACGTCACCACCCGCCTCGCGGATCAGCCGGCAGGTAGCCTCGGCGGCTTCGGCATTCCGGTCGACGACGACGACCGAAGCCCCGCAGTCGGCGAAGGCACAGCAGATCGCACGCCCGATGCCATTTCCCTCGCCGAACGTGCCGCCGCCGACGACCAGCGCCCGCTTTCCAGCAAGATCGATCTTCATTCCGCATGCCTTTCGTTCGCAGCAGGCTTCTGCGCCGAAAGCGTGCTGGTGATCGCATCCGCCTCGCGCCGCATGATGCCTGCGATCTCTTCGCGTCGCGACGCATCGAGCCGGGTGGAGAGCGCGGCGACGCTGATCGCCCCCATCGGCCTGTTCGTGCCCGGAAACATGATCACCAGACCCATGGCCGACATGCCGGACAGCAGCTCGTTTTCGCTGAGAGCGTAGCCGTTGTCCCGGGTGCGCCGGACGCGCTCCCTGATGAGATCGGGGGTCAGCGGCGTGTAGTGGGCAATCAGCGGCAGGTGGCTTTCGATGTAGCGGCCGATGAAATCGTCGTCATGGGCCGCGAGAAGGGCCATGCCGACGGCACCGATCCCCATCGGCCAGATATCGCCGACATCCAGGGACAGGGTGCGGATCGGATAGCTGCCGGTGATCCGCAGCAGGCAGTGCATGTGATCGTTTTCGGCGAGCACGCCGAACGCGGTATCCCGGGTTTCGTCGGCGATCCGCATCAGCGACGGGCGTGCGATGACGGCGAAGTTCTGCGCCAGCGCCTTCGCCCCCAGTTCCATCATGCGGGCACCGAAGAGATAGGCTTCGTGATGGGTATCATAGGCGACGAAACCGACTTCCTGCAGCGCCTTCATCAGGCGAAAGGCCGTCGGCTTCGGCAGATTGGTCAGCCGGCCGATGTCGGCGAGGCTGAGCATTCCGGGGTAGTGATCGGCAAGGCAATCGAGGAGCAGCGCATAACGCGCCGCTCCCTTGTTGACCGCCGAGAACTGCGGGGCCTTCCTAACGGTCATGGACCTGTCTCCGGCTCACCGAGGGATCGGATAGATCAGCTTTTCGGTCGCCACTTCCGGAGGCGCGACCGGGACGAGGCCCTTGCCCGGCTGGTTCTGCAGCACGATCGGTTCCATGCCGATCTGCTTGCCCGTCTCGTCGATGGCGAACTTGCCGCTGATGGTGGTGATCTTGCCGCTGAGATCCAGCGCGGCCTGCTTCAGCTTGGCCGGCTCCGTCGATTTCGCCTCTCCGACCAGACGCTCGAGAGCTACCCCGGCCCCATAGGCGAGGACGGTCTGAAAGTCCTCCGAATAGGAGACCTTCGGGAAAAGCTCCTTGTAGCGAGCAACGAATTCGTCGTTCTGCAGGCCGTCGGTGATCGCCCATTTCACAGCCGGGTCGTATTGCGTGTGGCTGGTGATGTATTCCGCGGTCTCTCCGAGCTCCATGAACTGCGGCGTCGAGCCGTACATCATGTAGACATTGTCGAACTTGATATCGAGTTCCTTCATCTGGCGAACCATCAGAATGCTGTCGACTTCGTAGCTATGGGGGTAGAACGCCTCGGCGCCGAGAGCCTGTGCCTTCTGGAGGATGACCGAGAAATCCTTGGTGCCCTTCTGGTAGGTCTCGTTCATCACCACCTCGAAGCCCATTTTCGTGGCTTCGGCATAGGCGGCCTCGGCAAGGCTTGCCGGAAACGCCTCGTCGACATAGGCGATGGCGATCTTCTTGACGCCAGCCTCCTTGAGAAGCCGAAGATTGGTGCCGGGGATCAGCGACGAAGGAACCACCGCGGAGACGATGTTCTTGAGGCCCTGGGCATAGATGCCGTCCGAGGAGGCGGACCAGGAGATCATGAACTTGTCGTTGCGTTCTGCAACGCTGGCGGCGACGCTCGTCAGCGTCGAGCCGAACGGCGCGATCAGAACATCGACCTTCTCGCCGGATATCAGCGTCTCGTAGACGCGCGGGACCATCTGCTTGTCGCTGCGGTCGTCGAGTTCGACCAGTTCCACCTTGCGCTTCTGCCCGTCGAACTCGATGCCGCCGCGGCGGTTCACGTCGTCGACCCATATGCGGACACCACGTTCACCGGACTGCGAGGCGAGCATGAACGCGCCGCTGTTCGAAACGGTGATGCCCACCTTGAAGGGCTCGGCATCCTGCGCCTGCGCACCGAACCCGATCAGGGATGCGGCCAGAGCCGCCATGCCCAAGAAATGCTTTCCTTCCATTTTCACGTTCTCCCGTTGTTTGTTATTTACTTCACACTCTGACCAGGACCGCTTCGCCCTGGCCAAATCCTCCACAGATGGCGCAAAGCGCCAGTCCGCCGCCGCGCTGCCGCAGGATGGAAATCGCCTGCATGACGATCCGCACGCCCGAGGCGCCCAGCGGGTGACCGATGGCGACCGAACCGCCATAGACATTGGTCTTCGCGTGCAGGGCCGCCTCCTCGACGCCCAGATCGCCGGCGAGCAGGCGCGTGCTGACAAGCGGCGTCGCGGCGAATGCCTCGTTGATCTCGAAAAGCGCGATATCGTCCGGCGAAAGGCCGTTCCGCTGCAGGAGCCGGGACAGCGCCACCTGAGGTACGGACGTGCCCTGCTGGATATCGCCGGCGACCTGTACCCAGTCGAGGATCTCGCCGAGCGGTTCGATGCCGTCGCCGCGCATCACCGCCTCTTCCATCAGCATCATGCCGGCCGCGCCATCGGACAGGCCCGGCGCATTGCCCGCGGTTATCGTGCTGCTGCCGTTGACGGTCGGCAATGTCGCGAGCTTCGCCCGGTCCGAATTCGGTCTCGGCCCCTCGTCGCGCAGATCCGGCAGAGCAATCTGCGTGGGCGCGAACAGCAGGCCGTCGTGGATGTGCCGGGCCAGCCCCTCGAAATAGCGCTCGTGGCTCCGGCACGCCCAGTCATCCTGCATTTCGCGGCTTATGCCGTATTTCAGCGCCTCTTCCGACGTGTATTCCGCAATCGTCTTCGGCGATATCCGTCCCGAAAGCAGCAGCGGATCGGTCGCCGTCATGCTGGCGATGCGGCGATCGTTGCCACGGGAGAGCAGGACCGGCGTGGTCGAAAGGCTTTCCACCCCGGCGATCATCGCCTTCGAACCGCCGCCCGCCTTCAGATGAGCGAATCCGGCCGAAATCGCGGTCATGCCCGTGCAACAGGCCCGGTCCACTCCGACCGAGACGGTGTGGTTCGGCAGGACGGAGCGGATCAGCATCTGCCTGAGGCTCGTCAGCAGGCTTCCGCCGAGAAGGCCGGAACCGCCATAGACGACGTCGACGGGGCGTTCGCCCGCGTCGCGACGGACCAGCTCGTCCATGAGCGCAGCCCCGAGGCTGATGGAATCGAGACCGGAAAG
Source organism: Neorhizobium sp. (assembly GCA_052038935.1). Taxonomy (GTDB): domain Bacteria; phylum Pseudomonadota; class Alphaproteobacteria; order Rhizobiales; family Rhizobiaceae; genus Neorhizobium. Next base: position 6,168 of record JBQGDG010000121.1, on the reverse strand, counting down.
CATGCCTCGAAACTTGCCGAACGGTGTCCGGGCCATGTGGGTGACGAATACTCCGCTCATCGGTTCTCCTCCGCCCAGAGTTTCAGCGCCTTCTTGTCGATCTTGCCCGTTGCCGCCTTGGGCAGGGCCGGCAGCTGGTGGAACGCCTTCGGCGTCTTGATGCCGAGCCTCGGCTTCAGCGCGGCCCGCAGCTCATCCGCAGATACGGTTCGCCCGTCTCCGGTGGCAAAGAAGCATATGACCTTCTCGCCCCATTCCTCGCAGGGCATGCCGAGCACGGCGACCTCCTCCATGCCGGCAAGCGACGCGACCGCGGATTCGACCTCCTGCGGATAGATATTGAAGCCGCCGGAAATGATGATTTCCTTCGACCTGCCGACGATGCGGAACAGGCCCGGTTCTTCCTCGACCCCCAGATCGCCGGTGAGAATATAGCCGTCACGATAGGCCGCGGCGGTCAGTTCCGGCTGGCGCCAGTATTCCAGCATCGTGTGCGGGCCGCGCACGCAAATCTCGCCCACCTCGCCGACGGACAGCGGCTGCCCGTCCGGCCCCGCGACGAGCATGTCGGAGAAGACGTAGGGCCTGCCGATGAAACCCGCGGCATCGTCGCGGTCCGTCTCGCGGGCGAAATCGTAGAACGTGCACGTCATCATCGCCTCGGTCTGGCCGAAATTCAGGACGATGCGGCGGCCGAAGGCGGCCATTGCGCGTTCGAGCAGCGCGGGGCTGGTGGGGGCGCCCCCTACCCCGATCCATTTGAGGCTGCGGCGCAGCGGATGGTCGGTGCCCGCCTGGGCGACGATGCGCGAAAGCGTCGTCGGAACGCAGGTGATGATGGTGACGTCCTGCCTTGCCGCATGCGCGAGCATCGCCTCGACGTCCCCGGCCGCGAAAATCACCGATCGCGCGCCGCGCAGGAGGCCGGCATAGAGGTAACTCCAGCCCGCATGCGTCAAAGGACCGATGAACGCCAGGGTGTCGGTGGCCGCGATCTGGCGATCGATCAGCATGTTGGCGAAGACATAGTGCCAGTTCGCATGGGTCAGCACCACGCCCTTCGGCCTGCCGGTCGAGCCGGACGTATAGGTGATCGAACAACGGTCCTGCGGCTTCGGAGCGGCGTGCGACGCCGGTGACGCGTCCGGTTCGCAAAGATCCGCCGCGAGCATCGCCCTCATGTCCGACGCTTCGGAAAGCAGCGCCCGGGTCGCCGGCTCGAAAACGACGAGAGACGGACTGCAATCGTCCAGCAGCAGCGCGATCTCCGCAGCAGTCGACTTGATGTTCAGCGGCACCCGGATCACGCCGATCAACTCGGCGGCGAGCGACAGGGTGACGAATTCGAGCGAGTTCGAGCAGAGGAGCGCCAGGCGGTCGCCGGGCTGCATCAGGGCCGCGAGCCGTCCCGCCTGCCGGGTGATCGCCGCATGAAGCGCGCCGTAGGAGACATCGCTGCCGCCGGCGGTCAATGCGATACGATCGCCATATTTGCGGCAGTTCGCCAGCAGATCGAGAACGGGTACCATCATTTGCCTCCCGTCGCGTCCGCGAGCCTGCGCTCGATGTCCGCCGACAGCGCGAAGATCAGGTCATCGCTTCCCTTGCGGCCGACGACCTGCAGCGAGTGGCGCAATCCCTCCTCGGTGAAGAAGGTGGGCAGCGCCATGGCGCAGAGGTCGAGATAGTTGACCACACGCGTCAGATCGCCGAGCGGCATGGCCCGTTCGATGATCTCGTCCAGGCGCGGCGGCAAGACCGGCGTAGTCGGGAAAAGCAGCGCGTCGAAGCGTTCCATCGCCACGTTCATCCTGGCGCATTGTTCCGCACGGATCTGCCATTCCCGCTGGTAGTCCTTCGGGGTGAAGCGTCTTGCATCGGTCAGACGGTAATGAACGCCGCGATCCAGCAACTCCGGTGCGGCAGCCACCACCGCGCCGAATTCCTTCTCGGCTTCGTGGCCGATCAGGCATCCGGTCCGCGCGAGCACCTCGTTGACATCGACGGGAAAACGGAAAGGTTCGAGTTCGAGGCCAGACCGGCCCAGCAGCTCGCAGGTCTCGCGAAACGTCGCGAGCACGCGCCCGGAATAGCTTCCGTAGATGACCGGGTCGGCGATGCCGATCCGCAGCGGCCGGTCGAGAACCGGCAGCTCCCTGCCGGCCGAGCCCGGAACCGCCGTCATGACATCGTACAGCGACCAGCAGTCCGCCACCGTGTGCCCCATCGGGCCGATCACGTCGAACCGGCGGCATAGCGGGACCAGCCCGTCGTCGGGCACCGATCCCCAGCTCGGCTTGTAGCCGGCCAAGCCGTTCATCGCCGCCGGAATGCGCACCGAACCTCCGGTATCGGTGCCGACCGCCAGGGGTGCGAGACCGGCGGCCACGGCGACCGCGGACCCGCTGGAAGAGCCGCCGGGAACGCGGTGATGCAGCGGATCCAGCGGATTGCGCGGCGTGCCCATGGCGGTATTGGTGCCCCAGCCGCCGAACGCGAATTCCACCATGTGGGTCTGGCCGAGGATCACCGCCCCCGCCTCGCGCAGCCGTTCGATCACGGAGGCGTCCTTGCCGGCCGTCGTCGCGCGGCGCGCCAGGGAACCCGCGTTGGCCGTATGGCCGGCTATGTCGATATTGTCCTTGATCGCGACGGGAATACCGTGCAACGGCCCGCGCCAGCGGCCCGCCGCGAGCTCTCCGTCGAGGATGGCCGCCTGCCTGCGGGCCTCTTCGGCGAAGACCGACTTGAAGGCATGGTGGCGATCATTTTCGCTGGTGATCCGCTCCAGATACGTTTCCAGCACGTCCGACACGCTTTGCCGGCGCGTCCGGATCGCTTCGGAGATTTCGCGGACCGTCGGGACTTTCTTTTTGCATAACATGGTTTTGGTCAGTCTACCTTGTGAGCGATCCAGCCCGAGATCAGGTCTGTCATCTCGTTGTTTCCGCCCATGGCGGCGGTGGGGCAGTCGATCTTGTTGCGTCCAAGCTCCAGGACGTAGAGGTGATCGGAGACATTGACGCACTGACGCACGTTCTGGTCGACGAGGACGACCGTCTTGCCGCGATCCCGCATCAGGGTCAGGAACTGGTAGATCTGCTTGGAGTATTTCGGCGCGATCATGGCGCTCGGCTCGTCGAACAGGATCACTTCCGGGTCGGTCATCAGGGAGCGGCCGATCTCGAGGAAGCGCTGCTGGCCGCCCGACAGGGTGCCCGCCGCCGCCTGGTCCTTCTCGGCCAGCATCGGGAAGATTTCGTAGACCCGATCGATGGCGTCGCGGATACGCGCCTTGTCGCCGCGGATGCTCCATGCCCCGAGGATGAGATTGTCGCGCACGCTCAATCCGCCGAAGACGCTGTGGTTCTGCGGCACGAAAGCGATGCCGCGACGGATCAGTTCCGTCTGGGCAAGGCGGGTGATCGTCTCGCCGCGATAAACCAGGTCTCCGGTACCGACATTGAGTATCCGGTACATGGTCTTTAGGGCGGTGGATTTCCCGGCGCCGTTGGGGCCGATGATGCCGGTGATCCGTCCCTTTTGCACCTTGATCGTCAGGTCCTTCAGGATGGTGATGTCGCCCGAATAGGAAACGCTGACATCGCGCAGCTCGAGAATGGTGTCTGTCATGTCACTCCCCCAGATAGGCTTCGACGACAGCCTTCGAGTTCTGGATCGCCGCGGCATCGCCTGCCGCGATGATTTCCCCCTGGTTCAGCGCGATGATGTTGTCGCTGAGCTCGTAGATCGACGTCAGATCGTGGCTGATCAGCAGCACGGTCTTGCCGGCATCGCGAAATCCCTTGATGAGGTCGAGAAACAGGCGGATGAGGTCCGGATGAACGCCGGCAAAGGGTTCGTCCAGCAGGATGAGACGGGCATCGTGGTACTGGATGCGCAGAAGCTCGATGAGCTTCTTCTGCCCGCCGGAGAGTTCGTTCGCCATGTTGTCGCGCAGGCGGTAGAGATGGACCTGCCGGAGCAGGTCGTCGATCTCATCGTCGCGCGTCGCTTCGTCCTCGCCAATGGCTATGTTCTCTGACAGACTCAGCGACTTGAACAGGCGCGGGACCTGAAACGTGCGGCCGACGCCGAGCCTGGTCACCTTGTTCGCCGGCATGTTCTGGATCGGGCTGCCGTTCAGCACGACCTCGCCCGAAGAGACGGTATAAAGACCGCACAGACAATTCAGCAGCGTGCTCTTGCCGGCGCCGTTGACACCGATGATGCCGGTGATGGTGCCCGGCGCGGCGTTGAAACTGACGCCGTTGATCGCCACCAGTCCGCCGAAGCTCTTGCGCAGATTCCTGACTTCCAGTCCTTCGCTCATTCGCTGCGACCTCCCGCGACGCCATGCGGCAGAAGGTAGACGACTACGATCAGCGCCAGATAACTGATGATCTGAGCCATCGTCTGACCGCCGTAAAGGATGGTCAGCTGCTCAACCAGACCGAAGAAAATGCCGCCGTATATGGCGCCCACCGGGTTCGACAGGCCGCCGAGCACGATCACCACGAAGGCGATCAGCGTCAGCTCCATGCCGCCCGCGGGGTTGAAGGCCGGGAATACCAGCGCCGTCAGGATACCGGTCAAGCCGGCAAGCACGATGGAAACGGTGAACGCCACGGCGGTTACCCGCTTGTAGGGCAGGCCGATGACGGCCATCGCCGGACGGTTCATGATCGTCGCGCGAAGAGCCTTGCCGTAGATGGTACGGTAGAGCACCCACCAGATGATCGCGATGATGACGATACCGCAGGCCAGCGCGATCAGCCGCGCCTTGGGGACGATGAGCCCGGCAAGCTTCACATAGGCCGGCGAGAAGCCGAGATCGAGCGAACGCGTATCCGCTTCGAAGAACAGAAGAAGCAGGGAGCCGATGATCAGCGACACGCCGTACATGGCCAGAAAGGACGGCAGTTCGTGGTCATCGTTCTTCATGAGCCGCGGCACGATCAGGAAATAGATCGCCGCGCCGACGATGCCGAACACCAGGATGACCGCGGGCACCGCAAGCAGCATCGGCAGGGCAAACACCGTCACCACCACATAGGTCAGATAGCTGCCGCTGATGACGAATTCGCCATGGGCGAAATTCACGATCTTCATCGTTCCGTAGATGATCGCAAGACTGCAGCCGATGATCCCGTAGATCATGCCGATGATCAGCCCGTTGAGGATTGTCTGTAAGAGTAGTCCGGTCATGTTCACCTCACAGCAGCCACTTGCGCAGGCGCTGCCAGCGCATGGCGATGGTTCCGACGACGCCCTTCGGGAAGAAGACCATCAGCGCGACGATGACGATGCCGAGTGCGAGATTGTTCAGGCTGGGATATCGCTCCCAGATGTAGTTATCGACGCTGAACATCAGCACCGCGCCGACAACCGGGCCGATCGCCGTGCCGAATCCGCCGAAGGCCGCGAAGATGATCGCCTTCGTGCTGGTCAGCAGATTGAATGCCGATTCCGGGTCGATGACGCTCGAATACCAGGCCTCGATCCCGCCCGCCGTTGCGGCGACGCCGGCGGAGATCATCCACGCACAGAGGCGCAGCCGCTTGACATCCAGGCCCGCGACCTGAGCCGCCTCTAGATCGTCACGGATCGCCGCCAGATGTTTTCCGAAACGCGACAGCCTTATCCAGAAGGCGATGCCGACGGCGGCGAGGGCCAGAGCCAGCATGGCGTAATAGGCAAGCCGCGGATTGATCGCGGCAACGAGGCTGAGCCCGTGCGCGCCGCCGCCGATATCGGCGGGCGCAATCGAGATCAGCGCCCGACAGATGACGGCGATGGCGAGAGTGACCATGGAAAAGTAGATGCCGCGAAGCGACAGGATGCGCGAGAACAGAAGGCTCGCCGCCACCCCGATCACCAATGCGCCGAGCAGCGCCAGGGCCAGCGGGAAAGCCAGTTTCCCGGCCAGGATCGCCGTCGCATAGGAACCGAGGCCGAAAAAGGCGACGTAGCCGAAAGCGACGTAACCGGTGAAGCCGGCCATGATGTTGATGCCGGACGCGAGCGCGATCCACATCAGCAGATAGAAGTAAAACGAATAGGATCCCGTCATCGCCGGAATTGCCGTCAAATACGCGGCTCCGACAACCAGTACCAACCCGTAGGCAAACAGAACCCCTCGGCCGCGCCTAGGCGTCGCCCGCTCAT
>JBQGDG010000120.1:0-7389 GCA_052038935.1 Neorhizobium sp. | reverse complement strand
GCCTCCGGCCAGTCATGGGCCTCGGCCTGCACGTCCTGGCAGAAGGACAGGGTCACCGGTCCGCAACTGGCCGGATCGGTCATCACCCTGAGCGCCCGGGGCAAAGCCGTGAGAAGCTGTTCGGGCCGCGTGATCCGGTCGAAATAGCGGCTGACCGGGCGGAAGCAGTCGTTGGCCGACACCGTGCCGTCATCGAAATCCTCGACCTGCTGCAGCACCGGATCCGGACGCCGGTTGGCGAACACGTCGCCGGGAATGAGCAGCACCGGCAGCCGGTTGACATGCGCGAGGGCCGCCGCCGTCACCATGTTGGTGGCGCCCGGCCCGATCGAGGATGTGACGGCCTGCACGCGCCGCCGTTTCATCGCCTTGGCATAGGCGATCGCCGCATGGGCCATGGTCTGCTCGTTCTGCCCGCGCCAGGTCGGCAGTCCGTTGCCGGCCTTCTGCAGCGCCTCGCCCAGCCCCGCGACGTTGCCATGGCCGAAGATCGCCCAGACGCCGTCGACGAAACGTTCGCCTTCCTCGGTCATCTGCGCCGACAGCCACTTCACCATGGCCTGCGCCGCAGTCAGTCGAACCGTGTTCATGCCGCCTGTTCCCTTGCCTTTGTCCTCGCCGTGTCCCAGAGCCGGCAAAGACGCTCGTAACGTTTTGCCATCTCGTCCACAGCCGCCTCGTCTGCGATGTCGCCCGCGAACCATCGTCGCGCCACATCGCCGAAGATCGTGCGTCCCACCGCAAAGCCCTTGACGAGGTCGAACCGCGCCGCGATTTCGAAACTCGTCGAAAGCTCCGCCTCCGATGCATCGAGCCCCAGCACGACGATGCCGCGCGTATGCCGGTCATGCGCCTCGATCGCGTCGATCGCGTTTTTCCAGCCTGCCGCCGTGCTCATCGGCTCCAGCTTCCACCAGTCGGGATAGATGCCGGCGGCATAGAATTGCCGGATCAGCGTCGCGACCGTTCGGTCGTCGGTGAAGCCGACCTTTGAGGATACAATCTCCAGCAGGAACTCCAGCCGGTTGCGCCGCGCTGCCTCGAACAGTCGTCTGACCGTCGCCTCCTGTGCGGCGCGTGTCTCCTCATCGTCATTGGGATGGCAGAGGCACAGAACCTTGACGACATCCTCGCGCGCCCACTGCGTCAGCGCTCCGCAATCAGTCCCGAGCTCCGGCTCAAGCACCAGCGGACGGGACCCCGGCCATTCCGCCGGCCGCCCGATCCAAAGCCCCGAGCCGGAGGCGCGATGCAGTGCCGAGCGCCCGATGCGGTTGTCGCAGAGGATGCCGTATCCGAGTTTGCCGGCCTGCACGCGAAGCGCCGTCTGGAGGCAGAGTTCCTTGAACGCCGAACCCTTCTCCGGAGTGTAACCGACCATCTGCTCCAGTTGCGCGCGGTGATCGAAGGCAAAGACCCGCATCGTCGACCAGTCACCGTCGACGCGCGTGTGACGGGTCGTCGACCAGTGAAGCTGCTCGAGTTCCGGATCGTTGCGCAGGTCCGGCCGCACCACGCCGCGCTCCAGGAAGAACTGCAGTTCCTCCCAACTCGGATAGGCCGGCGTGCAGCCGTGGCGGCTGACCGCGAACGCGCCGCAGGCGTTGGCGAATTTCAGCGATGTCGGCCAGTCCTGCCCGGTCATCCACCCGCGCAGAAGGCCGGAGAAGAACCCGTCGCCGGCACCGAGAACGTTGAACACCTCGATCGGAAAGCCCTGACCGGTCCGTCCCTCGTCAAGACTGTCTGGAATGGCGCCTTCGAAGGCGACCGCACCGAGCGGCCCGCGCTTGCATACCAGGGTCGCGGCACTGACGGAACGCACGGCCCTCAAGGCTTCCAGCGTGTCGGTCGAACCACCGGCGATGTGGAACTCCTCCTCCGTCCCGACGATCAGATCAAACAGGTGCAGCGTTTTCTGCAGCCTGGCGGTCACCTTGGCGCTCTCGACGAACCGGCTCTCGCCATCGCCGTGGCCCGCGACGCCCCAGAGGTTCGGGCGATAGTCGATATCGAGCCCGGTACGCAGCCCGTGCCTGCGCGCCAGCGTCAGCGCCTTGATGACGGCGGCTTCCGTCCGGCTGTTGCTGAGATGGGTGCCGGTAACGACCACGGCGCGCGCCGAGGCGATGAAAGCCTCGTCGATATCGTCTTCGCAGAGCGCCATGTCGGCGCAGTTCTCGCGGTAGAAGATAAGCGGAAATTGCGAGTCGTCGCGAATGCCGAGGATGACCAGGGCCGTCAGCCGTTCCGGATCGATCCTGACACCCTCGGTCGACACGCCTTCGCGCTTCAACTGTTCGAGGATGAAGCGACCCATATGCTCGTCACCGACCCGGCTGATCAGCGCCGTCTTCAGGCCGAGCCGGGCGCTGCCGCAAGCGATGTTGGTGGGAGAGCCGCCGATGTATTTTTCGAAGGACCCCATGTCCTCCAGGCGTCCGCCGACCTGCGCGCCGTAGAGATCCACGCCTGCGCGGCCGATGGTGATGACATCGAGTTTCTTCGTCACGTTTCATGCCTTTCGATGCGGATGGTGGCGCCCTCGGAGACGGCCATGGCGTGGATGATCCTCTCGATCTCCAGCCCTCCCGCGAAATCGGGACCGACATTGGAGCCGCCACCGATCGCCACCAGGAGATCGCGCGCCTCCACGACCTTCTGCTCGTTGAAACCGAAATTGTGCCCCGGTGCCGGGCAGAAGGCGGCGAAATCCGGCTGGTCCGGCCCTGTCAGATGACGCACGAAACCGGGCTCGCCGGCGCCATGCACCCATAGCTCGTTCATGTTCTCCTGGTCGAAGACGATCGTTCCTTCGCTACCATGCACTTCCCATTGCAGCCGGCACTTGCGTCCGCGTGCCACCCGCGAGGTTGCGAACGAGCCTTGCGCGCCGGAGACGAAGCGCAGCATCGCCAGCGCGCTGTCTTCGTTCTCGACACGCTTTTGACCCTCGGAGGAAGGTCTCGTCGGAATGGCGACGTGGGTCTGGGCGACCAATTCGCTGACCGGCCCCATCAGCGCCAGCATATGGCTTGCGAGATGACAGCCGAGATCGCCAAGCGCTCCCAGCCCGCCGCCTTCATGGGTCATGCGCCAAGACCACGGCAGAAGCGGATCAGCGGAATAATCCTCGTCATAGACACCGCGGAAGGCGAACAGCCTGCCGATCGAGCCTTTGCCGATCATCTGCCGCGCAGCCTGGAAAGCCGGGCTGCGCAGGTAGTTGTAGCCGAGCATCGTTGCCTGGCCGGGATGTGCCGCCGCAGTCTCAGCCATCGCTTCCGCATCTTCGAACGTCAGCGCCATCGGTTTTTCCAGCCAGACATGCTTACCGGCCTTCAGCGCAGCCTCGGCCATCGGACGATGCAGTCCGTTCGGCGCGGTGATCGAAACGACATCGACTTTCGGATCGGTCACCGCCTCTTCCCATCGCGCCGTCGAGCGGGCAAAGCCGAACTGCCGGGCAAAGCGTTCTGCACTTTCAGGCGTGGCGTCCGAAAGGATTTCAAGCCGGTGATGGGCACCACCGAAGACGGCGGAAACGTTGCGCCATGCCATGGCGTGGCATTTGCCCATGAAGCCGGTACCGATCAGCGCGATGCCGAGCGGGCGGTCCGGAAGGTTTGGGGACGTTAGCATCGGCATCGCCTCAGATCGTACCACCGAGCGAGCCTTCCAGCTCCGCCATTTCCTGTCCGCCGGCCATCATGTCCTGCAATTGCGTTGCCGTGATCTCGCCACGCGTCGCCGTGCCGAGCGTCTGGCCGCGGTTGAGCACGGTGAAACGGTCGCCGACCGCCATCGCATGGCGCACATTGTGCGAGATGAACACCACCCCGATACCGTGCGCCCGCACGCGGTTGATCGTCGAGAGGACATTGGCCGTCTGCCGCACCCCGAGCGCCGAGGTCGGCTCGTCGAGGATCAGCACCTTGGCGCCGAAATAGACCGCGCGGGCGATCGCCACCGTCTGCCGCTCGCCGCCTGAAAGCGTACCGACGGCCTGGTCCGGACCGCGCAGGTTGATACCCATCTTTCGCATCTCCGCCATGGTGATTTCGTTGGCGGTGTCGATATCGAAGCGCTTGAACAGTCCCCTGCCCTTGGTCGGCTCGCGGCCCATGAAGAAGTTTCGGGTCACCGACATCAGCGGGATCATTGCGAGATCCTGGAACACGGTGGCGATGCCCGCCTCCATTGCAGCGCGCGGGCTGTCGAAGGAGAGCGGCCTGCCCTCGAAGACGATGGTACCTTCCGTCGGCTTGTGTACGCCCGACATGGTCTTGATGAAGGTCGATTTGCCCGCACCGTTGTCGCCGAGCAGGCAGTGGCATTCGCCGGCACGCAGGTCGAAGGTCACACCGTTGAGCGCAATGACATTGCCGTAGTGTTTCTTGATGTTTTCCATATGGATGATCGGTGCGGACATGGTCAGCGCTCCCCGGTCACGCGTCGGCGGATGACGTTGTTGAAGATCACCGCAAGCAGCAGCATCGCGCCGAGAAACACCTGGAACCAGTCCTGGTCGAAGCGGGTATAGGTCAGCCCGATCGTCACCATGCCGAAGATGATCGCGCCGAAGAAGGCACCGATTGCCGAGCCGTAGCCGCCGGTGAGAAGGCAGCCGCCGATGACGGCTGCGATGATCGCCTCGAACTCCTTCATGAAGCCGCGGCGGGCGTCGGTCGAACCGGCGTCGATCACGGTAATGATGGCGACGAGCGCTGCAGCCATCGCCGTCAGCATGAAGAGAGAAATCTTTACCCGGCGCACCGGCACCCCGGAATTCTGTGCCGCGAAGGCATCGCCGCCGGTCGCAAAGATCCAGTTGCCTGCCGGCGTGCGCAGGAGGATGTAGGTTGCCACCAGCGCGAAGACGACGAACCAGAGGATCTCCACCGGGATGCCCGGCACTTTCGGCACGCCCGACTTGAAACTGTCGACGATGCCCGCCTCGGCGAGCCACCTCATCAGGAAGCCGAAGGCGTCGCCGGAAAAGATTGGCGCCAGGAAGTCGCCTTCGACCGCCTCGCGGATGCCGCGCAGCTGGGTGGAGCCGCCGGTGAAGATCTTCAGTCCCACCAGCGATGCACCGCGCAGGACGAACAGGCCGGCGAGCGTGACGATGAAGGACGGCAGGCCGGTGCGCAGCACGATCATGCCATTGGTCGCCCCGAGAGCTGCGGCGAGCCCGAGCGTCAGCGGTATCGCGATGACGAGCGGCATGCCGACATTGACGACGAAGACGCCGAACATCATCCCGGCGAAGGCCACCATGGAACCGATCGAAAGATCGAACTCTCCGCCGATCATGAGCATGGCCGCAGCGATGCCGAGGATGCCGAGCTGAGCGGCCGGCGTCATGAAATTCATGATACCCGAGAGCGTGAACATGGTGCGGTCGGCGGTCAGCATGAAGAAGACGGTCACGAGGACCACGCCCCCGATCGCCCCCAGCTCCGGCCTTTTCATGAGTTTCGTGACGAGGGATTCGGATTTGATCCGCTCGTCCGGTCGCGCCAGCGTGTCCATCGACATTGACTGTCTCCTGATCGATGAGCGGGCCGCGGCAGGAAGCGCTGCGGCCCGGCGAGCGATGTGGTTAGCGGATGCCCTTGGCCGATAGGTCGATGACCTGTGCGGCGGTCTCCTTGGTCACGAGGTTCGGACCGGACGGCACGTCGCCGCCGGGCATCAGGCCGTATTCCGCATTGAGCGCGAGGAAGGCGACCGGCAGGTAGCCCTGCAGGTATTGCTGCTGGTCGATCGAGAAAGCAGCCTTGCCGTCGGCCACGTCCTTCAGGAAACCGGCCGACAGGTCGAAGGTGGAGATCAGCACGTCGTCTCGGCCGAGCGCCTGCGCCGCCTTGACCGCGGGTTCGCCGACCAGCGAGGCGTTGAGCGACAGCACGACATTGACGTCCTTGTCGGATTCGAGAGCAGCGCGAACTTTTGATTCCACTTCGGTCGGATCGTTGGTCGTCGGCAGGACCTTCACCTCCTTGCCGAAGCCTTCGGTAAACCCGGCGCAACGCAGGTCGAGCGAGACATTGCCGACTTCCTGGTTGACACAGATCGCCTTCTTGCCGCCCATTTCTGCAAGCCTCTGGCCTGCGACCTTTCCAGCATCGAACTCGGATTGGCCGACATGCAGCTTGGCGCCGAGCTTGTGTGCGACATCGGAACCCGAATTCATGGAAATCACCGGGATGCCGGCATCGACGGCACGCTTGATCGCCGGACCGAGGGCATCCGCATCCGGTATCGACACGACGAGCCCGTCCGGATCCTGGTTGACGGCGGCGTCGATCATCTGGCCCATCGCGACCATGTCGAAAGTTTCCGGTGAGCGGAATTCGACATTGACGCCGGTGTCCTTGGCGGCCTTTTCCGCGCCGTTCTTGACGACCGACCAGAACGGATCGTTCGCCTGGCCATGCGCGACGACGATGATGTCGGTGGCGAGCACCGGGCTGGCGGCAGCGACGAGCGCGACCGTTGCAACAGCTGCGAGCAGTTTCTTCATGCTATCCTCCCAGTTAAGTTCCAAGCGTCACTCCCCGACGCCCCGTCCCTCCGGTCTCACGGGACCGGCACCGAGAGCCGGCGGCACACTCCCCTGCGCGCCGGCAATTCTCACCATGGCAACGGTAGCCAGCCCCGGACCGGCCCCTACTGTGCGAGCCTCACCGACTGTCCGGATCTCGCCGAATGCGTTGCCGCTTCTGCAAGCGCGAGAGCGGCAACACCGTCCCGCAGCGTTACCGGGATGGCAGCACCATCCAGAACGGCGGCGACGAAAGCGTCCCACTCCGCCGCATAGGCGCGCATGTAGCGCTCCAGGAAAAAGAATTCCGGCTTGGCGCTGGTCACACCCTGCTTCGTCGATTTCGACACCGTGTTTTCGAGCACATTGCCCGCCGTCAGAAGGCCCTCGGACCCCAGCAGCTCCATCCGCTGGTCATAGCCGTAGACGGCGCGGCGGCTGTTCTTGATGACGGCGATGCGGCCATCGGCATAGGTGAGCGTCACCACTGCGGTATCGACATCGCCCGCCTCGCCGATCTGTGGATCGACGATCGATGTACCGGCCGCATGCACGGTTTCAGGCGCCTCGCCCATCAGGAAGTTCGCCATATCGAAGTCGTGGATCATCATATCGCGGAACAGGCCGCCGGACACCTTGATATAGCTGACCGGCGGTGGCGCCGGATCGAACGAGGTGATCGACAGAAGCTCGGGCTTGCCCACCTCGCCCGCGGCCAGCGAGGCCTTGATGGCAGAAAAGTTGGGATCGAAGCGGCGATTGAAGCCGATCATCACGGGGATGCCGGTCTTCGTGACTGCATCCAGGCAGCGCTGCGCCCGTTGCAGCGAAAGATCGAC
>JBQGDG010000119.1:0-40867 GCA_052038935.1 Neorhizobium sp. | reverse complement strand
TCGAGCGTTATCGCCGGCCGCTATCCCTTCGACAGGGAATCGCCACGGGATGTGGCCATGACGGATTTTGTCAGGCTTTTCGGCCCAAGCGGCCTGTTCAAGACCTTCTTCAACCAGAAGCTTGCTGCTTTCGTCGATACGGGGACCAGCCCGTGGGGTTGGAAAGGTACGTTCGGCTCACAGAGCATTCCAAGCGAGGCGATCGCCCAGTTCGAAAATGCCGACAAGATCAATCGCGCCTTCTTCCCGGCTTCAAGCGAGGCGCCATCGGTCGCGATCAACATCAAACCGGTTTCGCTGACCGAAAGCGCCAACGCGGTGATGCTGGAGATCGAGGGCGAGAAGGTGGTTTATTTCCATGGCCCGGTGCAATCGAAATCGATCAGCTGGCCGTCCGAGCAGGCGGCCAATCTCTCGCGTCTGGCGTTCCAGCCGGGTGGTTGGCAGCAGGCGCTGACCGAGAACGGCGACTGGTCGCCATTCCGGTTGTTCGACGAAGCGGAGATAACCACACAGGGAGACGACCTCTTCCGCGCGCGCTTCAGGCAAGCGGGGCGCAGCGCGGAATTCGATGTCCAGTTCGGCTCGGTCCTCAACCCGTTCAGGCTGGAGGCGATGGCTGCCTTCTCCTGCCCGGCCCAGTTCTGAGGAGAGCAGTCGAATGAGCGGCAGGGTGGCTCTCGGAGAGATATCCTCGGACATCGACCGGATAGGGTTTTTCGGCAAGCTGCCGACCCATGGTGATTTCGTATCCAGCGGGCTGGGACCGAAATTTCAGGCGTTTCTCGATACCTGGCTTCAGGCGGGAATGCAGGCGGCGCAACTTGCGATGGATGGCGTCTGGGAACAATATTTCCGCTCGATGTCGCCTTGGCGCTTCGTCATCGAGCGCGGCATATGGGGAGATATCACGGTCGCCGGCGTGATCGCTCCGAGCCTCGACCGCGTCGGGCGCAGTTTTCCGCTGGTGATTGCCGCACAGATCCACGACTATGCCGACGATCCTCAGCGGCTGTATTTCGATCATGCCTGGTTTACCGCTGCCGAGGGCATTGCCGAAACCGCTGGAAAGCGTGATTTCGAAATCGGCCGGTTTACCGAGAGCGTTCGCCGCCTCAGGTCCCCGAGGCCGATCGAGCCGGATGACGGCGATGATCTGCGCCGCAGCCTTGGACGAAGTGTTCTCTGGTGGCGCATCGACGTCGAAGATCGGCAGCCGAAGGGATTTCGCACTCCGGGCGCGCCCAAGCCCGAGGATTTCTCCCGGCTGGTCAGCGAGGGTGCGACGAGGGCAGTGAATGAGCCTTCGCCAATTTCGCGGACGCCGGCCGTAACCCAGACGCCCTCCGCCGGCGGGAAGGCGACGATCGCGTTGAACTACGGTGGTGCGACCCATGCCGGCACAAGGCTTTCGCAGAATGCGGATGCACTCCTCATGCGCAACGATCCCGATATCGCCGCACTCTCCGATGGCCTGGGCGATTCCGGCGCTGCGGTGGAGGCGGCCCGGCTCACACTCCAGATACTTGGCAACATTCCCGCGCAGGAAGATATCGCAGCACTTGTTCAGGAAACGAAGGGCAAGCTCGGCCATGCGCATGGCCTGCTGCAATCTTCTGCGCAGAATGCCGCTGCCGCGCCGCGCATGGCGAGCCTCGTCACGCTTCTGCGTCACGGTGATAACCTAGCCGTGGTGTGGGTCGGTGACGCCCGTTGCTACATCCTCCGCCACGGTACGATGCGCTGTCTCACCCGTGACCACGTGGAAATCGGGCTGCGGCGGTCGCTTGCCAGAGCGGTCGGCATGAGCGGCTCTCTCCGACCCGACCTGATCTCGGACGTCATCCAGCCGCATGATCGCCTTCTCCTGTGCAGTGGTCCCTTGGTTCGCTCCGTTCCGGAAAGGAACATCGCCGAGATTCTCTCCTCCACGGACATCGATCGGGCATCGGAAGTTCTGGTACAGGAGGCGTTGATCGCCGGCTGCCGCGAAAACGTCAGCGCGATAGTCGTCCATGCGGTTCCAGATGGCGGCTGAACCCGAGGATCTGGAACTCGAAGAGGTCGCCCGAAATTTTGCCGACCTCTGGGCGTCGATCCGCCGCGCGGGAGGCGGAGCAGCCGAGCAGCGGCGCGATCTGATCGACCGGGTTCGCGACGCTCTCGACCGGGGCGAGGCCAGGCTGGCGGAAAGCGCTCCGGCTATCGTCGCCAACAGTTTCGTGCTGGAGGAGCTGGTGTCCAGCAGCCGTTCCTCTCGTATCTACAGGGCGCGACACCGAGATCTCGAAAGCCTCCACGCCGTGAAGATGGTCTCACCCGAAAACATCGATGATCCGGTCGCACGTCGGCTTTTGTTGCGGGAGGGCGAGATCGGTCTGTCGCTTGCCCATCCGCGCATCATGTCGACGCAGACGGTTTTGCGATTGCCGGACGGCTCTCCGGCGCTCGTTTTGCCATGGTCGGAAAGTTCGCTGGAAAAATTCCTGCAGGAGGGTGTGCTGGACACGCAAATGATCAGAACGATCTCGACCGCTATACTCTCCAGCCTGTCGGCGGTTCATGCCGCCGGTTACGTCCACGGAGACATCGCGCCGGGCAACTTCCTGATGGCGCGAGGAGATATCACTCGCCTCCGGATCGGTGATTTCGGCATCGCGGTGAAGATCGGGTCGTCTCACCCTGCGCTGGATCTGGCTTTCGCCGGCCGGCCGGAGTTTGCTTCGCCGGAACAGAAGGCGGGACAGCCGCTCGATCCGCGATCAGATGTCTATTCCGTTGGGCGCCTGCTGTCATGCATGCTGGGGCTTCTCGGCGAACACGGCACCGCAAATGAGGACGGCAGGCGATTGATGCTTCTGGCGGGCCATCTATCCGAGCCGCACCCGCAGGATCGGCCAGCCACGGCCGAGGCGGCCATGGCCCTCATCGAGAGTTGACCGGATCAGTTGCCGGTCGACCCCGGCTGGGGCGCTGCCGCCGACGGCACGCTTTTCTGATAGACGGTGAAGAGCTTGGCGAAGTCCACCAGGCCTGCATTGCTCGCGTAGAGCATGTCACCATCGGCCATCTGGAAGCGCTGCATGAGCGCGAGATTGGATACGTCCCGCATGTCGACGCGATAGATCGCCGGTTTGTTCGTGACACTGAACGTCGTCGGCACCTTGGCGCTGCCGGCGCCCGGCATCGGTCTGTAGATTGTCTGATTGCGCAGGAGATAGACGTTGCTGGCATTTGCGCGGTCGTCCAGGAGACCGCCAGCGCGGCCAAGCGCCTGCGAAAGCGTCAGCTTGCCGGGTTCGAACTCGAATTCGCCGACGCTCTTGAAGGCACCGAATACGGTGAAGGTGGGAGAATCCTTGCCGACGAAAACCTGGTCGTCCGGCAGGAGGTAGACATTCTGCCCGTCCTCGTTGAGGATCCGTTCGAGCGGCGCGCTGACCCTCGACTTGCCTCGGATCAGGGTCACGGTCGCTGCGCTCGGCGTGGATGCCGAACCACCGGCGAGCGCGAGCGCGTCGAGCACGCGTTCCTTGCGAGCGGTCAGCGGGAACCGGCCGGCCGAGCGGACATCGCCGCTGACGATGAAACCGCTCGTCGGCTTGTCGACGACGGTGACGATCGCCTGCGGGTTGACCGCCGAGCCCTTCAGCCCGTTGACGATACGCGCCTGCAGCGCTTCCGGCGAGGATTCGAGAACGCGCTGGCGGCCGACGAAGGGAAGCGTGACGGTGCCGGAGGAATCAACCGTGAAGCGGCCGAGGTTCAATGTCTTGCTGTCAGTCGATGAGAACAGGCCTTCTTCGCCGGTATCGAGGATCGTCACTTCGATGACGTCGCCGCGGCGCAGCCTGTTGTCGGCGAAGCCGCCCGAGCGCAGCATGCTCAGGCCAGGATCGGCGGCCGAATAGGCGAGCGGCGCAGCACTGACCGGCGTCATCGGCGCGTCAGCCAGGCGAACCACGGGGATCTTTTCGTTGGTGACAGGATCGGTTGCGTTGTAGAAACCGCCCGCCGTTGGGCCGTCCGAGGGGCGAGCACACGCGCTGAGAACAGCCACGATGACGAAGGGCACCAACTTCCGCATCATCCAACCTTTTGCCGATTCCATTAATGCTAGAAATATCAACGAGAAGCTTTGCAGCAATATCCAAGTGCCGTGAAATAACAATCATGACAAGAACGAGGCGGCATATGTGACTTATCAGCAACCCGAAGCGCTTTCGGCGACTTGCTGATCAGCTCGTGCAGGAGAAATCGCGGATTTCCTTCCTCAATTGCCAGCGTGCCGATCAGTTCGAGGGCGCCGGACATCAAGGGACCAGGCCGAAGCACGGCGGCTGCACTCCGGCAGCTCGTTGCTGGACACGAGGTTATAATGGAAAAGAACGCGACGAGATCAGTCTGTAAGTTGAGGCGGAGTGATCTGAATAAAGACAATGCCGTGAACACGTAACTTCACGGAAGTTGCCGAATTTTATGCGTAACCGGCAGATAGTTCCTGCCGGTTACGCTGTTCGGTAAGCTATCGGCCGTTGTTTGACAGGCGGTTGGTCGGGTCGTTGTTGCGGAACGCGTCACCCGATGCGCCTGACGCCGTGTTGTTGTCGACGGTATTGTTCTGCGCCATGTCCATCGAAGTCAGGCTGCTGCCGTAGGGCCGGCTCGGATCCTTGAAGCAATAGGAACGATTGCCGTTGCGGGAGTTCAGCCAGACCGCCGGATCGCGGCTGCCGTTCATGACGAAGCTGTTTCTCTCGATGCGGTTGAACTGCGGCGCCTGGTGACGGATTGTTCCGCCTTCGCCGCAGTTTCTGTAGAGGTATATGCCGCCATTCGACGCGCGATTGAACCTGTTTCCGGAAATGTCGTTGTGCGCCGAGCCGTCGACCGCGATGATCTCCCGGCTTTTCGTGCTGATGTCGAACGTGTTGTTGGCGATCCTGGCGCCCGCGGACTCGGCGTCCAGATAGACGGCGACGCTGGTCGACGTGCCGCGGACGGTCGAGTTCGTCAGAGCGACATTTGTTGCTCCGGGGCTGACATAGAACGGAACGCCGCCGGATCCTGTGATCCGGACGCGATCGAAAGTGATGTTGGCGGGTGCTGCGGACTGCGCGAAGCGCGTATGATCGGCATTCATAGACGACTGCCTGACGGCGTCCGCTTCACCGTTTCTCCCCAGTCCGTAGATGCGGACGGCGCCGTTTATATCACAGTTTCTGACCGTGACGTTGACCGGCCTGCTCCATTCCTGACCGCTGCTCTTGGAGCGAACGATGACGGCATCCTTGCCGCCCTTGGGGCCTGCGTTTTCGAGGCTGCCGCCGCCGCAGTCGAGCGTGCTGCCGCTCGCATTGCTGCCTTCGAAAATGACCTGACGCGTGACAACTGATCGCGCAGGCAGCTGGACGCTGCAGCTCAGCTTGACGGGCGAGGGGTCCTGCGATGCGGGAGTGAGGAGTTTTTCGACGACGCTGTCCGAGCATGATCCCGCAGGTGGCGCCGACGCGACGGGGGCCGGAGCAGGGGCTGCCGGCTGAGGTGGAGGCGCCGGCTGATCCTGCTGAGGCGGCCGGTCCGCGGAACGCGGAATGAACGGGCCTGCTCCGGGCTGGAGGGTTCCGAGCTGCAGGCTGGAGGCAAGCGGTGCCAGATCGCTCTGGCATGCAGTCAGAAGCGGTCCCGAAATGGCGACCAGCAGATAGGGCAATGTGGTGAAGCGCATTCTGTTTCCTCGTTCGCCTCAGGATAGCAACGAGGCGTTAACCATTCGTGACCCGGGCGCTGCCGGGAGCCCTGGCCGGGGCCGGCGGCACGGCATTCGGCGATGGCAGGCGGTCTATTGATCTCGCACAAAGAGCGATTGTCGCGGGCGCGATAGATGAATTCCGGCATTACAGGGAAAGGTAGGCTCATGTCGGAAGCGATAATCGAAAAATACGGGGATGCTCGGCTGCCCCGCTATACCAGCTATCCCACGGCGCCAAACTTTACCGCCGATATCGACGCCTCGGATTATCCGGCCTGGCTTCGATCCCTGCCCGAGGGCAGGCCGACATCGCTTTATCTCCATGTCCCCTTCTGTCGGTCGATGTGCTGGTATTGCGGCTGTCACACCACGATCACCGAGCGCGACAAGCCGATAATCGAATATCTTGACGTGCTTCATCGCGAGATCGATCTGCTGGCCGCCGCACGTCCGCAGAGTTTCAGCGTCGGCGAAATCCATTTCGGCGGCGGGACACCCACCATCATCAAGCCGGGAGAATTCATCGCGCTCATGGACGCGCTGCGGTCCCGCCTCGGCTTCGCATCCAACGTAAACGTCGCCGTGGAAATCGATCCCCGCACCCTGACCGAGCAGATGGCCAAGGCGATGGCCGCGTCGGGCGTGACGCGGGCGAGCCTCGGAGTGCAGAGTTTCGACCCGAACGTACAGAAGGCGATCAACCGGATACAGAGCGCTGAGACGACGATGGAGACGGTCCAGCATCTGCGGCGCAACGGCATAAATGCCATCAATTTCGATCTCATCTACGGACTGCCGCATCAGACGGTCGCCTCCTGTCTCGAGACCGTGGAGATCGCCGTGCGGATGAGGCCGGAACGGCTGGCCGTGTTCGGGTATGCCCATATTCCAAGCTTCAAGAAACATCAGCGTCTCATAGACGAAACGGCTCTGCCGGACGCCGCCGAACGCTCCCGGCAGGCATCGGCGATCTCGCAGGCACTGGTTGCGGCGGGTTATGTCCGCATAGGCCTCGATCATTTCGCGCGTCCGGACGACGATCTCGCCAGAGCGCAGGAAGAGGGCAGGCTGCACAGAAACTTCCAGGGCTATACAACGGACGGCTGCGACGCGCTGATCGGTCTCGGTGCATCTTCGATCGGCCGGATGCCGCAGGGCTATGTCCAGAACGAGGTCCCGCCCGGGCTTTATGCAAGCCGCGTGTCCAACGGGGAGTTGCCCATCGCCAAGGGATACCGGCTGACGGCGGAAGACCGGTTGCGCGCCGAACTCATCGAGCGCGTGATGTGCGACTTCGCGGTCGATGTAGATGCCGTCGCCGCAGCGCACGGGTTCGATGCCGAGCCTCTTCTGGCCGGCAACGAGCGTCTCGACGAGCTGGAACGGGATGGCCTGATTTCTCGCAAGGGCGGGCTGATCACGGTCTCCGACGACCATCGCTTCATCGTCAGGGCCGTCGCTGCCGCATTCGACAGCTATCTTCACAAGGCTGCCCGTTCTTTCAGCAAGGCGGCGTGAGGTCGTCCCGTCAGGATCTCGCGGAGTCTCATCGGGAGACGGAAAGCCTTGCGGTTGCCGTCTCCCGGCCCTCGAGTCCGCGTGAAACGCATTTCCGCTCGGGCACATCATGCCGCGCGGCGGACTTTGGTCAGCATCGGACCGTATTCCAGGACATAAAGGCCGAATGCCACGATCCATGATATTCCTGCCAGTCCATGGATCATGGTCATATGCTCCGGGAAAAACTCCGCGCTCGGTCGCAGGAGAGCCGCGAGCAGAATTGCTCCGTAACTGGCGGCAGTCGTCGACGAAGCAGTGAGGACGCGGCCCGTATGGCCACGGGTCACTCTCGTCATTACCGCCAGCATCATCGTCGCCACCGTGCCGACACCGAGAACGTGTACGGCCGAGGTCTCCTCGAAGAGACCGATCGCGGCGAACGCGATGGCGATGAAACCCATCGGAACGAAGAGATAGGCGATGTGGAGGATCGTCACCAGTATTTCTGCGGTGGTCCGCCATCCCTTCCAGCGCCATAGCCGCACCAGATGGACGACCGCGGCAATTCCAGCGAACACGGCCACGATCGGTCCGTCGCGCAGCGCAATCCAACCTGCAAGGGCGGCGACGGCAATAACAATGGCGCCTGTATCGAACCGGTTATAGGCGACCGGCAGCGTGGTCATGCCACGCTTGGCGATCCAGTTATGGGTGAAGCTCGGAATGATGCGTCCGCCGACGATCAGGATCATCACGATATAGGCCGCCAGTGCCAGACGGATGCCAAGGACCGGTTCGTACCCCCCGAGGACTTCGGCATGATAGGCGATATTGGCGAGTGCCAGCGATAGCAGCCCGAAGATCATCTTGAGGTCCTTCCACTTTCGCCCCGCGACGATCTCGCGCGCGCAGATGAAGAGAAAGACGGGAAGAAAGATCGTGTCCGCGGCGACGGCCAAGACTTCCCCCACCTGATCGGACAGGAGGAAGAGCAATCGGCCGGCGACCCAGACGAGGAAAAGGCAGACGAGCGGTTTTCCCGATACCGGCAGACGTCCGGTCCAGTTCGGTATCGCCGTCATCAGGAAGCCGGCAAGCACTGCGCTCGCAAAGCCGAAGAGCATCTCATGCGCGTGCCAGTAGGTCGTGCCGTAGGATGCGGCAATATCGACCATGCCCGTCAGCGCTCCGATCCAGAGACCCATGGTTATCACCGCCCAGATGGCGGCAGCGAGGAAAAACGGCCGGAAACCATAGGAAAACAGCACGGGCCCGGTGGTCGAGAGGCCTCTCGGAATACCTCCCCGGCGTTCGTTCGGACGGGTTTCAGTCATGGCATGTTCCTTTGCGGCCTTCCGTTTCTTGCGGAAGCACAGCTAGCGCGGCAAAGGCGAAATACGGTTGTCCTGGATCAAAGATGCGACTTCCAGGCAGTCATAGCCTCTCATTCGACAGGGCGGCAGACGACATCGCGCCCTGCATCAAAGGAGAGGCATCATGAGTGACAAAATCGAAATAACCAGACGTTCGATCCTGGCAGGCGCTGCCTTTGCAGGGAGCATGGTGCCGATCATACAGGCGTCCTTCGCGCATGCCGACGAGGCGCCGCCGGCGGAAATGAAACCTACCGACCTTTCGGCACTACGCCGCGTCAAGGTCGATCTGGTGAAGCCGCCCTTCGTCCACAAACATGTCCAAAAGGCCGATGGACCGCCCGCCGTCGTCGAGTTCACGCTGACCATCGAAGAAAAGAAGATGGTCATCGATGGCGAAGGTACGGAGATCAATGCGATGACCTTCAACGGCTCGGTGCCCGGGCCGCTGATGGTGGTGCATCAGGGGGACTATGTCGAGTTGACGCTCGTCAATCCCGATACCAATGAGATGCAGCACAACATCGATTTCCACGCGGCCACCGGCGCGCTGGGCGGCGGTGCGTTGACCATCGTCAATCCTGGCGAAACCGCCATCCTGCGTTTCAAGGCGACCAAGGCCGGGGTCTTCGTCTATCATTGCGCACCTCCCGGGATGGTCCCATGGCACGTCACTTCGGGCATGAACGGCGCGATCATGGTACTGCCGCGCGAGGGCCTGACGGATGGCAAGGGCAAGGAGCTCGTCTACGACAAGATCTACTATGTCGGAGAACAGGATTTCTACGTGCCGCGCGACGAGGCCGGCAAGTTCCGGAAATACGAGAGTGCGGGCGACGCCTATGACGACACGTTGAAAGTGATGCGGACCCTGACCCCGAGCCACATCGTTTTCAACGGCGCTGTGGGTGCCCTGACGGGTGAGGGCGCTCTTACCGCTGCGGTCGGCGAGAACGTGCTCGTCGTCCATTCGCAGGCCAACCGCGATACGCGTCCCCATCTGATCGGCGGCCACGGCGACTATGTCTGGGCAAACGGCAAGTTTGCCAATGCACCCGATCTCGATCAGGAAACCTGGTTCATCCCGGGCGGTACGGCCGGTGCTGCCATCTACAAGTTCCAGCAGCCGGGCATCTATGCCTATGTGAACCACAACCTGATCGAGGCTTTCGAGCTGGGGGCCGCAGGGCATTTCAAGGTCACCGGCGACTGGAACGACGACCTGATGACTGCGCTTACCCCTCCGGGACGCAGCTAGAATGAGGAGGCGGGGCACGAGAGATCCGCCCCGCCTCTCTTTCATTGCCGAGCTTCGCGAACACGCTTCGCCCAAGGAGGCGGACATGTCAGGACAAGACAGACCGGTCCGGGCACTGCTGCTTGGCTTCATCGGCCCAGCCCTGCTCATCGCCGCTTTGTCGGCGGGCATATTTCATCAGGCCGGGCTTCTGACACCCGGGCGTCCCGCTGATGTGGCCGAGATACCGCAGACCGTCGTGATACCCGCCCGCAGCTTCACGTATCGGAGCGATGGCGAATTCCTGAGGGGAAGCAGACCCGTCGATGCTCCGATGAAGACGGTCACTTCTGCCCGGAAACTGACGATCACGAAATATCAGGTGACCGCGCGGGAGTACGAAGCCTGCGTCCTCGATGGCGGCTGCACTCCGGCCGAAACGCCAGTCATCGGACCCGACGTTCCGGCAACAGGCGTCAATTTCGACGATGCGACGGCCTATGCCCGGTGGCTCTCAAGGAGAACCGGAGACGTTTGGAGCGTTCCGACCGACGCACAGATCGCACAGGCTGCCGGCGGACGGTTTCCCGACGATGCCACAGGCCTCGATCCCGACAGCCGGAATCCCGCCTTGCGATGGCTGGCCGACTACGAGAGGGAGACGCGAGCCAAGGCGGGCCGCGATCCGGCGCCGCAACCGCTCGGCACCTTCGGCGAAAATGAGTATGGCCTGGCGGATTTCGGCGGCAATGTCTGGGAATGGACTTCGACGTGTCATCGGCGCGTCCATCTCTTCAGGAACGGGTCGATCGATCGGTTCGAACCGGCTTGCGGCGTCTATGTGACGGTAGCCGCACACCGCTCGCCGATCAGCGCGTTCATCCGGGACCCCAGGGGAGGAGGTTGCTCCGTTGCGACGCCTCCGGACAATCTGGGCTTCCGGCTGGTCAAATCGACCAGTTGGTATGCGCCCATTCTTCGCAGAATGCGCCGCGGTGCCGAGCCAGGCTGACGATATCCGTCAGGATCTGGGAACGCCCTCGTGACGAAGGGCCTTTTTCAACGCGGCAATGCGGAAGATCGCATTGGCGGCGCCATAGCCGGCATACCCGTTCCGCTGCACGATCTCGAAGAAGAAACCTTCGTTGTATCCGGTGCTGTAGAGCTGAAAATATTCTCCCTGTGCATCCTGATCGTAAAGGATATTCTCCGCCCTGAGGCGATCCGTGAGGTCGGGGTCCAAGCCAAATCGGGCCTCTACATCATCGAAATAGTTCGCCGAGATCGGAAGCACCTTGAAGCCGTTCTGTTGCAGCGCGGCAGCGGTGGCAAAGATATCGTCGGTGCGGAAGGCGAGATGCTGGATTCCGGAGCCGAACGCTTCGGCGATGAAATGGCCGGCCAGTGTCCGCCTGTTCTCGGCGCCGTTCAGGCTGATGCGCAATGTACCGTTGTCGTTTTCCACCACCTGACTGCGGACGACGCCGCCCGGGTCGACGATATCGACCATCGGTGTCTTTCTCGTCTCGAAGATGGATGCGTAGAACAGTACCCAGGTCAGCATCTCGTCGTAACCGACCGTCTGGGCGATATGGTCGATGGCTGTCAGATGAGCAGATACGGGCGCCTCTTCGTCATCCGCAGGCGAGAAGTCGATCTCGGAGAAACGGCCGGTCCGGCCATTGCCGTCGATAAGATAGATCAGGCCGCCACCGACACCGAAAATGGCGGGGATCGCAACCTCGTCGTCGCCGACAGGCTGCTGGAACGGCTCCGCACCAAGAGCTACCGCGCGTGCCAGCGCGTCTTTCGCGTCGTCGACGCTCAGCGCCATCGCATAGGCCGAGACGCCGTGAACGGCAAAGGCGGTGTTGGCGAAACCGCGATCTTCCATATTGACGACAAGCCGGATGTCGCCCTGGCCGAACAGGTCCACTCTCTTGCTGCGGTGAGTGGCGAGTTTCCGGAACCCGAGCGTCCGCAGCAGCCCGACAAGCTCCCTGGCGCCGGATTCGTCGGCGGTGAACTCCACGAAGCCGACCCCTTCGACGGAAGCGCGCTTCGGCATTTCCGGCAAGGTCAGATCGGAGTTCTCCCTCATGCTCCGGACCGTGTCGCCGAGATAGAGGAGTGAACGATGTCCGTCTGCGGCGATCGCCCTAGTCGATCCGCCGCGAAACTGGTCGTTGAAAATTTCGAGAGAGAAGTAGCCGTCGTAGCCGGTTGCGGCGATGGCTGCGGTGAAGTCCGAGACAGGCAGGTCGCCCTCTCCGGGCATGTTGCGGAAATGGCGGCTCCAATAAAGAAGGTCCATGTCCATCACCGGCGCATCCGCAAGCTGGACGATGAAGATCTTCTCCTTCGGGATGGAGCGGATCGAACCGATGTCGATCCTGCGCGACAGGGTGTGGAAGCTGTCGAGGATGATCCCGATATGGGTATGATCCGCACGGCGGACGATTTCCCAGGCATCGCGATGATCGTTGATGTGCCTGCCCCAGGCGAGGGCCTCGTAGCCCACTTTCAGTCCGCGCCTGGCTGCCCGCTCTCCCAGTTCATGAAAATCGCCGGCGGCACGGTCGATGCCTCCGAGCGCTGCGGCGGAGACGTTGGAACAGACCAGGAGCAACTCGGTGCCCAGTTCCTGCATGACGTCGAACTTCCGCTCCGCCCTGTCGAATGTTCGGGAGCGTAGCGGCTCGGGCATGCCCTCGAAATCCCGAAAGGGCTGGAAGAGCGTGATTTCCAGGCCTAGATCCCGCGCCATCCGCCCGACATCGGATGGACTTCCATCGAAAGTCAGGAAGTCGTTCTCGAAAATCTCCACCCCGTCGAAACCGGCGCGCGCGATGGCCTCCAGCTTGTCGGGCAGTTCGCCGCTGATGGACACGGTGGCGATCGAGGTTTTCATCGGGCCTCCTATGACGTGGCGTTACCTGCAGTCATCAGGTCGAAATGACGGCGCATGCGAGCGGCATCGGGCTTGCACTCCGTAAACAGTTCGAAGGCAGCGACAGCCTGGAAGACCGCCATTCCTCCGCCGTCGAGCGTGCGGCAACCCTGTGCTTTCGCGAGCTTCAGCAGGCTGGTCTGGAGGGGGAAGTAGACGATTTCCGCAACCCAGTGACGCGGCTCCAGCGTGCCGGGGGGGACAGGCAGGCCGGGATGGTTCGTCATACCTGTCGGTGTCGCATGGATCAGCCCCGCCGCCCGACGCATTTCCGACCCCAGATCGTCGCCGGCACGGATGGTTCTTTCGGGAAACAGCCCGGACATGATCCCGACCAGCTGTCGCGCGCGCGACGCATCCCGGTCGAAGACGACGAGCCGTTCGAGACCGAGGGAAAGTACGGCATAGGCGGTGGCTACGCCCGCACCGCCTGCACCGACCTGGACGGCCGCGGTCATATCCACATCGGGAAGCCCCGCCCGGAAGCTTTCCGCAAAACCCCACCAGTCCGTATTGTGTCCCTCCCGTCTGCCGTTTTTGAAGACGACGGTGTTGACGGCTCCTACGGCACGCGCTTCGTCCGACAATTCGTCCAGATGGGGGATGATCAACTGCTTGCAGGGATGGGTGATGTTCAGTCCGCAGAAGCCGCGAGCCTCGGCTTGGTCGACGAGTTGCGGCAGGTCGGCTACGGACTGATTGCGTTCTTCGAGATCGATGAGCTGGTAATCATAGGAGAGGCCATGAACGGCACCCTCCTGCATGTGCATGGCCGGCGTCAGCGATGCCTGGATGCCGGCGCCGATCAGGCCGGCAGTCAGCGGCTTCACCAAGATCTCGGTCATCGATTGCCCTCGTTCGTCATGGGACTTCGCCGGCCAGCCGGGCAGGCCGGCGAAGCGATTACTTACGAGCTGCTTCCAGCTCCTTGTAGAGAAGCGAAACGGTGTCCTGGCCGATATCGGGCGTGAACTTCTCTACCAGCGGCTGCACCGCATCCCGCAATTTCTGAAGCTCCTCCGGTGGGAGTTCCCCGACCTGCATTCCCGTTGCCCTGATTTCCTCGAGTGCCTTGGTATCGGCTTCACGGGAGATCTTGCGCTGGAAGTCGCGTGCCTCGATCGCCGCGTCCTGCAGGACCTTCTGCTCGTCGGCATTGAGCTTGTCCCAGAACTGCTTGCTGACCAGGACGATCTGCGGATTGTACTGATGCCGTGTCACGGTGAGATATTTCTGCACTTCGAAGAATTTTGCGTTCAGGACATTGGAAAAAGGGTTTTCCTGGCCATCCACCGCGCCCGTTTCGAGTGCCGGATAAAGCTCCGTATAGGGCATGGGCACCGCGTTTGCCCCAAGTGCCGTGAAGAGCGCGATGGGTATCGGAGACTGGAGCGTCCGGATCTTCAAGCCTTTTATATCTTCAAGCTTGGTGATCGGACGGCGGTTGTTGGTCACGTTGCGGAAGCCTAGTTCCCAATAAGCCAATGCCACGAGGCCCGTCGCCGGCAACTTGTCGGAGAGGCTCTTGCCGAAAGGCCCGTCCATGACCTTGTCTGCCTCCTCCCCGCTGTCGAACAGGAACGGCAGGTCCACGGCGCCGAAGGCCTTGACGTTGCTGGCCATGATTCCCGCGTTCAGGACCAGCATCTCGACGATGCCGCCTTGCAGGGAGGCAACTGTCTGCAGGTCGCCTCCGAGAGCGCCGCCGGGAAAGAGGTTAACCACTATCTTGCCGTCGGTCTTTTCCTTGACGATCTCGGCGAACCTTTCCATGCCAGTCACCTGGGGGTGACCCTTGCTGTTGGCTGCAGCGAATTTCACTGTGTGCGCGCGTATCTCCGCCTGCGCGGCATGGCTTGCGGCCATGAACGGTATGGCCGCCGCCAGCGTCAGCTTCGCCAATTTCCTGAACATCGTATCGTCCTCCCCGACGCGCCGACCGGTTGCCAGGGCGTGCCGGTCGATATGACCGTCCACGACATCGCTGGCTTTCCTGCCCGCGCGACGGCGGACAGGTCGATAGCGGCTCTGTGTCTGTTTCCTCCAGCGGCGATGCCTCCACATCGCGGCTGAGAGAAGAATGTACGAACCGGTACGTATGTCAAGAAGCGTTTGTGGCAAGCTTCCCGCGTTTCGGGTATGGCATTGGAAACGGAGATGAAATTCGACGCAGTGGAGTTGCGCCTCATGCCTGCAAAGTCCGACGACCGCAGAAGAAACGATCCCGATCGCACGAAGGCGGACATTCTGGATGTCGCGACACAGGAGTTTGCCGCGAACGGCCTGGCCGGAGGCAGGGTCGATGCGATCGCGGACCGGACCCGCACGTCGAAGCGCATGATCTATTATTATTTCGGCAGCAAGGAGGGTTTGTATCTCGCCGTGCTGGAGCGCTCCTATCGGCAGATCAGAACGCTCGAGGCGGATCTCGAACTGGCACATCTGCCGGCCGACGAGGCGCTCCGCGTCCTGATTTCAACGACCTTCGATCATGATGAAGCCCATCCCGAATTCGTCCGTCTCGTCAGCATCGAGAACATCCATTCGGCCGCTCACATGCGTCGTTCCGACGTTATCCGGGACCTGAACGTCTCGATCATCGAAACCATAGCGCAGATTATCGACCGCGGCGTGACCGAGGGCATATTCCGGCGTCACCCGGACGCGATCGATGTGCATATGATGATCAGTGCGTTCTGCTTCTTCCGCGTGTCGAACCGTCATACGTTCGGAACGATTTTCCGGCGCGATCTGTCGGCCCCCGATCTCAAGTCTCGTCATCGCGGGATGATTGCGGATGCCGTCCTGAGCTATCTCATGTCAGCGGAACGTGGCTGAACAAGCTCGGCGCGACATATAGGTCGCACTCGACCAATCCTCGCAGATAGGCATCGACCGACAACTTCGGGCACATTGACACCTCCCGGCCCCATCGGTAATTCCTGACCGCTCAAATCATGTTTATGGGCAAACATGTTCAGCAGCTCCGCCGTTTACGATAACCGAATTACGGGTGAAGCGGATGCCGCGACAACATGGATAGGGATGCGATGACTTTGGTCGACTCTCACGGAATTTCGGCAGAAGGCCATTGCAGACTGGGACGGCGTCAACTCGTCAAGACCATGGCCGCCGGCCTGATCTCATCGTCACTCCCCGGCTTGCCATATCCCGCGCCGGCGGCCGCTTTCGCAGCAGACGGAGATCTGCGCTTTCAGCATGCCTATGGCGAGACCATCCTGCCCGGGCCGGCGACCCGCGTCGTATCGCTCGGCTACACGGCGCATGACGCGCTCCTCGCTCTCGATGTCGTCCCTCTCGGCATTCGCCAGTGGTTTGGCGGCCAGCCCTTCGGCGTCTGGCCTTGGGCCAGCGCTTTTCTCGGCGATGCCAAACCGCAGCTGATCGCCGGCGAAGTCTCCATGGAAGTGGTCGCCGGATTGCAGCCGGATCTGATCGTCGGGGCAGGGTCCGGCATATCGAAGGACGAATACGAGGTGCTTTCGCAGATCGCTCCCGTGCTGATGCAGCCGGAAGGTGCTGCCGCCTATGGGATGCGCTGGGACGAACTGACGCGGATGCTTGGTCGTGCCGTAGGCAAATCCGGCCTCGCCGAGGAACGCATCGCCGATGTCGGAACGAAGTTCGCCGCCGCGAGGGACAGGCATCCCGGCTGGGCGGGCAGAACGGGCGTGTGCGCCTACAATTTCGGCGGCGAAACCGGCGCGTTTATCGGCTCCGACACCCGCGCCACCTTTCTTTCGGAGCTGGGGTTCAATCCGACCGAGAAAGTCGGAGAGCTTTCGAATGTTCAGGGATTTTATGCCCGGTTGTCTCCGGAAGACCTTTCGCCCCTGGACGCCGATCTGCTCATCTGGGTTTCGTCCTCCGACAAGGCGCCGGACATCCAGGCGCTACCCATGCGCAGGAGCCTCAAGGCCCATCGGGAAGGGCGGGAAGTCTTTGCCGGGGAGATGACGGCCGCAGCACTCACGTTCGGCAGCGTCCTTTCCTTGCCCTATGCTCTCGATCGTCTCGAAGTGGAAATCGGCCTGGCACTCGACGGTGATCCGGGCACGCCGGTTCCTTCCAGTGCCACGGCAGGACTGGCGCCTTGAAATTGGCTGTCTGCCTCGTCATCCTTCTCTCGGTCGCCATGTGCCTGACGCTTCTCGTCGGCGTCCGGGACGCCGGATTTTCCGATGTCTGGAATGCGCTCTTTGCTTTCGATCCGTCGGATCCGACCCATGTCGTCATTGGTTCCGTGCGCCTGCCGAGGCTTGTCGCAGGCCTCGTCGCGGGGGCAGGTCTCGGAATGGCCGGCACAGTCATGCAGGCTCTTACCGGCAACCCGCTTGCCGATCCCGGGCTTCTCGGCGTGAATGCCGGCGCAGCATTCGCGGTCGTGATCGGCGCTCTTCTGACCGGTTATGCCGATAGCGGGCTGATGGCAGCGCTCGCGTTTCCCGGTGCGGCGGTTGCATCGGTCGCTGTCTTCCTGCTCGGGGGAGCGAGGAGCGGGATAGGAGGTCCGGTCCGGCTGACCCTTGCCGGGGTCGCGGTGAACGCGCTTCTGCTGTCCCTTGTTTCGGCGATCATCCTCTCGCGAAACGAGACGCTGGAAGTGTTCCGCTTCTGGGTGACGGGGTCGCTGGCGCAGGCGAATACCCGTCCGCTGGCGGTGATGGCTCTCGCGCTGATGTCCGGCATGCTGGTCGCCATGCTGATCGCACCCCGTATAGAGGCGCTCGCGCTCGGATCGTCTCTGGCGCGAGGTCTCGGCACCAGGCCGGGCATGGTGCAGCTTGCGTCTCTTGCCGCAATCACGTTGATGACGGGCGCAGCGGTTGCAGTCGCGGGGCCGATCGCCTTCGTCGGACTGATCGTACCGCCTCTCGCACGCCGCATCGGGCGACATGTCTTGCGCCGCGAAATTCTCGTATCCGCCGTTCTCGGTGGTTCCGTCATTCTCCTTGCCGATACCGTAGGGCGCCTGGTCATTGCTCCTGCGGAAATCCGGGTCGGCATCATGACCGCGCTCGTGGGAGCACCAATCTTCATTCTGGTGGCGCGCCGTCTGAAGCCGGGAGCGCTCGCTTGAAAGGCATGGCGATCCTTCTCGGCCTTCTCGTCCTCGCGATCCTGCTATCCGTGATGGTCGGTCAGATCATGGTGACGCCTGTCCAGCTGTGGCAGGGCCTGTGGACGGGAAAGGGGCCCGGCGCGTTGACGCTGCGGGTACTCAGAGGCCCGTCGACGCTGACCGCTGCAGGTGCCGGTGCCGTGCTCGGGGCTTCGGGCACGATCTTTCAGATTCTTTTGCGCAATCCGCTCGCTGCTCCCGATGTCATGGGGTTCATGTCGGGTGCGGGCTGCGCGGTGGTTGCCGGGGTCTCGTTCGGGCTTCTTGTCCCCCTGCCTCTTCTGGCTGCCTTGGGCGGACTGGTGGCGGCGGCTCTCGTTGCGGCCCTTTCTCATCAACGAAGCGGCAGGCAGTCGCCGCTCACCCTCATTCTGGTCGGTATCGGCGTCGGCTTCTTCGCATCCGCCATGAGCAGCTTTCTCATCACCCGGATGCCGCCACAGGAGGCGGCCGATGCACAGCGTTGGCTGGCCGGATCGCTTGCAGCCCGCAACTGGGGGCACGTCTTCCAGGTTCTCGGCCTGGGCTCGGTGCTTTTCTTCGTCCTCGCGCTGCAGGTCCGCGGCCTGGCCTTGCTGGAACTCGGCGACGAACTGGCTGCTGGCCTGGGCAGCAGGGTGAGCAGGGCGAGATACGGCCTGATCTGTACGGGCGTGATGCTGGCCGCAGCCGGCGTCGCGGTGGCGGGTCCGGTGCCGTTCGTTGCGATGATGGCCGGCCCGCTCGGCATGAGGATCGCCGGTGCCAAGCAACCGGGCGCGCGCCTATGGGCGGCCGCAATCG
This sequence comes from Neorhizobium sp., assembly GCA_052038935.1. GTDB lineage: Bacteria > Pseudomonadota > Alphaproteobacteria > Rhizobiales > Rhizobiaceae > Neorhizobium. The sequence continues at coordinate 22,129 of JBQGDG010000119.1, read as the reverse complement.
CGGGCGCTGTGATTACCGTGCTGGCCGATGTGGCCGCGCGCTCGGCAATTCCCGGGCTGCAGCTGCCGGTGGGTGTGATGACCGGCATAATGGGAGCGCCCTATCTTCTATGGCTGCTCGCGAAGGAAGTGGAGGCAGGCGACCTGTGACCGCCATCGGACTGACGACGACATCCTTGACCATCGGCTATCGCGAACGGGTCGTGATCCGCGACCTGTCGGTCGCGATGCCCGACCGACGCTTTACCTCCATTCTCGGACCGAACGGCTGCGGAAAGTCGACCCTGCTGAAAGCTCTCGCCCGACTGATCAAGCCCGCGGCCGGGGAAGTTCGGCTGGCGGGCGAGGATATCGGCGGGATCGATACAAGGGCTTTGGCGAGGCGCCTGTCAATCCTGCCGCAGTCTCCGAAGGCGCCCGAGGGAATAACGGTTGCCGATCTCGTCAGACGCGGCCGTACCCCGTGGCGCGGTCTGCTTGCTCCCTGGAGCGAGGCGGATGCGAGAATATGCGGGCAGGCTCTCGAGCAGGTCGGTCTTTTGGAACTTTCCGACCGGCCGATCGACGAACTTTCCGGCGGGCAGCGGCAAAGGGCCTGGATTGCCCTGGTGCTTGCTCAGGACACCCCCTATCTCCTGCTCGACGAGCCGACGACATGGCTCGACCTAACCCATCAGCTGGAGGTGCTCTCGCTGCTGCGGCAGCGCAATCTCCATCATGGAACGACCGTCGTCACCGTGCTGCATGATCTCAACCTTGCGGCGCGCTTCTCCGATCACCTGATCCTGCTCGGGGGTGGAGGACTGGTGGCTGCCGGGACACCGGATGAGGTGATGACGGAAGGCAATCTGGCCGACGCCTTCGGCTTGAAGGCGCTGGTAACGCAGGATCCGGTCACGGGTCGACCAATGGTCGTTCCCCACTGATCGGGGTAGGCGGCCTTCGGTCGGTCGCGTTCCCGGACTTCCCGGTTCAGGCCTGCCTTGTCCTGGCGGACTTCGCAATTTTCGCCTTGCCATCGTAAAGGGCGCGATGGTGCGAGATGAAGGCGCGGACCGCAGCGGACGCTTCGGTCTTCCGATAGGCGACGGCGAGATCCGTCTGCGCCCGGCTGTCGGAAAAGACGGCATAACGGACGCCCGGCAACCTCAGGCATTCCAGCGATTTCGGAACGATCGCCACGCCTAGGCCGACGGCAACCATGCTGGCGATCGTGGTAAAGTCGCGACCATTGGGATTGATGTTCGGATTGAAGCCCGCATCGCGGCAGGCCTCGATCGTGTTCGAATGGAAGCCGACATCTGCCGGTTGCCTCGGCGTGATGAATGTCCGGTCGGCCAGAGCCGCCAGGCTCAAGGAGCCCCCGGACGCCAGCGGATCCGTTTCCGGAAGGGCGACGATCAGCGGTTCCCTGAACACGAGCGTCGTCGTCAGTCCGAGTGGTACGGGGGCAGGCGGGCGAATGTAACCGAAGTCCAGGTCGCCTTCGACGATATGTGCGAGCTGCTGCCGCATCTCCATCTCGACGAGCTGCAACTCGATATCGGGATAGTTTTCCCTGAACGACGCGAGCGATTGGGTGAGGATCCCCGCATAGGCGGCAGATGCCACATATCCGACCGAAATCTTGCCCGTCTGTCCGCGTCCCACCCTCATCAGCGCGGCAAGCGCAGCGTCGGACTGGGCGATGATCTTGCGGGCTTCGTCATAGAGCAGGTGGCCGTAATGGGTCAGCTGCATGGTGCGCTTGCTGCGATCGAGCAGAGGCAGTCCGACGATCTTTTCGAGACTGATGATCTGTTGGCTGAGACCGGGCTGAGCGATGCCGAGCCGCGCGGCAGCCCGTTCGAAGTTCTTTTCCTCCACCAGAGCAATGAAATAACGCAGGTGACGCAATTCGAAACCTGCCTTCATGGACGATGGCAATGCGATGGGTGACCGATTCATAATAATTCTAATCTATGCGGAGACGATTTTTCATAAACGCTTCTTCTGAAATTTGCATCTCCCACTTATTGGATTCCCTTTCCGCACCTGTGTAACAAAGCTGACAATTTAAGTTAAGATTAATTCCGGCACTATCGGGGGCACGGCGTGGGACAGTTGCAGTTTTCGTTGGCATTGAGGATCGCGGGCCTTGCATCGGGCGTCGCGCTTGCCGGTCTCGCTACCGCGGCATGGGGGCAGGATGCGACAGACACCTCGCTTGAGCCTATCGTCATCCAAGGTCGAGGCAACGGCGATCCCAAAGGACCGGTCGACGGCTATGTCGCCAAATCCAGTTCCACGGCATCGAAGACCGGCACGCCGCTGATCGAAACCCAGCAATCGATCTCCGTCATTACACGGGACCAGATCGAGGCGCAGAGCGCACAGACGCTCGGTGAAGTGCTGAACTATACACCCGGCGTCATCGGCGAGCCCTACGGTGCCGACCCACGTTTCGATTCTCCGATCATTCGCGGCTTCGACGGTCGTCAGTCGCAATTCCTGAACGGTCTTCGCATGATGCGCACGGCCGGTGCTCCCGCCGTTGAGATCTATGGACTGGAACGGGTGGATGTTCTGCGGGGGCCGGCCTCCGTCATGTACGGGCAAGGTAATCCCGGCGGCATGGTCAATATGGTCAGCAAGCGTCCGCGATTCGAGCAATTCGGAGAAGTGGGCACCCAGATCGGCAGCTACGACTATTACGGAGGCTTCTTCGATTTCGGCGGCCCGATCGGCGAAAACGATGATTTTGCCTACCGACTGACCGGCATGGGCCGCACTGCCGGCGCCCAGACGGACAACATCGAAAACGACCGCTACCTGATCGCACCGGCTCTGACATGGAAGCCGGACGAGGATACCACGCTCACCATCCTGACCAGCATCCAGCACGACAATCCGAGCACGCCCTCCGGCCTGCCGCCTCAACTGACCCTCGGCGCCACCGACTATCGCCTGCCGCGGGACTTCTATGTCGGCGACAGAAGCTTCGACCAATCTGACCGGACATTGACCAATTTCGGCTACGAATTGGAGCATCGCTTCAACGACACATGGACGTTCCGCCAGAATTTCCGTTTCTCGCATTTCGATTGGGAATACCGGTCGCTCGGCATGTCCAGCCTGGGGCTCGATACGGACGGCAGGACCTTGCGCCGCAACGCGACGTTCCAGGACGAACTGCTGAAGACAGTCAATGTCGACAACAACCTACAGGCCGACTTTTCGACCGGCCCGGTCGACCACAAGCTGCTCTTCGGCTTCGACTACCGCTATTTCGACAACGACGTTTCGACCGACTTCTGGCAGGCGACACCGCTGGACATGTATGATCCGGTCTATGGCGGGCCGATCGATCTCATCTCCCATACGGTCGGCACGCATGTGAAGAGCAGGCTGTCGCAGGCTGGCGTCTATGTCCAGGACGAACTGGCTTTCGACAACTGGCGGGCGACGCTCGGCCTGCGTCACGATTGGGCGAGCACCGACGGTGTATCGAACAATGAACTGACCGGTATTCCCCGGTCGCTGGATCAGGATGACCACAAGCTCACGGGCCGTGCCGGGCTCAGCTATCTCTTCGACAATGGTATCGCGCCCTATATCAGCTATGCGACCTCGTTCGAGCCCGTCGCCGGTGCCGACATCAACGGCAATGCGCTGAAGCCGACGACCGGCGAGCAGGTGGAGGCCGGTATCAAGTACCAGCCCACGGGATGGAATGCCTTCTTCACCGCCGCCGTCTACGATCTCAAGCAGAAGAACGTGTCACGCACGGTCGACGGCTTTCCGGCCCAGATCGGAGAGGTCAAGGTGCAGGGCGTCGAACTCGAGGGCGTGGTCAGTCTCGCGGAGGGCCTCGATCTGCGCGCCGCATATACCTACACGAAGACAGAGATCGGTGCCGGCCCGGACGACGGAAACCGTGTCGAGAACGTGCCGGAAAATGCTGCAAGCCTCTGGCTGAACTATACTTTCCAGGACACGACCGCGCTTGACGGTCTTTCGATCGGCGGCGGCGTGCGATATGTGGGGCAGCGCTTCGGCAACAGCGCCAACACGATCGACCTGAGCTCGGTCACGCTCTTCGATGCAGCGCTCAGCTATCGCAAGAACGGTTACAAGGCTTCGCTCAATTTCCAGAATATCGCTGACGAGGATTATGTGGCGAGCTGCAGTTCCTTCGGTTGTTACTATGGCGACGGAAGGACAGTGATGGGGAAGATCGCCTACACTTGGTAAAACGAGACTTTCCGACGGCGAAGCGCGAATGGCTGCCGCTATGAACCGAAGAACTCTTCTGCTCGGCGCCACCGCATTTGCGGTGGCGAAGGCCGTCCATGCGCAGCCCGGGCCGAAGATTGCCGCGATAGACTGGGCGATGCTCGAAACGCTGATGTTGCTCGGGATCACGCCGGTGGCAGCGACGGAACTCATCCAGTTCCGCAAGGATGCTGTCGAACCTCCCATCCCTTCCGGCGTTACCGATCTGGGACTGCGCGGATCGCCCAATTTCGAGCTTCTGCATCTGTTGAAGCCGGAACTGATATTGGCTTCGCCCTTCTATACGCGCCATCTGGCTGCTTTGGAGGCGATCGCGCCCGTCCTGTCGCTGCCTTTCTACGTCCGCGGCGAGCCGCCGTTCGAGAAGGCGCTGGTTGCGCTTCATCGTCTTGGCGAAAGAATCGGCCGGACGGCGCAGGCGAAGACGGCGGCAGACAGCACCCTTGCCGAGCTGGATCGGGGCCGCTCCCGTCTGGCGCCTTTCGCGGGTCGCCCGACCTATCTGGTCAATGTCGGCGATGCACGGCATGTCAGGGTGTTCGGATCCGACAGCATGTTCGGCGACGTGTTGCTGCGACTTGGGCTTCCCAACGCCTGGGCGGATCGGTCGCGCTTCACCTTCGCCGCGCCGGTGCCGATCGAAAATCTCGCGTCGCAGCCCGATGCGCGCATCGTTATCGTATCGGAAATCCCGGTCGAAGCGAGACGGGGCTTGGCCGGCAGCGTCATCTGGAACTCCCTGGAACCCGTCAGGAGCGGCCGTGTCCTGCAACTCGGGAATATCAATCCTTATGGTGGACTTACGGCGGCCATGCGTTTTGCGCGTCTTCTGGGCGAGGCGCTTCCGGCAGAGGGCGATGCGGGATGAAAATGGTGGGCTGGCTTATCGCAGGGATCGGAGCGATCGCCGCCACGTGCCTGTTCGCGCACCAGGTTAGCCTGTACGCGGGAGGGGGGATATGGAACGCCGTAACCTCGCCTGCCCAGCAACTGTCGATCGACCAGATCATCCTCGCATACGGGATACTGCCGAGAGCGGCGGTGGCGCTGCTTGCCGGAGCCGCCCTCGGCCTCTCCGGAGCATTGCTCCAGCAGCTGTTGCGAAATCCGGTTGCCGATCCGTCGACGCTCGGTATTTCGGCCGGCGCGCAGGTTGCAATCGTCTCGGCGACGCTGCTCTACCCCGAGCTGGTGGACGAGCATCGCAGCGCCGTGGCGCTTGCAGGCGCGTCGCTGGCGGCCCTTCTGGTGTTCGGCCTCGGCTGGCGGCGGGCGTTCGAGCCGGTGACGATGGTCGTTTCGGGCATGCTCGTCGGTGTCACCGCGGTCTCCTTCTCCTCGGCCCTGACGCTCGGTCGCGGCGAGTATCTGATGTCGCTCGCCACATGGAATGGCGGATCGCTCAGCCAGCAGGATTGGTCCGTCTTCCGGGCATTGGGGGGCGAGTTCATCATCTGCATGGCCCTGGCGCTCCTGCTCGTCCGACCGCTCGCGGTCCTGTCCGTCGGGGATAGCAGTGCGGCATCCCTCGGTCTTCCGCTCGCGTGGGTGAGGTTCGCGGTCGCAAGCCTCGCCACGGTTCTTGCCGCCGTAGTCGCTGCCGCCGTCGGCCTCGTCAGCTTCATCGGGCTTGCGGCGCCCGCGATCGTGCGGGCCTGCGGTGCGAGGAAGCCGATGACGATGATCGGCCTTTCGCCGGTCGCAGGGGCGCTGTTGCTCTGGACCTGCGACGGTGTCGTTCAGTTTGTCGCAGCCCGATCCTCCGAGACGTTTCCGACCGGCGCCGTCACCGCCCTGGTCGGCGGGCCTTTGCTGCTCTGGCTCCTGCCGCGCCTGCGCAAGGTGGATATGCACGACGAGCAGCCGGCAGCCGCGGCCCGGACGGCATCGGCCAAAGGGATCGTCGCGATCATTCTGCTGCTCGCCGTCGCCCTGGCGACGGGGTTCGGGCTGGGACGGAACGGCGGCGGCTGGTTCATCCTGTCTGGCCAGGAGGTCTCCGATCTGTTTTCCATCCGCTGGCCGAGGCTCCTCGCGGCAGGTGCGGCAGGAGGGTTGCTGGCGCTGGCTGGCGCCGTCCTCCAGCGCCTCACCGCCAATCCCATCGCCAGCCCGGAAGTGCTGGGAGCGAGCGGCGGGGCGGGGCTTGGTTATGCTGCGGCCCTTACCCTCGTACCGGCCGCCCTGCCGACCGGCCTCATCCTCGGTGCCACGACGGGAGCACTTGTCGCCATGGCCGGCGTGCTGTTCTTTGCCAGCCGGCGTGATCTGCCGTCCGAGAAACTGCTGCTTGCCGGCATTTCCATCAGTGCCTTGAGTTCGGCCGTACTTTCCGCGCTCGTGTCCATCGGAGATCAGCGGTCGTGGCAGATCCTTGCCTGGTTGGGCGGTTCGACCTCGCAGGTCACGTCGGGCCAGGCGATCATCCTCGCCTTCATCGCTGCCGCTCTCCTGACGGTTTCCTTTGTCTTTACCCGCTGGCTCGCGGTCCTGCCGCTCGGTCTGGCGCCGTCCGTTTCTCTCGGCCTGCCCGTGCGGGGAAGCCGCGTCCTCATGCTTCTGGCTTGCGGGGTTGCCACCGGCGCTGCTTCGCTGCTCGTCGGTCCACTCAGTTTTGTCGGGCTCATTGCGCCCCATATCGCCCTGCGCGCCGGCTTTACGGCCCCGGCCCAGCATCTGACTGCAGCGTTCCTCACGGGCTTGGTCCTGATGATCTTCGCCGACTTCGGAGCGAGATCGGTAACCTTCCCCTACGATCTGCCTCTGGGTCTTTTCGCGGCTCTTCTCGGTGGTCCCTACCTGATCTGGCTGGTGACGCGACGGTAAACGTGTAAAAGCTGGGGATGTCAGGCCCGTTGCGAACAGCGGCTGCAACACGAAGCTTGATTGAACGGGTTCGAGGCTCGACCATGGAGACGGATTCGCGGGACGCGGAACCAAAAGCAGCCTCCGGAATTCTCTGGCGATAGATATCAAGGAAGGGGCGCTATGCTTCCTGCAACTTTCAATGGCCAGCCCCAGCGAAACACCGCGCCCATTCGCGTGCTGCTTGCCGATGACGAGTTTCTGCTGCGTTTCGATGCCGCCGATGGTATCCGGCGCCTCGGCTGGGACGTTGTCGAAGTATCGTCCGCGGACGAGGCGATCGAATTGCTCGGCTTCAACGTGCGTTTCGACCTGCTGGTGACCGACATCCATATGCCGGGCAAGGCCGACGGCCTGGATCTGGCTCGTTATGTGCGGTCTCATCATGCTCATATGAAAATCGCCCTGATGTCGAGCGACAGGCTGACCGATCTTGCCGATGTCGCGTCCTACGACCTGTTCATGAGCAAGCCGGTCTGGAAATCGATCGACGCCCTGGCCGCTTTGATGGGGGATGCGGGACATGCAGGATGAACAGCCGGAATCCATTCTCGTCGTCGGCAGCGATGCCCTGCAGCGATCCACCATCGCCAAATACCTGAGGGAATGCGGCTACCGGGTGATCGAGGCGGCAGGTCTCGAAGAGGCGAAGGTTGCGATCGAGCATCAGGCCGTCGACATCGTCGTGGCCGACACCCAGATGCGCGACGGCACCGGGTTCGATCTCTCGACCCATGTGCGCAGGCATGCCGGCGGCATCCAGGTTCTGCTCACCCAATCTCTGACAAGGGCTGCGGAAATAGCCGGCGATCTGTGTGAACAGGGGCCGCTCGATCAGCCTTATCATCCACAGCAGCTGGTGGATGCGATCAAGCGGCTACGCGGGCATCGCTGAGTTGTTCCACGGACTGATTGCCTGCTGATCATAGAGCGCATGGATTTGGCGCAGGCGATTGATCAAACGCCTCTTCGCGCCTACACCATCCGCATCGAAGATGGGGACGACGCATGACAGAAGGCCGATATTTCTCCTCCCTGGGCGGCCTGCCGCCGCAGACGCAGCTTCTTTCCAGCAAGGCGATTTTCAAGCCTGCCTACGCCGTCATCCCCCGCACCGTCATGAGCGATATCGTGACCAGCGTGCTGCCTCATTGGGAACGGACAAGAGCATGGATCCTGAGCCGTCCGCTGAGTGGCTTTGCCGAGACCTTCTCGCAATATATCGTCGAGGTCCAGCCGGGCGGCGGCAGCGTTCGGCCAGAGCCGGATATCCGCGCTGAAGCTGCGATCTTCGTCGTTTCGGGACGCTGCACGATCCAGTGCGAAGGACAGGTCCGGGAGCTGCGTGAGGGGTCGTTCGCCTTCCTGCCCGCCGCTTCGAGCTGGAGCCTGAACAATCCGGGCCAGAATGCCTGCCGGTTTCACTGGGTGCGAAAGGCTTTCAAGGCAGTCGACGGCATCGAGCCTCCACCGGCGATCTTCACACATGAGGATGATTGTGTCCTTGATCCCATGCCGGATACCGAAGGCCGTTGGGCCACGACCCGCTTCATAGACCCCGCGGACGTGCGCTACGACATGCACCTCAACATCGTGACGTTCGAACCCGGTGCGGTGATCCCGTTCATGGAAACCCACGTCATGGAGCATGGGCTCTACGTTTTGGAAGGGCGTGCCGTCTATCGGCTCAACGAAGACTGGGTGGAGGTCGAAGCCGGCGACTACATGTGGCTGCGCGCTTTCTGCCCGCAGGCCTGCTACGCCGGCGGACCGGGGCGCTTCCGCTACCTTCTCTACAAGGATGTCAATCGACACGCCGATCTTTGGTAGGAAACGGCCACAAACTTGTTGACCTATCGAGGGTCACTTGTAGTATGTCCATCGCCATCATGTATGACAGATTGAGATGAAGCCGGCGATCGCCGATCCTGGGGAGGATTCATGCTGAGAAAATTGTTGCTCACCGGCGCGGCCGGCGGCGTCGGCCGGAATATACGCCCGCTGCTGTCGCAACTCGCGGAGAGGGTAGTCCTTTCCGATATCGGGGAAATCGACGACCTTGGTTCGAATGAGACATTCGCGAAATGCGATCTTGCCGATGCCCGGGGCGTTACCGACCTGTTTGAAGGCGTCGATGGCGTGATCCACCTTGGCGGCGTTTCCGTGGAGCGCCCGTTCGAGCAGATCCTGCAGGGCAACATCATCGGTCTCTATAATCTCTACGAGGCCGCTCGGCATCATGGCCTGCCGCGCATCGTGTTTGCGAGCTCCAATCATGTCGTCGGCTACTATCGTCGCGACGAGCATATCGACAACACGGTCTATCCCCGTCCGGATTCGCTTTATGGCGTGTCAAAGGTGTTCGGCGAGGCTGTCGCCAGCATGTATTTCGACAAGTTCGGTCAGGAGACCCTCTCCGTCCGTATAGGCTCCTGTTTCGAAAAGCCGGCAAATCCGCGCATGCTGGCCACCTGGCTGAGCGTTCGGGATTTCGTCGCTCTCTGCGGGCGGGCCTTCGATACGCCGCGTCTCGGTCACAGCATCGTCTACGGCGCTTCCGACAATGACGAGCAGTGGTGGGACAACCGCAACGCCGCGTTTCTGGGCTGGCGCCCTCAGGACAGCTCCGCCAAATGGCGCGTCGAGGTCGAAACGGCGGCAGGTCGTCAGGATCCGAATGATCCAGCCGTAATTTATCAGGGTGGGGCCTTCGTCAGCGCTGGCCATCCTGCCGACACCTGATAAGTTCGGGCCGACATCTTCATCGTTCATGGCTTACGATGGCGCCGATGCCATCGGGAGGGATATTCATATGACCATCTATCAAAATCTTATCGCAGGCGAATGGATCGGCAGCGAGGGTTCCGAGAACATCAATCCGTCCGACACCAACGACGTCGTCGGCGTCTATGCGCAGGCCGGGGCTGAGGATGCCAGAAATGCGATCGCAGCAGCAAAGGCTGCGTTCCCGGCTTGGGCGCGCTCCGGAATTATGGAGCGCCACTCCATCCTGAGGAAAACCGCCGATGAAATTCTTGCGCGCAAGGAAGAACTCGGCGCTCTGCTCGCACGCGAAGAGGGCAAGATCCTTCCCGAAGCTATCGGGGAAGTGACGCGCGCTGCACAGATCTTCGACTTCTTCGCAGGCGAGGCGCTGCGTCTGACCGGTGAAATGGTACCCTCCGCGCGTCCGAATATCGGCGTCGAGATCACGCGGGAGCCGATCGGAGTGATCGGCATCATCACGCCGTGGAACTTCCCGATCGCCATCCCGGCCTGGAAGATCGCTCCTGCACTCTGCTACGGCAACACCGTCGTGTTCAAACCGGCCGACCTGGTCCCCGGCTGCGCCTGGGCCATCGTCGATATCCTTCACCGTGCGGGCCTGCCGAAAGGCGTCCTCAACCTCGTCATGGGCCGAGGCTCCGTGGTCGGCCAGGCGATGCTCGACAGTCCCGATCTCGCCGGCGTCACGTTCACCGGATCCACCGGCACCGGTAAGCGCGTCGCGCTCGCATCCATCGAGCATAATCGCAAGTTCCAGCTCGAAATGGGCGGAAAGAATCCGATGGTCGTGCTCGACGACGCCGACCTTTCCGTTGCTGTGGAAGCTGCAGCAAACTCCGGCTTTTTCTCGACCGGACAGCGCTGCACGGCCTCTTCCCGCCTGATCGTGACCGAAGGGATCCACGACAGGTTCGTTGCCGCTCTGACCGACAAGCTGAAGACCCTGAACGTCGACAACGCCTTGAAGGCTGGCAGCCATATCGGGCCGGTCGTCGACGAAAAGCAGTTGAAGCAGGACACCGACTATATCGAGATCGGCAAGTCCGAAGGTGCCAAGCTCACCTATGGCGGCGAATTGGTGAAACGCGAAACCCCCGGCTTTTACCTGCAGCCGACGCTGTTTACCGAAGCGACCAATCAGATGCGCATCTCCCGCGAAGAGATCTTCGGCCCGGTGGCTTCTGTCATCCGGGTCAAGGATTATGACGAGGCGCTTGCTGTCGCCAACGATACGCCGTTCGGCCTGTCCGCCGGCATCGCCACGACGAGCCTGAAGCACGCGACCCACTTCAAGCGCAATTCCGAGGCCGGGATGGTCATGGTCAATCTGCCGACCGCCGGTGTGGACTTCCACGTGCCGTTCGGCGGCCGCAAGGCCTCGTCTTTCGGCTCACGCGAACAGGGCAAATATGCCGCGGAATTCTTCACCGTGGTGAAGACCGCCTATACTCTGGCCTGACGACGCTAGCCGGATTTGAGACCGTATCGTCTTGTTGCGGTCGGCAGACGTAGAATCGAACCCGTCCATGGTTTTTACCATGGACGGGTCAACCTGTCGCGTTATCTCCTGGGCCTGGGCAGCTTCGGGAGCAAGGCAGAATGGTGGTTCAGCGCGTCAGTTTCTATATCCTCCTGGTGCTCGTCACGCTGGCATTCATCGCAGTGCTGCTGCCCTTCTATTCGGCCGTGTTCTGGGCGGTTGTCTTCGCGATAGTCTTTTTCCCGCTCTACGCCCGATTGGAGGCGATGCTCGGCGGACGGCGGAATATCGCTGCAATCCTGTCGGTGGCGATCTGCCTCTGCCTCGTCATCCTCCCCGGCTTTGCCATTCTTAGTTCCCTGATCCAGGAGGGAACCAGCCTCTACCAGCGTATTGCCAGCGGAGAGATCGATCTCAACCGCATGGCCAACGAAGTCATAGGCGTCTTGCCGCTTTTCATGCAGGAGCGCATCCAGGCGCTGGAGACCGGTGGGCTTGCCGATTTGCGCGAGCGGTTTTCCTCCTCGCTCATGCAGGGTGGCAGCTTTTTCGCCGGTCGGGCGCTGAATTTTGGCCAGAGCACGGTGGAGTTCTTCATCGCCTTCGGCCTGATGCTGTATCTGCTCTTCTTTCTGTTCCGCGATGGCCGCGCGCTGGCCACCAGGATTCGCAACGCCCTGCCGCTGAGTGATGAACATACCAGCCAGTTCATGGCCAAGTTCGCGTCCGTGGTCCGGGCGACGGTGCGCGGCAACATCATCATCGCACTTGTCCAGGGAGCCATAGGCGGGGTGACGTTCTGGTTTCTCGGCGTCCAGCCTGCGCTGCTCTGGGGTGTGCTGATGGTCATGTTGTCGCTGGTCCCGGCCGTCGGTGCGGCGCTGATATGGGTCCCGACGGCGATCTATCTCGCGGTGACGGGGGCGGTTGCCAAGGCTGCCGTCATCGTGCTCGTCGGCATCTTTGTCATCGGGCTGGTCGATAACCTGCTTCGCCCGCCACTGGTCGGCAAGGAGACCAAGCTGCCGGACTATGTCGTTCTCATCTCCACCGTCGGCGGGATATCGCTCCTCGGCGTCAACGGTTTCGTCATCGGTCCGCTTGTCGCTGCACTGTTCATTGCCGCGTGGTCATTGTTCGAGAAGGAGAGGTCGAGTGAGACTATCTCGCCCGGCTGAATCATCGGACAAAACTGTTCGGACTATGGTCTGGCGGCTCGATCCGCAAAAGTCCTAATACGGAACTATGGCTGGGATCGACAGTTGCATGACGGTATCATCGACCGATCGATCCAGCGTGATGGAGGATGTCATTCACTCCCGCCGACAATTCAATTCCCGGGTGGTCTTTGCCGTGCTGTCGCTCGCGCTGCCTTTTCTGCCTCAGTCCGCTATGGCCCGCAGCGATGGCGGTCGAGGCGGCGGACGCGGCAAGGGAGGGAATGCCGGCGGCAATGGCAGGGGAGGCGGTTCCGACGGGGAGAGCAAGGGAAACGACAAGGCGGGTGAGGGCAAGGGCAGCGACAAGGGGGATAATACCAGCGGAGATGGCGATACCGGCGGAGATAAAGGATCACCTGGGTCGGGGGCGCCGGGTGCCGATGCGCCGGATACGGGAGACAAGGGCCGAAAGAGCGGACCGGAAACCAGCGACGGCGATGACACCGCACCGACGGATGCCAGCAGCGGCCAGAACCCGAAAGCCGACGTCGTGAAGGGAGACACGGCGCGTGTCGACAGCCGCGGCATCAGCGTAAAGCATCGAAGCGGGATCGCCGAAGAGGTCAACAATCGCGGCCGTTACGTGATGCGCGACAATCGTGGCCGGACCATCGTCAATCGCGCCGCGACGTCATCGGACCTCGATCGCCTCCGATCCTTCATCGACTGAGACACGCGTAGTCGAGGTTTTAGGTCCCCTGATCGCTTCAGGCCGATACGGAGCGCGCAGGACTATCACGCATCGCCTCATTCCAGGCGATTGCAGCCGCCGTCCGATTGCCGACGTTCAGCTTGACGAAAATCCGCGTCATGTGATGTTTGACCGTCTTTTCGTGGAGATCCAGCTCGATGGCGATGACCTTGTTGCTGAGACCCGCGGCAGCGAGTTCGAGCACTTCCCGCTCACGGGCGGTAAGATCACCCATCCCCGAATAGGGATCAGGCTCCGGTGCGGCCTGCTCCGCCAGAAGTTTTGCAGACAGCGATGGCGCTACATAGCCTTCTCCTGCCGCGACGGATCGCAGGATCTCCGCAAGGGACGACGAACCTATGCCTTTGAGCACATAGCCTCTCGCGCCATCCTGAAGGGCGCGGCGAATGTCGTCGCTGGTTTCCGAGACTGTCAGCATGACGATGTTCTGACCGGGATGCGCGGCCAGTATGGGACGGATCGCTTCCAGGCCACCGCCGGGCATCGATATGTCCATGAGCAGAATGTCCGGCTGATGATGCCGCGCGATCTCGATGGCATCCTCCCTGCTGCTGCCCTCGGCGACGATATCGAAGCCGAGCTCGGTGAGGGTGCGTGCGACGCCTTCCCTGAACAGCGGATGATCGTCGCATACCGCAATCCGCAGAGCCGCCATCAGTTTTTCTCCGTTTCGCAAATTTTCAAAGACATCGTGACTCTCGTGCCACTCGGACCGGACATGATATCGAAGTTGCCGCCCATGCTTTCGATCCGTTCACGCAAACCCGCGATGCCGAGGCCTTTGGATTTTACGGAAGCGGGATCGAATCCGGGTCCGGTATCGATCACGTCAACCACAACGCAGTCCTGCTCCAAACGTTGCAGAACGCGCTGGCCCGCTCCGCCGGCATGACGCCAGCCGTTGTTGAGCGCCTCCTGCACGAAGCGATACACGCAAATCTTCTCGGCCGGGGATGGCTGCCATCCGACCTCGGCGAGCGACAGATCCACTTTCATGGCGGTGCGGTCCACGTATCGCCTGACCGCCTGGGAGATCACCTCATGCAGTCCAGCGGCCTCTATCTCCGGCAGGATGAGATCGTGGCATATGCTGCGTATCTCCCGCATTGCCTCCTGCAGGCTCGTCTTGATCGACGCGACTTCCGCCTCGCGTTTGTCGGAGGGGCTTTGGGAACCGAGGATGGCCGGACTGTCGATACGCAGGGACGCATAGGCGATCAGTTGCGCCGGGCCGTCGTGGAGATCGGCGCCGAGACGTCTGAGAAAGCGTTCGTTGAGTGCGGTCGTCTGCTGGCTTGCCCTTTGGACTCTCGCATGCAGCGCCTGGTTCTGCTTCAGCAGGTTTGACAGTTCGCCGACGCGTGCATTGAGCAGCCCCCGCTGCAGATCGATCGTACGGCTGCCGCGCAGGACGATGAACGAGAGCAGCGAGAAAATGACGAGGACGACGGTTGCGACCGCCAGCCAGGCACGCAATCTTGCGCTGTGGAGGCTTCGCTCGAAATCGGTCGCGACCTCGTAGAATTCCGATACCGCCACGACCTCGCCCGACCAGGGTTGCAGAACCGGATTGTAGATCTCGAGCAGCGGTGCGTCCGTGGCGCCCAGTTCGGCGGCTTCTTCGGGATCGATATCGTTGAACTCGGAAACCATACGACCCGAAAAGGCGGTCTGCAGGTCTTTGCCCGGCGTGACTTTCTTGCCCATCAATCGCTTGTCGTTCGCGTAGAGGATCGTGCCATCCTTGCGCCACAGGCGGAACGAAACCAGCCTGCGCCCCAGTGCGCCCTGCGACAGCGTCTCGTCGAGCGCTCGTTCTATCGACCCGTCCAGCTTTTCGGTCGTGGTCATGTCCGGCAGGATCGGCGCAATGATGCTGTCGACATACAGCGCGGTTGAGGCTGCGGAGTTTCGCGTAACGGCTTCCTCGATCAGGCTTGCGACGAAAGCGCCGACGATCAGCGTTGCCACCACCGATACAAGACCTCCCGCCAGGAGGAATTGATGCGCGAGCGATCGGCGGTTCCAATGATCGATGACGTCTGGCAGAGGCACGAATGGGCTCGGTCGATATCCGTTAGGGCGACGTAATTACCGCTCGCTTTCGTTCGGTCAATGGGGATGGCGAGCAGCCGCCGCCCGGACAAGACCAAAGTCGTATCCCCTGAACGCAAAGGTCCGAGCGCGGAACGGCTCTCGTGACATCGCGTTTTCTCGCCATCGCTAACAAGGAGTTGTGTGATGAAAAAGATGATAATCGCTACCGCTGCCCTCGCGGCTTTCGCCACAGGTGCCTTGGCCCAGGAGAGCACGGTCAACGGTGCCGTTGGCGGTGCCGTGACCGGCGCGATCGTCGGTGGCCCTGTCGGTGCCGCCGTGGGTGGCGTAGTCGGTGCCGCTGCCGGTACCGCCATCGATCCGCCGCCGGAACGCGTCGTCCGCTACGTCGAAACCCAGCCGATGCCGGCGCAGCCCGTCATAGTCGAAGAACGGGTCGTGGTCGGCAGGCCCATTCCGCAGCAGGTCGTACTGACCCCCATTCCCGACGATCCGACCTACGCCTATGCAGTGGTCAACCAGCAGCGAGTCATCGTCGACCCGCAGACCCACACCGTGGTGCGCGTCCTCGATTGATGCTTACAAAGCCGAGATGGCGCTCCGGCATAACGGAGCGCCATCTTCTTGTTCCGAGCCTGAGCCGGGCGGCCGAACTGGGACGCGTCAGGACGGGATCGTTGCCGTCCGCGTGTCGAACTGGCCCGTCTGCGTGGGCGTGAAACGTGCGGTAAGGACATGGCGCCCGCCTGGATAGGTAAGGCGTACCGAAGTGACCGTCTGGTCGAAACGCCATGTCTGGCGTTCGACCACCATGACCGGAGCTCCTTGGGCAATATTCAGATGGGAGGCTTCGACGGCGTCGGCGCCCCGGGCCGCGATACGGTGTTCCGCAGCACTCCACGGGACATGTTCGAGCAGCCATGGGCCGGGTGGAAGAGAGGCGAATGTCTCTTTTTCGGCTTCCGGCACAACGGTAAGATTGACCAGCCGCTGCTCCAGGCAGAAAGGCTGATCTCCCGCGTAATGCAGACAGGTGATTTCAACGATATTCCTCGTTTGGCCTAGACCAAGACGCTGGGCTTCCTGCTTGTCGGCCTGCCTGACGGTTCGTGCCAGGATCAAGTGGCCATAGGTCTTGCCGGTTGCCTTCACCTCCTCGCGGATGTCGTAGATTTCGAGGATGGCGCTCTGTGCGTTCTGGGGGAGAACGATGCTCCCGATCTTCCTCCGTCTCTGCACGAGACCGGCTCTGGCAAGTTGCGTGACCACCTTGTTGACGGTCATGCGTGAGCAATCATAGTGGCTGGCGAGCTGCTGCTCCGACGGAATTTTAAAGCCGGGAGCCCAGAGACCCGTCAAAATATTGCGTTCGATGTCGGAAAGAATTCGCTGATGCAGCGAAACAGGCGATCCGATGTTGCTGCCGGTCATGGTCTGTTCACGTGTCATGTGAGTTTGCGTCTCCGTCGACGTATGGATCGGAAAAGCTTTTTCAACAACCTATACCGGTAGCAGATCCGCTTCCGCGCATCGCGGCGACGATCGTCATTTTCTCGCGGTCTTGTTTCGCTATTGCCGCGTTGGTCCTGCAGATAGGCAGATGTGTGCAGCGTGGTCAACGGTGCTGCGGGCTCGTACGCGATCAGGCAGAGCCCTGCCGCAAATCGGTTTCGCCAGCTCGAGCCTCGGTTTCGGCAAGGATGCCGGCGATCGATGACGCGATTGCCTCAAGGTTCGAATCGGATCGCCACGCCAGAACAAGCGGCATGGCATAGCGCTCCGGCAGCGGCAGGGCGATCATCCGTCCATCCATGCCATGGATCGCCGAAAGCGGCAGGAGTGACACATGGTCGTGGTCGATCACGAGATTTGCGATGACCGGGATGGAATCCACCTCGATCACCGATAATCCGGACCTCTCCTCCGTCTGAAGCATGTCGTCGGCGAGAGAGACGAACTTCTGTCTCAGACCGCTTTTCGGACTGGGCAGCACCAGTGGTCCCTCCATCAGCAGGCTTCTGATATCTCCGTTCTTCGATTGCAGCCGCTGCGGCGATGCCACCAGCGCGAGGGGGGACCGGGAAAGCACGCGGTGACGCGCCTGGTCCGGAATTTCCTCCGTGTCCAGCAGCACGAAATCGTGCTGGCGTCTGCTCAGGCCGGTAAGTAGCTCGTCCGCACTGTTGCTGGAAATGTAGAGCAGGCTTCGGGGATGCCGGTCGGGCCATTCGTTTGCAAGGCGCGCAAGATTGGCGGCGATACGGCTTCCCCAACCGAGCGGCGTGACGGCACCAAGCCTGATGCGTCTGCCTGACTGGCGGAACCTTTCGCCGGCGCGTTCTGATATGTGATCCCAGATGCCGATCAGCTGCTCAGAGAGAACGAGGACATCCATCCCCCGTGGCGTAAGCGTGGTTCCCGCCGCAGACCGCTGCAGAAGCGGTGTTCCGATCTGCGTCTCCAACGCGCTGATCTGTCGCGTCAGCTGCGGCTGCCCCATTCGCAACGCCGCCGCAGCCGCCCGTATGCTGCCGGTCCGTGCGACGAGATTGAAGCGGGAGAGCGCAAGGAGCGAGAGTGACGGGTAGGCGGAGTTTGTCCGTCCATCCTGCTGCGCGAGCTGCGCGATCAGAACGACCGCTTTCTCCAGTTCGCGATTGATCCTGCGGCCCTCGAGCGTCGGCAGCAGCCTGTTGCCCGCCCTGGTCGTAAGCGGTGTGGCCAGATGGGACTGAAACCTCGAGAGCGCACCGGATACGGTGGCCACTGGCCGGGCGAGCTTCTTGGCGGTCGCCCGCAGGTTGCCGAGCGAAAGAACGCTGTGAACGATGATCAGGGTTGCGGTATCCAAGGCATGTTTCTCCGGCCACGCCGATTTCCGGCAGAGACTGCGATACGTTCGAGATATGGGATATCCCGGACCAGCAGAGATTTCCATACAGTCCTCATGGAAGCCGTTTTCGGCGGGGTCAGGAGGGAAGGCATGTCGGACTTCGATCTTGTTCTGAAGGGTACGCTGGTGCTGCCGGACCGCATCGTGCCGCACGGTTTCGTGGCTGTCCGCGACGGGCTCGTCGCCGAAATCGGACAGGGTGACACGCCTGCCGGCCGGGAGAGCCACGATGTCGGCGAGGCGCTCATCCTGCCGGGAGCGATCGATGCCCAGGTCCATTCGCTTTCGCAGAAGGGCCAGGAGGATTTCGTCTGGTCCACCCGTTCTGCAGCCGCCGGCGGCGTTACCACCATCGTCGACATGCCCTATGACGAAGGCAATCTGGTCTGCTCCGCGGAAGCGGTGCGCGGCAAAGCCCTGCATGGCGAAAGCCAGGCACGCGTCGACTTCGCCTTATACGGCACGGTCGATCCACAGGAAGGCGCACGACGCATCCCCGAGCAGGTGAATGCCGGCGTTGCGGCATTCAAGTTCTCGACCTTCGGTACCGATCCGAAACGGTTTCCCCGCATTTTTGCTCCCCTGATGGCCGAATGCTTTGCCGCGATTGCGCCGACCGGCCTCACCGCCGGAGTTCACAACGAAAACGACGAGTATGTCCGCTGGGCGATGGAACAGGTGAAGTCGTCCGGCATAACCGACTACCGCGCCCATGAGATGTCACGCCCGCCGCTGACGGAATTGCTGGCGATGGGCGAGATTTACGAGATCGGAGCGGCGACGGGTTGCCCGGCGCATGTGGTCCACTGCTCGCTCGGGCGAGGATACGAGATCGCGGCCGGTTACCGCGCCCAGGGACACCGTGCCACGGTGGAATGCCTGATCCATTACCTCACGCTGGATTCCGAGACGGATGCCAAGAGGCTCGGCGGCCGGTCGAAATGCAATCCGCCCATTCGCCCGCGTGCTGAGGTGGAAAAACTCTGGCGCCATCTGGCGGCCGGCAATGTCACACTGCTTTCGACCGACCATGTCAGTTGGTCGCTCGACCGCAAGACCAATCCCGACATGCTGGCGAACGCCTCGGGCCTTCCGGGGCTGGAAGCGATGGTGCCGCTCTTCGTGAAGGGGGCGCTGGAGCGCGGCATATCGCTCACCTGGGCGGCAAGGTTGATGACGCTCAATCCCGCACGGCATTTCCGCATCGACCACGTCAAGGGAGCGCTCGAAATCGGCAAGCACGCGGACATTACCGTCCTAACACCGGAAGAACATGTGTTCGACGCCTCGAAGACGGGCAACAACGTGGTGGGCTGGTCGCCCTATGACGGAATGACCTTGCCTTACAAGGTTGCGGCAACCTATCTTCGCGGCACGCTCGCCTATGATGGATCCAAGGTCCTTGCCGAACCCGGCAACGGCCGTTTCATCCGTCCGCCTATCAGCCTTCCTTTACGGGACAATGCCGCATGAAGCCCAATCTCGCCGTCAATGCCGATCGGATCGCTGCCGATATCGATGCGCTCTCGGCGATCACGGAACCGGACAGACCCTGGACACGCCGCGCCTTCACACCGATGTTTCTCAAGGGGCGCGACTATGTCGAGAAAATCTTCCGCGAATCAGGCCTCGAAACCCGGATCGATGCTGCAGGCAACCTGATAGGGCACCGCAAGGGCAGTATCGAGGGTAAGGGGACGATCATGCTCGGTTCCCATACGGACACGGTGCCGAATGGCGGCCGGTTCGACGGAATCGCCGGCGTGATCGCGGCCCTCGAGGTGGCAAGGGCACTCGGGGACGCCGGCATCACACTGGAGCACGACCTGGAGATCGTCGACTTCCTCGCCGAGGAGGTTTCCATTTTCGGCGTCTCCTGTATCGGCAGTCGCGGCATGACCGGCGTACGTCCGCAGGAGTGGCTGGCAAGGACCGCGGAGACAGAGGAGGGCCGGATCGACCTGGCCGATGGTATCCGCAGGGTTGGCGGCGACCCTGTCCAGACCGGAGGGCGGAGCGATATCAAGGCTTTCCTCGAACTGCATATCGAACAGGGCACGGTTCTCGAGCAGGAGAAGATCGATATCGGCATCGTCGGCGCGATCACCGGCATCACCCGCATCGAGATTGTAATCGAGGGGCGGGCCGATCATGCCGGTACGACACCGATGAATGCGCGCTACGACGCGCTGGGCGCGGCATCCTGCGTCGTGCTGGGAATCGAGCATATTGCCAAGGAACTGGCTCTCGGACCAAGCTATTTTGCCGGCACGGTCGGCGAATTTTCGATGGAGCCGAACGCGGCCAATGTCATTCCGTCCCATGTCCGTATGCTGATCGATGCCCGTGCGGTGGATCCCTCGGTCATGGAGGAATTCATCAAGTCGGTTTCGGCCCTCTGCGCCCAGACCGCTGCCAAACGCAGCGTATCGATCGGAGAGCCTCGCAGGGTTTCCAATGCTGAGCCCACGCCTATGTCCGATATGGTGACCGGCGTCCTCACTTCGGCTGCGGCGCGTATCGGAGCCACGAGCCGGCCGATGGTGTCCGGTGCTGGTCATGACGCAGCCTTTCTCGCCAAGGTCGCGCCGGCTGCGATGATCTTCATAGCCAGCAAGGACGGCCGCAGCCATGCTGCGGAGGAGTGGTCGGAAAACGACGATATCGCGCTGGGCTCGGCCGTGCTCTACGAGGCGGTACTCGAACTGGACGGCAAATAGGGAGCGAAGGCATGGGCCGCATACTGACGGAGAGGGATGTCGAGGCCGCGGTTCGCGGCGGTTCCGTATACGCCGCTGGCGGTGGAGGCTGGGCCGATCACGGACGTATGCTGGGCTATGCCGCCGTTTCCATCGGCAGGCCCGAGCTCGTCGGTATCGACGAACTCGAAGACGACGACTGGGTGGCGACCGCGGCGGCCATCGGTGCGCCGGCATCGACCACCGCCTGGGAAATGCAGGGTGTCGATTACGTCAAAGCCGTACAACTGCTGCAGGATGCGCTCGGGGAAAGGGTCTCGGCGCTCATGATTGGCCAGAACGGCAAGTCTTCGACGCTGAATGGCTGGCTGCCTTCGGCCATCCTCGGAACCAAGGTGCTGGATGCGGTCGGCGACGTGCGCGCCCACCCGACGGGCGACATGGGTTCGATCGGCATGGCCAATTCGCCCGAGCAGATGATCCAGACGGCGGTTGGCGGCAACCGTGCCGAAAACCGTTATATCGAACTCGTGGTCCGGGGCGCCACTGCGAAGGTGTCGCCGGTCCTGCGCACCGCCTCGGACATGTCCGGCGGCTTCATCGCTTCCTGCCGCAATCCGCTGCACGCATCCTATGTCCGTCGGAATGCGGCTCTTGGCGGGATCAGCCTGGCGCTCAAGCTCGGCGAGGCGATCATCGAGGCAGACAAGAAGGGCGGTCACGCGATCATCGACGCCATCGTCAAGACGACCGGCGGCTCGATCATCGGCGAGGGCCACGTCACGGACAAGTCCGTCGTCTACACGAAGGAGGCCTTCGATGTCGGCACGATCACGCTCGGCAATGGTGACAGCGCCGTCACCCTGCATGTGATGAACGAATACATGGCGGTGGATGGCGCAGGCGGGAAGCGCTTGGCGACATTCCCCGATATCATCGCCACCCTGTCGCCCGAGGGCGAACCGATGAGTGTCGGTCAGCTGGAAGTCGGCATGCCCGTCTTCCTGCTGCATGTGCCGAAGACGATCATCCC
This sequence comes from Neorhizobium sp., assembly GCA_052038935.1. Classification (GTDB taxonomy): domain Bacteria; phylum Pseudomonadota; class Alphaproteobacteria; order Rhizobiales; family Rhizobiaceae; genus Neorhizobium. The sequence goes on along the minus strand of JBQGDG010000119.1, from coordinate 108 downwards.
GCTGTCTTCGAGTGTCAAGGATCCGTCGGTCTACCCGATCTGCGAGAAGGCGCTGGGGATCAGCATTGCGGATTATGCGCTGGGGTAGGTTGGCGGAGGTGAGGTTCG
>JBQGDG010000118.1:0-31769 GCA_052038935.1 Neorhizobium sp. | reverse complement strand
GACCAGCATCGCGGCTGGTTCCATTCCTCGCTTCTGGAATCGGCTGCCACCCGCGGCCGCGCTCCTTACGACACGGTCGTCACCCATGGTTTCACCATGGATGAGAAGGGCCAGAAGATGTCGAAGTCGCTCGGCAACGTCGTGTCCCCGCAGGACGTGATGAAGGACGCCGGCGCCGATATCCTGCGCCTCTGGGTCATGACGACGGACTACTGGGAAGACCAGCGTCTCGGCAAGACGATCATCCAGACCAATGTGGATGCCTATCGCAAGCTGCGTAACACGATCCGCTGGATGCTCGGCACGCTCGCCCATGACGAGGGCGAGGAGATCGCTTACGCCGAGCTTCCCGAACTCGAAAAGCTGATGCTGCATCGCCTCACCGAGCTCGATAAGCTCGTACGCGAAGGGTATGACGCCTTCGAATTCAAGAAGATCGCCCGCGCGCTGATCGATTTCGCCAATATCGAGCTGTCGGCCTTCTATTTCGATATCCGCAAGGATGCGCTCTACTGTGACGCGCCGTCTTCGCTGCGTCGTCGCGCGGCCCTTGCCGTCATCCGCAAGATCTTCGAATGCACGGTCACCTGGCTCGCGCCGATGCTGCCGTTCACCACGGAAGAGGCCTGGCTGTCGCTGAAGCCGGATGCGGTCTCCGTGCATCTGGAACAGTTCCCGGCTATCCCGGCCGAGTGGAAGAATGAAGCCGTTGCCGAGAAGTGGACGAAGATCCGCAAGGTTCGTTCGGTCGTCACCGGCGCGCTGGAAATCGAGCGCAAGGACAAGCGTATCGGTTCGTCGCTGGAAGCGGCGCCGGTCGTCTACGTCGCCGATGCCGATCTCCTGAAGGCGCTCGAAGGCCAGGAATTCGAGGAGACCTGCATCACCTCGGCCATCACGATCACGTCAGGCGAGGGCCCGGAATCGGCCTTCCGCCTGTCCGACGTGTCGGGCGTTGCGGTCGATCCGAAACTGGCGGAAGGCGTCAAATGCGCCCGTTCCTGGCGGGTCACGACCGATGTGGGTTCCGATCCGGCCTGGCCGGACGTCTCCGCCCGCGATGCGGCGGCGCTGACCGAGCTGGCCGGGCTCGGCCGGCTCTGACACTTCCGAAATACTGCCGGATGATTGCGCTTTGCCGCCTCATCCGGTATTTCTGCCTGAAATCGGCCGGATTTATCCGTCAGGTGCAAGGAATTAGTCTCTGAAGCGTCGAGGCGGGCGCTTGTGGTAGGGGTTTGATGGAAACGACAAAAGCGTTGCGTATGGCCCTCGGCGCGGCCGGCATCCTGGCTGCGACCGTGACACTCTCCGGCTGCATGGGAAGCCCTACCTACGGCACCGACAAGACCGCCATGGAACAGCTCGGCGACGACATCGGTTCGGCGATCGCCCTTGGCCCGGACCAGGACAAGGCGAAGCGCAACATCCGTTACAATCCTCGTCCGGCGCTGGTCGTTGCAGGCCAGAACGATGCCGGCAGCCTGCCGGCGCCGCAGCAGTCGATGGCCAACCGCGAAAACAACCCGAACTGGGTCGAATCGCCGGAGGAAACCCGCGAGCGTCTGCGCCAGGAAGCCGAGGACAACGAGAAGAACCAGAACTACCGTTCGCCGCTTCTCTCCGGCCGCGGCCAGGCGGGGCAGATGACGGAAACCGAAAAGTGGGAGGCCTTCCGCAAGGCCAAGCAGGATGCGGAGACGACCGATGTCGGCGCCCGCCGCCGCTCGCTTTCCGAACCGCCGGCAGCCTATCGGTCGACCGATTCCGCCGCCCTGCAGGATCTCGGCGAACCCGAGAGCAAGAAGGAAGCCCGTCGCAAGAAGGAAGCCGAAGCGGCCTCCAAGACCGGCAATTCCGCCTGGTGGAAGCCCTTCCAGTAAGGGGTCTGCCTTACCGCCGCGAGCGGAAGAAATCGGTCAGCAGCGCTGCAGCCGCCTGCTCGCCGATGCCCGAATAGACGTCCGGCGCATGATGGCAGGTCGGCTGGGCAAAGAAACGGACACCGCTTTCCACCGCGCCGCCCTTCGGATCGCTGGCGCCGTAATAAAGCCTGCGGATCCGCGCGAAGGAAATCGCCGCCGCGCACATCGTGCATGGTTCGAGGGTCACGTAGAGATCGGCGCCGGTCAGGCGTTCCGCGCCGAGCATCGTCGCGGCCTCGCGAATGACGGCGATTTCGGCATGGGCGGTGATGTCGTTCTCCGCCCTCGTGCGATTGCCCGACCGGGCGACGATGGTGCCGTCGACGACGAGAACGGCGCCGACGGGAATCTCCCCGCGGGCGGCGGCATCCCTGGCTTCGGCCAGTGCGGCATCCATGAAGCCGTCGCTCTTCGGCATCTCGGCGATTTCCTCTTAACCCGGGTCGCACGAACTGGTAGGAAGCATCCAACACGAAGCGTGCTGTGCGGGCGCGCGTTCATCTAGTTAACACGAACAAGGATGTCCGGACCTTTCCGTCGACATCATGCTTCAGGCAAACAACAAATGAATTCAAAAGACAAGCCGAAGCGCGGCGAAGCCAAGACCTTCGTTCGCGAAACCAAGCCCAAAGCGGCGGAAAAGGCAGCCGCCAGGCCCGCTTCCAAGGCAGGCCCCGGCGCCAGGAAGGGTTCGGCCGCCAAACCGGGTGCGGAAAAGCCTGCAAAGGCCGCACGCAAGCTGCCGCCGGCACCGGCCACCGTCGAGGCCGAAGGCAAGGCCGAGCGCATATCCAAGGTGCTTGCCCGCGTCGGCGTCGCATCGCGCCGCGATATCGAGCGGATGATCCTCGAAGGCAGGGTCACGCTGAACGGCAAGCTTCTCGAAACGCCGGTCGTCAACGTCACGCTCGAGGACAAGATCGAGGTCGACGGGGCGCCGATCCGAGGCATCGAGCGTACGCGCCTGTGGCTCTACCACAAGCCCGGCGGGCTGGTGACGACCAATTCCGATCCGGAAGGCCGCCCGACCGTGTTCGACAACCTGCCGGAAGGTCTGCCGCGGGTGCTGTCCATCGGCCGGCTCGACATCAATACCGAAGGCCTGCTGCTGCTCACCAATGACGGCGGCCTCTCGCGCGTGCTCGAACTGCCGACCACCGGCTGGCTGCGCCGCTACCGCGTCCGCGCCCATGGCGAGGTCGATCAGGAAGCGCTCGACAAGCTGAAGGACGGCATTGCCGTCGATGGCGTGCTCTACGGCTCGATCGAGGCGACGCTCGACCGCAGCCAGGGCCGCAACGTCTGGATCACCATGGGCCTTCGCGAAGGCAAGAACCGCGAGATCAAGAACGTGCTCGGCGCGCTCGGCCTCGAGGTCAACCGCCTGATCCGCATTTCCTACGGTCCTTTCCAGCTCGGCGACCTGCCGGAAGGGGAAGCCCTGGAAGTCCGCGGCAGGACGCTGCGCGAACAGCTCGGACCGCGCCTCATCGACGAGGCCAAGGCGAATTTCGAAGCGCCGCTCTATAATGAGCGGGGTGGTGAAGAGGACAAGCCGCAACACGCCGAAAAGGCCGAACGCGCCGGCAGGCCGGACCGCGGCGGCTGGGGCGATCGAGGCAATGACCGCGGCGGCGACAGGGAAGACCGGCGCGAGCGGGCGCTCGGCCGTCTCGACACCAAGCGGCCCGACAGCAGGCGGGACGATCGCAGGTTCTCCGACAAGCCCGCCGGCAAGTTCGGCGCCAAGTCGGGCGCCGGCTTCGGCGCAAGATCCGCGGATCGCGATGCCGGTGACGACAAGCCGAAGAAGCGTGCGCCGATGGGCACGAGCCGTACCGCCAATGTCTGGATGGCGCCCGGCGCGCGTCCGACCGCCGACGGGGGCGCGCGGAAGTCCTCTGCGCGCGCCGAGGCCGAACAGCTGTTCAGGAAACCGGCGCCGGAGAACGAGCGCCGCGTCGTCATCAACCGCGCCGCCGACGAGGATGGCGACTGGATCCGTGCCGATGGTCCGGACAAGCCGGCAAGAGGCGGCTTCGCTGGCCGCCGCGATGACGCTGATCGCGGCGAGCGCCGCGAGCGTGGTTTCGGCGACAGGCCGAGAGGCGAAAGGTCTTCCGGCGAGCGCAAGCCACGCGAGCAGGGCGATCGCCCGGCCCGCACGAAATCCTTCTCGGGCGAAGGCCGTTTCGAGCGCCCGCGCGGCGAAGGTCGCGGCGAAGGCGGTTTCCGCGAACGTTCCCGCGGCGACGGACCGCGGGCGGACAAGCCCTATGGCGACCGACGGCCGCGCGATGACGGTGACCGTCCCGCCCGGTCCTTCTCCGACCGTCCCTCCCGCGGCGATCGCCCCTTTGGAGATCGACCCGCCGGCGACCGGCCGCGTGGCGACCGTCCTTCCGGCGGCAGGCCGGGCACGGGCAAGGGGTTCGGCGGCAAGCCCGGCGGCACCAAATCCTTCGGCGGCAAGCCCGGCGGCGGCAAGCCCGGTGGTCGGCCTTCCGGCAACAGGCCTTCCGGCGGACGGCCCGGCGGCAAGCCGCGCAATCCGAAAGGCTGATAGATGCGCATCGTTGGGGGTGAATTCCGCGGCCGCGCATTGGCCACGCCGAAGACGAACGACATCCGGCCGACCATCGACCGGACCCGCGAAAGCCTGTTCAACATCGTCGGCCACGTCTATCCGGAAGCTCTGGACGGAACCCGGGTGATCGATCTCTTCGCCGGAACCGGCGCCGTCGGCCTTGAAGCCGTTTCGCGCGGCTGCCGGCATGCGCTTTTCGTCGAGAACGGTGTCGAAGGCCGCGGCCTCCTCTGGGAGAACATCGACAGCCTCGGCCTGCACGGCCGCGCCCGCATCCTCCGGCGTGACGCCACCAAGCTCGGACCGGCCAACAATATCGAGCCGTTCAATTTCGTCTTCGCCGATCCGCCATACGGTCTGAAGCTCGGCGAGGCGGCGCTGGCCTCTGCCCATGCCGGCGGCTGGCTGGCCGCGGGCGCGCTGGTCGTCCTCGAAGAGCGCGCCGATGCCGAACTGGCGGTCGATCCCGCCTTCAGGCCGCTGGAAAGCCGGATGTTCGGCGATACCCGCGTCGAGTTCTACCGCTACGAACCGGGCTGAGCCGACCATGAACACCCGTCTCGCCCTGCCGGATCTGGAAGCCGGGACGCCCGAGGGCGGCTTGCGCTACGCAGTCTCCTTCGGCGGCGGCGGTGCCCGGGGGCTCTCGCATATCAATGTCATCGAGGCGCTCGACGAACTCGGTATACGGCCGGTGGCGATATCCGGCTCCTCGATCGGCGCGATCATCGGCGCCGGCATGGCGGCCGGCATGCGCGGCGCCGACATCCGCGACTATACGATCCAGACGGTCGGCACCCGCAACTCGCTCTTCAACCGGTTGTGGACGCTCGGTCCGGCCTCGATGCGGGACAAGCTCGGCGGCTTCCGCTTCGGTCATTTCAACCTCGAGCCGATCCTCGAGGCCTTTCTGCCGCCCGACATTCCCCAGGACTTCGCCGATCTGGCGATCCCGCTCAAGATTTCCGCGACCGATTATTACGGTCAGGCCGAGGTGGTGCTGGAGGAGGGCGACCTCAGGACGGCCATTGCCGCCTCCGCCGCCATCCCCGGCCTGTTCATGCCGGTATGGGTCAATGGCCGGGTGATGATCGACGGCGGCGTGTTCAATCCCATTCCCTACGAACCGCTGCTGGAACTGGCCGACGTCGTCATTGCGGTCGATGTCGTCGGTGCGCCGGAAGGCGACGGCACTCATCCGCCGACACGGATCGACGCGCTCTTCGGTGCGAGCCAGCTGACCATGCAGGCGAGCATATCCCTCAAACTGAAACTCAACCCGCCGCATATCTTCCTGCGTCCGGCGGTCAATCGCTTCCGGGTGCTGGACTTCCTGAGGGCGCGTGAGATCCTCGACGAATCCGAACACGTCAAGGACGAACTGAAGCGCGCGGTCGATGCGCTGGAGACCGCCGTCGAGGCGTGATCAGATTTCCGCGGTTGCCGAAACCGGCACCGGACCGTCCGTTTCCATTTCCTCCACCAAGGCAGCCTTTTTCGGCTTGATCAGCGGCTCGGGCCGGACCGGCCGGGTAAACAGCTTTTCGCGTCCGGCGGTGATGCCGTCGACCGCCTGTATCTGCAGCCTCTCCTCGTCGCGTCGGCGGATGTCGCGGCGGATTTCCGCAGTCTCCGTCTCCGAATGGCCGAGGGCTTCCAGCGTCCGGCTGCCGAACAGGAGCCCGGATTCCAGCGTCTCTCGCAATTCGTAGTCCACTTCCTTCTCCCGCAGCCAGAGCGAATGGACGCGGTCATAGGAGCGGGAGAACAGTCGCACGGTGGGAAATTCCGAACGGATGAGCTCGATGATCCTGTCCGTCGTCTCTCGTTTCTGGGTGCAGACGGCGACGATCTTCGCCCGCTCGATGCCGGAGGCTATGAGCACGTCGCGGCGCGTGCCGTCGCCGAAATAGATGCGGAAACCGAAGCCCGAAGCCTGACGCACGCGGTCGGCCGAATCGTCGATGACGGTAACGTCCCGGCCGCCGGCGAGCAGGATCTGTGCCGCGATCTGCCCGAAACGCGAAAATCCGATCATCAGCACGTCGGCGCCGGCGCCGTCGAAATCCTCCTCCAGCTGCTCGCGCACCTCGCCGTCGAGAAAGCGCTTGGCGAGCAGCGTGCCGAGCGGCGTCAAGGCCATGGACAACGTCACGCCGGCGATCAGAAGCGACGTTGTCGACGACGACAGGAGGCCTGCGGCCATGGCGGTGGTGAACAGGACGAAGCCGAATTCGCCGCCCTGCGGCAGGAGAAGCGCGATCCTGATCGCGTCGTTGTGGGAGGAATCCCAGAGACGACACAGGGAATAGGTGACGAATGCCTTGGTGGCCATGAAGACGGCCACGGCCGGCACGATGAAGAGGATGTGGTCGGCGATCACGTCGAGTTCGAGCGAAAGCCCGACCGCGACGAAGAACAATGCCAGCAGCAGGCCGCGAAACGGTTCGATATCCGCTTCCAGCTCGTGCCGATAGGAGGATTCGGCGAGCATCACGCCCGACAGGAATGCACCCATGGCCATCGAAAGACCGACCATCTGCATCGCCGCCGCCGATCCGAGCACGACCAGCAACGCAGCGGCGATCATGACCTCGCGGGCACCGGTCCGGGCGATGACCTGGAACATCGGGTTCAGCAGATAACGCCCGGCGACGATCATCGCCGCGATCGCCGCGACGGCGGTGCCGAAATCCAGAAGCGGCGTTGCAGCCTCCCCGCTGGTTCCGGGGGCCAGAATGGTGATCAGCGCCAGCAGCGGCACGATGGCGAGATCCTGGAACAGCAGCACGGAGAAGGAACGCTGGCCGTAACGGCTGTTCATCTCTCCGGCATCGTTGAGAAGCTGCAGGGCGAAGGCCGTGGAGGAGAGCGCCAGCCCGAAGCCGATGATCAGGCTGCCCTGCCAGGCGGCGATACCGGCACCGTAGGAAAGGGCGGCGAGGCTGAACCCGGTGAGCAGGACCTGGGCCGGCCCGAGACCGAACACATCGCCTCGCATCTGCCACAGCCGCGATGGCTTCAACTCCAGGCCGATGATGAAAAGCAGGAAGACGACCCCGTATTCGGCGACGCTGAGAACCTCTTCGGTATCGGTGATCTGCTGCAGGACAGGACCGATGACGACGCCGGCCGCCAGATATCCGAGAACCGTACCGAGCCCGAGCCTGCGGAAAAGCGGCGCGGCGACCACGGCTCCGGCAAGAAGAAGCAGCATTTCGGAAAAGAGTGAACCGGGCATCGTCATGGCGGGATTCTCAGGCGGCGGATTACGTCTTGTCAAGAATCGGCGAGCCGCCCTTGATGCGTCAGACCGTGCACAATAAATGGGACGGGAATGAAAGGCTTGAAAGTATGAGCTCCGAAATTGATTCCGCCTCGCTGCTGGCGCGCGCCTCCGAACTGATCGATCTGGCGAAGGCCGCGGGAGCGGACCAGGCCGACGCTGTGGTCGTGCGCTCCCGTTCCCGCTCCGTATCCGTGCGTCTCGGCAAGGTGGAAGGCACCGAAGCGTCGGAAAGCGACGACTTTTCCCTTCGCGTCTTTGTCGGCAGGAAAGTCGCGAGCGTTTCGGCCAATCCCGGCTTCGACATGAAGACGCTCGCCGAACGGGCGGTCGCTATGGCGAAAGTGTCGCCGGAAGACCCGTTTGCCTGCCTCGCCGACGAGAGCCGGCTGGCGGGCGCCTATCGCGATCTCGATCTCTTCGACGCCACCCATGTCTCGACCGACGAACTGCGTGAAGCGGCGCTGTCCATGGAAGCGGCCGCCCTGGCGGTCGAAGGGGTCAGCAATTCCTCCGGTGCCGGCGCTTCGGCCGGCATGGGAGGGCTCGTCCTCGTCACCTCGCACGGGTTTTCCGGCAGCTACATGGGCTCCCGCTTCGGCCGTTCCGTCAGCGTCATCGCCGGCCAGGGGACGAAGATGGAGCGTGACTACGACTTCGACAGCCGCCTCTTCGCCGCCGATCTCGAAGATCCGGCGGTGATCGGCCGTCGCGCCGGCGAGCGTGCCGTCCGCCGCATCAATCCGCGGCAGGTCGATACGGCGAGCAACGTCACCGTGGTTCTCGACCCCAGGATGGCGCGCGGTTTCGTCGGGCACATTGCCGGTGCCATCAACGGTGCATCGGTTGCCCGAAAGACGAGCTTCCTGCGCGACAGGATGGGCGAGCGGGTGCTGAAGGCCGGGCTCGACATCACCGACGATCCGCTCGTCGTGCGCGGTTCCTCCTCGCGCCCCTTCGACGGCGAGGGCGTTTCTGGCGAGCGGCTGACGATGATCGAGGACGGCGTCCTCAAGCACTGGTTCCTGTCCACCTCGACCGGCCGCGAACTCGCGATGCCGACCAACGGCCGCGGCGTGCGGGGCGGAAACCTCGTCACCCCCGCTTCGACCAATCTCGCGCTCGAGCCCGGCGACATTTCACCGGACGATCTGATCGCATCGGTCGGTACCGGCCTCTACGTCACCGAACTGATCGGCCAGGGTGTCAACATGATCACCGGCGAGTACAGCCGTGGCGCAAGCGGTTTCTGGATCGAGAACGGCAAGCTCGCCTATCCGGTCTCGGAGGTCACCATCGCGTCCAACCTGAAGGACATGTTCCTGCGCATCACGCCTGCCGATGACATCGACCGCAAGTTCGGCGTGGCTTCGCCGACGATCGCGATCGAGGGCATGACCATGGCTGGACGGTGATCGTCATGGCTCCGGCAGCCGCGCTCTGGAGCGACGATCTCGACCTGATCCTGACGGCTGCGCGCGAGGCGGGCGAGATCGCCCACGGCTTCTTCCGGCAATCGCCGGAAGTCTGGTGGAAGAACGAGGGCCGATCGCCGGTCAGCGCCGCCGATTTCGCCGCCAACGATCGCCTCCGGTCCATCCTCCTCGGCAAGCGGCCGAATTACGGCTGGCTGTCGGAGGAGACGGACGACGACAGCGCCCGTCTCGGCTGCGAGACGCTTTTCGTCGTCGACCCGATCGACGGAACCCGTGCCTTCATCGCCGGTGAGGCGACCTGGTGCGTTTCGGTGGCCGTCGTCCATCGCGGCCGGCCGGTGGCGGGCGTGTTGGTGGCGCCGGCGCTGCAGGAGGAATTCAGTGCGGCCCAGGCCGGGCCCGCGCTGCGAAACGGCATGCCGATCGCCGTTCTCGAAGAGCGCGCCGGCCATGAACTGGCACTGGCCGCCGACGAGAAGATCGTCCGGCAGCTCCAGCCCAATCACGCCGTCCACCGGGTAAAGCATGTACCCTCGCTCGCCTATCGGCTGGCGATGGTGGCCGACGGGCGCATCGACGCGACGATCGTCAAGCGGGACTCCCACGACTGGGACCTGGCGGCGGCCGACCTGATCCTGGAGCGCTCCGGCGGAGCGCTCACCGATCTCGACGGCCGGCCGCCGGTCTATAACCGGGAGATCATCCGCCACGGCGCCCTGTTCGCCGGCTCCGGCCATGCGCGCGAGGCTCTGCTGCCGCATTTGTTGACCGGCTGGGCGGGTTGACCTTTGATGCGGAATGCAGCAGAGGAAGGGACGGGCGGGGCTTGAACGGACGGATATGGAAATGACGGAATCGAGCGACAAGAAACAGCTTCTCCACCTGGTTTTCGGCGGTGAGCTTGCAAGCCTTGAAGGGGTTCAGTTCAAGGACCTGTCGGCGCTCGACATCGTCGGCATCTATCCCGATTACGCCAGCGCCCTGATCGCCTGGCGGTCGAAGGCCCAGCAGACGGTCGACAATGCCCAGATGCGCTATTTCATCGTGCACATGCATCGCCTGCTCGAACCGGAAACCAAGTCGGTCTGACGCAAGATCGATCTATTATGACTACGTCTCATATTGTGGTAGCCCTGGATGGCAACCAGCTTTTTGACGCATTTGTAAAACATGTAGACCGATATAGCATGCCCCTGAAGCAATGAGGTTTTGATGGCGGTCGCCGGCGATCGGGAACGGAAGCGATGAGCAGCGTCTGGGCACGCACGGCTCTGGTCGGCTATCGTGTGGCCGGCATAGCGCTTTATCCCATGGCCGGACCCTATCTCGCGTTTCGCGCGCTGAAGGGCAAGGAAGACCGCTCCCGCCGGCTGGAACGCCTGGGTTATGCGAGCCTGGCGCGTCCGCGCGGGCCGCTGATCTGGGTGCATGCCGCAAGCGTCGGCGAAACCATGGCCCTGCTCCCGATGATCCGGGAACTCCGCCGGCGCGAGATCCACGTTCTCCTGACCACGGGTACCGTGACCTCGGCGGCCCTCGTCGATGCCCGGCTCGGAAGCGACGTCATCCATCAATACGTCCCCGTCGACGTGAAGTTTCCGGTGAAGCGCTTCATCGCCTATTGGAAGCCCGATGCCTGCATCACGGCGGAATCGGAGATCTGGCCGACGACGGTTGTCGAACTCGCCCGCCGGCGGATACCGCAGATACGTGTCAACGCCCGCATTTCCGACCGCTCCTTCGACCGCTGGAAACGCCATCTCAAGGTTGCCGAGACGCTGTTCGAAAAGATGGCGCTGGTGGTTGCCCAGTCGGATCTCGATGCCGAACGCTTCCGCGACCTCGGCGCCTGGCCTGTGATCGTCTCGGGCAATCTCAAGAGCGATACCGATCCGCCTCCTTGCGACGAGGAGGTGCTGGCCGGATACCGCAGCCAGATCGGCGGACGCAAGACGTGGGCGGCGATCTCGACCTTCGAGGGCGAGGAGAAGGCGGCAGCCGCCGTCCATAGGGCAATCAAGCCGAAGAACGGCCAGCTGACGATCATCGTGCCCCGCCATCCCGATCGCGCCGATGCCATCGAGGCAATGCTCAAGGAAGAGGGACTGACGGTCGCCCGCCGTTCGCGCGACGATGCGATCACCGCCGAGACCGACGTCTTCATGGGTGATACGATCGGCGAGATGGGCCTTTATCTGCGTCTCACCGAAATCGCCTTTGTCGGCCGGTCTCTGACGGGCGAGGGCGGGCAGAATCCGCTCGAGCCCGCCATGATCGGCTGCGCCGTCCTGAGCGGCCCGAACATCCAGAATTTTCGCGATACCTATCAGCATCTCGTCCGCAAGGGGGGCGCCCGCGTCGTCCGCGACGTGGAGATGCTCGCCAAGGCCGTACATTACCTGATGATCACCGATGCGGCGCGGCGCAAGATGGTCGATGCCGGCCAGGATGCGATGGAGGATCTGCGCGGCGCCCTGGCAAAGACCGTCAAGGCGCTGGAGCCCTATATCAATCCGTTGACGGTGTCGGCCCGGCTGCAGCCGAAGGCTGCCGCGGCGAGTACCAGCCGGTGAGGCCGTCGCCCTCCGTCATCGCAGGCGTTCTCTTCGACAAGGACGGCACGCTGCTGCGTTACGACGAAAGCTGGGGGCCGGTAAACCGGGAGGCTGCCCGCATAGCGGCCGCCGGCAATCCCGATCTCGAACCGCGGCTGCTCGAAGCGGGCGGCATGGATCCGGTCGGCGGCAGGACGCGGGCCGACAGCCTGTTTGCCGCCGGAAACGCAGCGGAGATCGCGGCCGGCTTCGTCGCCGCGGGTTCTCCGGTCGACCCGATGGCCCTGACCGGGGAGCTCGATGCGCTGTTCGTCCGGGCGGCGGAATTCTCCGTCGCCGTTACCGACCTCGCCGCCCTATTCGCGCGGCTGAAGGCGAAGGGATTGAAGCTCGGCATCGCCTCCAGCGACAACGAGAAGGCGATCCGCCGGACCGTGGAGCATTTCGGCTTCACCGATCATGTGGATTTCATCGCCGGTTACGACAGCGGTTTCGGCGCGAAGCCCGAACCCGGCATGGTCCTCGCGTTCTGCCGGGCCACCGGCCTGACGCCGGGCGAGGTCGTCATGGTCGGCGACAACAGTCACGACATGGTCATGGGACGGGCGGCCGGTACAGCCATGACGGTTGCCGTCCTGACCGGGACGGGCACGCGGTCGACGCTGTCGGGCATGGCCGACCATTGCGTCGACGACATCACGGCGCTCGAGAGCCTGATCTTCGGCGACGCGGCCCCGGATATGGTTGCGGCGGGGGAATAGGCATGGTTTCCGAAGCGCCGCCTTTCTGGTGGGAAAAGGCAGACTGGCGCGCCTGGGCGCTGATGCCGCTCTCCGCGATCTACGGAAAGGTGGCGGGGCGCCGGATGAGGAAGGCGGTGCGGGCGTCTGCCCCGGTTCCCGTCATCTGTGTCGGCAACTTCACCGTCGGCGGCGCCGGAAAGACACCCACCGCGATAGCGCTCGCGAGGGCGGCAAAACGGATGGGGCATCGGCCGGGCTTCCTCAGCCGGGGATATGGCGGTTCACTGGATGTCACGACGGTGGTCGATCCCGGCCATCACCGCGCCGATGCCGTGGGAGACGAGGCACTACTTCTGGCTGCCGAAGCGATGACGGTCATTTCGAGGCGGCGTGTCGAAGGCGCGAAACAGCTGGCTGCCGAAGGGGTCGACATGATCATCATGGACGACGGTTTCCAGAGCGCGCGGCTGCATCTCGATTTCGCGCTGGTCGTCATCGACACGAGGAGGGGCATCGGCAACGGCCATCTCGTACCGGGTGGCCCCGTCAGGGCGCCGATCGGCGAGCAGATGCGCCAGCTTTCGGCTATCCTCAAGGTCGGAGACGGCAACGCGGCCGATGCCCTGGTCCGTCAGGCCGCGCGCGCCGGCAAGGCCGTCTATGTCTCAGCCATTCGGCCGCATGAGGACAGGGCGCTTTCCGGGCAGAACGTGCTCGCTTATGCCGGTATCGCCGATCCGGAGAAATTCTACCGCACCGTCAGGTCCGTCGGCGGGCTGATTTCCGAAAGCCGGTCTTTTCCCGATCACCATTATTTCAGCGAGGACGAGATCCGGTCCCTGCTTGCCGATGCCGAACGCGACGGTCTTGTCCTGGTGACGACGGCCAAGGATGCGGCGCGCCTGGCCGGGCATACGGGTGCCGCCGCGACCCTGCGCCAGCGTTCGAAGGTCGTCGAGATCGACATGATCTTCGATGATCCGCGCGCCGCGACCACCATCATCGACACCGCGTTCAGGAATTTCCGTGAAAGGCGGCTGCGCGAAGGCTCGGTAAAGGGCTGAGAACGTCAGGCGCGCCGCTGGTTGGGCAGGGCGCCGGCCCGCTTCTCCGCGTCGAGCGAGGTGGCGCAGTCGACATAGGGCTCCTGCCGCGCCACGCTCCAGTAGCGCAGCTCGTCGAGCGGGATCTGGACGCCGCTTGCCGCGCAGATGACATAGGAACCGGCGCTGAGCACCTGATAGTCACCGTCGAGATAGCGGATCTTGGCTTCGCGAAAACCGCTCCCCTCAAACCGGTTCATCAATCGTCTCCTGCGAAAGAACATGGTTCCGTCTAACCCGAACCGGCAGTCATTGCCAGCGTATCGGCCCGAAAATCTGTCACGAATTCCCATTGCGCCGTGAACGGCCCCGGCGGCCGTCGCTGATGGAACGCCTTCAGCTGCGGCCGAACAGGCGTTCGATATCCGAAAGTTTCAGTTCGATATAGGTCGGCCTGCCGTGGTTGCAGGTGCCGGAACCCGGGGTTGCCTCCATCTGTCGAAGCAGTGCGTTCATCTCGTCCGGCTTCAGCCGCCGGCCCGACCGGACCGAGCCGTGACAGGCCATCGTCGCGGCGATGTATTCGAGCTTGTTGCGCAGCCCGCTTGCCGTATTCCATTCCGCGATCTCGTCGGCGAGGTCGCGGATCAGGGCCGCGGCATCCACTTCGCCGAGCATGGCCGGCGTTTCGCGCACCGCTACCGCGCCGGGTCCGAAGCGTTCGATCGCCAGTCCCAGCCGGTCGAGTTCCGTCGCATGCGCCATCAGCCTGTCGCAGTCCTCTTCCGGCATGTCGACGATATCGGGGATGAGCAGCACCTGGGAGGCGAGCCGGTCGCTTTCCAGCGCCTTGCGCAGGCTTTCGAAGACCAGCCTTTCGTGGGCGGCGTGCTGGTCGACGATGACGAGCCCGTTCTCGGTCTGGGCGACGATATAGTTCTCGTGCACCTGCGCTCGGGCGGCGCCGAGCCGGTGCGAGACGTTTGCCTGCTCCGATGCCGCCGGCTCGGAGATCACGTCTGCCCGTGCGGTCGGGGCGGAAAAGGCGTCGAAGCCCCTCTGGGCCGGCTGGGTCCGGGGCGCCGTGCCGCCGAGGTCGAGCGGCCGGTAGGGCGAGGTGACGGAGGTCCATGGCGCCTGGGCCGGCGCGGCTTGCGGATAGTGGTGCTGAGCCGTGCCCGGGTGACGGGGCTCGGCAAAGCCGGGCTGGAAGGCGCGCAGCATCGCGGCGGCCCCCGTCGTCGCGGCGCGGTCGCCCTCGCGATGCAGGGCCTGGCGGATGGCGCCGACGATGAGGCCCCTGACGAGCTGCGGATCGCGGAAACGGACATCGGCCTTGGCGGGGTGGACGTTGACATCGACCAGCGCGGGATCGAGATCGATCGACAGGACGGCGACGGGATAGCGCCCCGACGGCATCTGCTCGGCATAGGCGCCGCGGATGGCCGACAGGATCAGCTTGTCCTGCACCGGCCGTCCGTTGACGAAGGCGAACTGGTGCGCCGAATTGCCGCGGTGGAAGGTCGGCACGCCGACGAAGCCGGACAGCGACACCTCTTCGCGCCCGGCATCGATCTCGATCGAATTGTCCTTGAACTCGGCGCCCAGTACCTGCGCCATGCGCGCCAGCCGGTCGTCGCCGGTCGCGGCAAATTCCAGCGTCGAGCGATCCGTGCCGGACAATACGAAGCGGATATGCGGGAAGGCGATCGCCATGCGCTTGACGACTTCGGTGATCGCGGCCGCCTCCGCCCTTTCCGTCTTCATGAACTTCAGCCGCGCGGGGGTTGCGAAGAACAGGTCGCGGACCTCGACGATCGTGCCGGGATTGGCCGGAGCTGGCTTGACTGCCGAGGCCTGGCCGCCGGTCACGGAGACCTGCGAGCCCTGCGGATCGCCGTGGCGGCGGCTGGTAATGGCGAGTTTGGCGACCGACCCGATCGACGGCAGCGCTTCGCCCCGGAAGCCCAGCGTGTGGATGTCGTCGAGCGTCGTCGATATCTTCGAGGTGCAGTGCCGGCGTACCGCGAGTTGCAGGTCGCCGGCATCCATGCCCGAGCCGTTGTCGGTGACGCGGATGAGGCTCTTGCCGCCGCCGGCCGTCGCGATCTCGATGCGGGTCGCCCCTGCGTCGATCGCGTTCTCCACCAGTTCCTTGGTCGCGCTGGACGGTCTTTCGATGACTTCGCCGGCGGCGATCTGGTTGATCAGGATTTCGGGCAGGAGCTGAACGGGCATGCCGCCATTTTCGAGGATTCGCACGCCGGAGGAAAGGGTGTGGATGCGATTATCCCTCGGCAATCGTGTTGCAGCGCCGCAGCATTAATTCCGCTTTAAGGGAAGCCGGCTAGGGTCGCCCTGTTGAATAGGATGAACCCGGGAGAGCTCTCGCTCTCCGCGAGTGATCGAAGTGGCGGCCGGCTGGGCACCGCCACATTGGCTCGGTCGCCCGTTGAGGACTTGCAGCCAGCATGTTCCCTACCGATCTGACTGGACGCGAAGGACGTTTTGCCGATTGACGTGGATCGGCTGACCGGGCTTGGCCTGACGCCGGCCCGAAAGCATACGGAGTTTCATCCCATGAATGATTTGGACGAGGCGGATCCGAACATTCAGACTGCCATTCTGGAGGCTCTGGCCGAAGGCGTTTCCTCGGCCGTGCTGCTGTACGACCGGAACGACCTGGTCGTCTTTGCCAGCCAGCAACTGGTGGGCTTGATTCCGGTGCCGAGACAGTTCTTGGCGCCACGGACCCGCATGCGCGATCTGATGGCCGCGCTCTACGACGCCGGCATCCGCTTTGCCGCCGATACGTTCGGATACCGCCGGGCCTTGAGCCGCGAGGATTGGGTTGCCGAACAGATCGCCGGACTGTGGAAGGAACGCTCGGAAACGCTCGAGCGGCCGAACCCCGAGCGCTGGCTGCGCGTCGTCAAGCGGCGGCTGCCCTCCGGTTACGGCGTCTGCGTCATCAAGGACATCTCCGAGCAGAAGAAGCGCGAGGAACAGTGGCGGCTGGATACCGAACGTGTCCAGGTGACCGAAGAGGTCCTCGACAATCTGCCGTTCCCCATCAGCGTCAAGGACCGCAACTCCGTCTTCGTCGCCGTCAACAAGGCGGCCAGCGAATTTCTCGACCTGCCCGCCGAATCGATCCTCGGCTACAAGGGGTCCGACATCAATCCGCCCGAACTCGAACAGCGGCTGGATCCGATCAACCGCGAGGTCTACGAGACCGGCGAACCGGTTCAGATTCCAGAGCGGATCACCCGCCCGGACGGTTCGACCGTCGTCGTCGTCGTTCACAAATACCGCATCGGCAAGCCCGGTCGCTATTATCTCGTCACCGCCAAACAGGACATTTCGGCATTGGCGGCGGATGTTGGCGCGGACCGGTGGATGGACGATCTCGTGCAGACCGACCTGACCAATCTCAAGGCCGCCCCGTCATGCCCCGCGGCTGACGGCGCCGGCCTGCCGCCGGCGAAGATCCTGGTCGTCGCGCCGTCCGTCGAGACGGAGGTCGCGGCGATCGGCCACCTGCGCAGCGAGGGGGCCGACGTATCCGGTGTCTCGGGCGCGGACGAACTGTCGCTTTTCCTCCAGCTCGCCTCCGAGGCCGATATCCGCATCGATCTGGTCATCGTCGACAGGGCCATGCCCGCCGGCTGCGATGCGGTCGCGGAAGCGCATGGCGTACCGGTGCTCCGGATCGGACTGAAACAGGCCGGGCGCGGGCTGACCGCGCAGGTGCGTGCCGGGCTTTCGAAATCGGCCGAAGAGACGGTTCTGTCGCCGTCCGACGACTGGCATGTCGCCCCGGCGGCAGGGGAGGCTGAAATCGATATCCTCGTGGCCGAGGACAACGAGGTCAACCAGATCGTCTTTTCGCAGATCATCGAAAGCTTCGGCTACCGCTATGCATTGGCGGTCGATGGCGAGGAGGCCGTCCGTCTCTGCCGCGAACGCTCGCCGAAGCTCGTCCTGATGGATGTGACCCTGCCGAAACTGACCGGTTTCGAGGCTTCCGCCGCAATCCGCGCGCTGGAAGGAGGCAAGGCTCCCGTTCCGATCGTCGGCGTGCTGCCGCAGGCCTTCGATCGGGACCGCGAACGTTGCTTCGAGGCGGGCATGGACGAGGTTATCCTGAAACCGATCAGCCCCGAAGCCCTGGATGCCGTCTTCCAGCGGTTCCTGTGCGTGCTGGACGACGAGACCGAGAGCGAAGAGTGGGCGGCATCCTAGTTGCGGCAGGCGTTTCGCAGGATTTCTTAATCTTTGTCCCGCATCCTTCCCCTCGTTTCGAAGGGCGGGATATTTTATGAAATCAGCGGGCAATCCATTGCCGCAGGTCAGCCAGAACGAACTGCAGGCCATGGCCTACAGCGACCCGCTGACCGGGCTCGGCAATCGCTATCGCCTGCGCGACAAGGTGAGGCTGCTGGCTGCGGAACGCGCCGCCGATCCCGCGCCCTTCACCATCTGCATCGCCAATCTCGACGGTTTCAAGCCGATCAACGATCTCTTCGGCTCGGAGGCCGGGGACGAGATCCTGTGCCAGGTGGCGCATCGCCTCAAGGCCTGCATGCCGGACGGCGCGACGGTCACCCGTCATGACGGAGACGAATTCGCCTTCATCCTGCCGCTGGTGTTCGAGCGCGTCGGCGCCGAGCGTATCGGCCAGATGATGAAGGACGTCCTTTCGGCGCCCTATGACCTCGGCGACCGCAACGTCCGCCTTTCGGCCTCCTTCGGTTTCGCCATCTATCCGTTCGCCGGCGAGGAGTTCGAGGATCTTCTGAAGAGCGCCGAAACCGCGCTCTACCGTTCGAAGCGTCGCGGACGGGCGCAGATCACGGTCTATTCCACCGAGATCGCCCAGGAAATGCGGCGCGCCACCCAGATCGAGCAGGCATTGCGCCACGCGATCATTTCCGACGCCGTGGACGTTCACTTCCAGCCGATCGTCCGCATCCGCGACGGCATGGTGGCAGGGTTCGAAGCGCTTGCCCGCTGGCGCGACGCCGACCTCGGTTTCGTGTCTCCCGCCGTTTTCGTGCCGCTGGCGGAAGAGCGCGGTTTCATCGACGCCCTGTCGGAAACGCTGCTGCGCAAGGCGGCCGAGGCCGCCCTGTCCTGGCCGCGTGAACTCTTCCTGTCGTTCAATCTGTCTTCCGCGCAGCTGACGGATCCCGGGAC
Source organism: Neorhizobium sp. (assembly GCA_052038935.1). Lineage (GTDB taxonomy): Bacteria > Pseudomonadota > Alphaproteobacteria > Rhizobiales > Rhizobiaceae > Neorhizobium. The sequence goes on along the minus strand of JBQGDG010000118.1, from coordinate 12,995 downwards.
GTCGAGCAATATCCTGTCGACGCTCGCGCGTGTCGGCCTCGATCCGCACCGGCTGGAACTGGAGATTACCGAGACGGCGGTGATGACCTCGGCCGATACCGCCCAGCGCATCATCACCGAGCTTCGCCAGAAGGGCGTGCGCATCTCGCTCGACGATTTCGGCACCGGCCAGTCCAGTCTCGGCCGTCTGCGGGACTTCACCTTCGACAAGGTGAAGATCGACCGCGCCTTCATCTGCCGCATCACCACCGATCGCGCCTCCGAACATATCGTGCGCGCCATCATCGCCATGTGCCAGGGGCTGGATCTCGAAGTCGTCGCGGAAGGCATCGAGGAGCGAGCCGATGTCGACATGCTGAAATCGCTCGGCTGCGGCATGGGGCAGGGATATCACTACGGCAGGCCGGTCGATGGCAACGCCACCCTCCGCTACCTCCACGACCACTACCACGACTTCATGGCGCTCGAACGCGCCTGATCGCGAAAAACGATGACGGCGCGCTGCGGACAGTGCGCGCCGCGTCTGGTCCTCGCCATCCTCATCGACCTCGGCGATGATGCGCCTTTTATTGGCGAAAGAGCGCGCGATACCGATGTCCAACGATCCTCTTCTGCAGCCGTTTCAGCTTAAGCATCTGACGCTGAAGAACCGCATCATGTCGACCGCCCATGAACCGGCCTATTCCGAGGACGGCATGCCGAAGGACCGCTATCGGCTCTACCACGTCGAAAAGGCGAAGGGTGGCATCGCCATGACGATGACGGCGGGATCTGCGAGCGTTTCGCCCGACAGTCCGCCCGCCTTCGGCAACCTGCTTGCCTACAAGGACGAGATCGTGCCGTGGCTGCGGCGCCTCGCGGACGAGTGCCACGAACACGGCACCGCGGTGATGATCCAGCTTACCCACCTCGGTCGCCGCACGGGGTGGAACAAGGGCGACTGGCTGCCCGTACTGGCGCCGTCTCCGGTGCGCGAGCCGGCGCATCGCGCCTTTCCGAAGGAAATGGAGGACTGGGATATCGAGCGCATCGTCGCCGACTATGCCGATGCCGCCGCGAGGATGCAGGAGGGCGGCCTCGACGGGATTGAGATCGAGGCCTATGGCCACCTGATGGACCAGTTCTGGTCGCCCGCCACCAACCTGCGGCAGGATGGATACGGCGGCACGCTGGAAAACCGCATGCGGTTTTCGAACATGGTGCTCGAGGCGATCCGGCGGCAGGTCGGCCCAGATTTCATCGTCGGTATCCGCATGGTGGCCGACGAGGATTGGGAAAAGGGCCTCTCGCGCGAGGAGGGTGTCGAGATCGCGCGCAGGCTGGTGGCCGCGGGAAACGTCGATTTCCTCAACATCATCCGTGGCCATATCGATCACGATGCGGCACTCAACGAGGTGATCCCGATCCAGGGAATGCGCGCGTCGCCGCATCTCGATTTCGCCGGCGAGGTGAGGGCGGCGACGAAATTTCCTGTCTTCCACGCCGCCCGCATCGCCGACGTCGCGACCGCCCGCCACGCGATCGCCGAGGGCAAGCTCGACATGGTCGGCATGACGCGCGCGCATATCGCAGACCCGCATATCGTCGCCAAGATCAGCCGCGGCGAGGAGGCGCGCATCCGGCCCTGCGTCGGCGCGACCTACTGTCTCGACCGTATCTACGAGGGCGGCGAGGCACTCTGTATCCACAATGCGGCCACCGGCCGCGAGGCGCTGATCCCCCATGATATCCCGCGTGCGGCATTTCTCCGCCGCGCTGTCGTCATCGGCGCCGGTCCTGCGGGGCTGGAGGCGGCGCGTGTGCTTGCCGAGCGCGGCCATTCCGTGACCGTGCTCGAGGCGATGGGCGAGGCAGGCGGCCAGATCAACCTTCTCGTCCGGAACCCCAGGCGTCGGGAGATGATCGGCATCGTCGACTGGCGGCTCGCCGAACTCGAGCGGCTCGGGGTGGAGATCCGCTACGACGTCTTTGCGGAGGCAAACGATGTCCTGGCGCTCGACCCGGATCTGGTCGTGGTGGCGACGGGCGGCTTCGCCCAGATGCCGGTACTCGACGGCGGAGAGGAACTGGTCACAAGCAGCTGGGACATAATTGCCGGAACGGCAAGGCCGCAAGGCCCGGTTCTGCTTTTCGACGACAATGGCGGCCATCCCGGAATGAGCGCCGCCGAAGTGATCGCCGCGAGCGGTGCCGAACTGGAGCTGGTCTCGCCGGAGCGGTTCTTCGCGCCGGAAATGGGCGGCATGAACCATGTGCCCTACGCGAAGGCTTTTGCCGAAGCCAGGGTGACTGTGACGATCAATACCCGCCTGAAGGCCGTGCGGCGCAACGGCAACGGCCTGACGGCGGTCCTCGGGTCGGATTATTCGCCGGCGATCGTCGAGCGGCAGGTCAACCAGGTGGTCGTCGAGCACGGGACCGCGGCAAATGCCGACCTGTTCCTGGAACTGAAGCCGCATTCGCGCAATCTCGGCGCGGTTGACTACCGGGCATTGATCGCCCGGCGGCCTCCTTTGCCCCGCAACCGGGACGATGCCGCGTTCGATCTTGTCAGGATCGGCGATGCGGTCGCCAGCCGCAATATCCACGCCTCTATCTACGATGCGCTGCGGATCTGTTCGCTGCTGTAGGCCGCTGCATCCATCGCCGGCTGGCGAACGCAAGGACAAAATAAAACGGACGGAAAAGGGCGGCGCCGCAGCGCCGCCCCTCATTGACCCTATACCTGGGCCCCGTAATTCGAGCGACGGGTCGCTCGTTCCGGGCTCCTGACCAAGCTTACTGCTTGGGAACCGTCGACGAGTTGGTGTCGCCGCCCGTAGCCGGTGCAGCAGGTGTTGCCGCCGGAGCTGCCGGCGCCGCACCGGTGGTCGACGACGTCGTCGTCGCGTCCGTGGCGGCCTGCTGGTCATCGAGCGTCTTGAATTCCGGAGCGGCCTGCAGTGCTTCGGCCGTCTCGGTGGTGGTCAGACGCACTTCGTTCTTTTCCGCGTCGCGCGACATCGTGATCTTGTCCATCGGGACGGCGACGTCCTTTTCGCCGATGCCGAGGAAGCCACCGACGCCGACCACGGCTGCGACGATGCCGCCCTTTTCTTCCATGATCAGGTCGTTGACGTCACCGATGCTCTCGTTGTCGGCATTGTAGATCGCCTTGCCGATGTAGTCGTTGGCGCTGACCTGCGTATCGGACTGTTCCGTCAGGTAGCTGCCGCCGGCTGCGGACGACATGTCGGAACCTGCGGAAGGAGTTGCCGGCGCAGGGGTCGAAGCTGCCGGATCGGAAGGCGCTGCCGGAGCGGCGGGGCTGGCCGGAGCGGTGTTGTTGGTCTGCGCAAATGCCGGCGCGAGGACGGTGGAAGCCATGAGAACAGCAGTGGCCGCCATAGTTGCGAGAGTCTTTTTCATAACGATCCTGCCTTTTCTGTTTTCGTTATCGTTCACATGAACGCGCGGTGCTTTTTGAAGTCTTGTTGCCGCGCCGGTTCGACAGAAGAAGCGATTGGACCCCCGTTTGGTTCCAGAATTGCCGATTTTTTGAGCGGCAGGTGGATCACTATGATCCATCTGCCGCCGATCGGTTCGGGTCAGGGACGGTAGGCGAAGTCGTATTGCGCTTCGGCGGAGGTCCGGACGGCGAAAAGGGCGCCGGCCTGTGTATCGGCGGCGCGGCCCGCCTCATCCAGTCCCTGCCAGGCGGAGGTGACGGCGATGCGTCCGGAGCCGATGAAGGCCGGGCAGGTGGTGTTCTGCGCCGGCAGACGGTAGCGCTCGATCATCCGGCCTTCCGCGTCGTAATGGTCGAGCGCGCCTTCGCCCCAACGGGCGTTCCAGATGTGACCGTCCGCGTCGCAGACCGATCCGTCGATCCCGCCCGGCTCGTTGCTGCCGTCGATGAAGAGCGAAGCGTCGCCGACCGGAAGGCCGGTGCTCTTGTCTACGGCAACCTTCATCACCCTGTTGACGCGCGTATCGACGAAATAGGCGGTTTCGCCGTCGGGTGAAAAGCAGATCGAATTCGGGATGCTGATACGGTCGAAGAGCTTCGTCACCTCGCCTCGGGCAACGTGGTAGATGGCGCCGGCGCCGTCCGCGGCCGTTTTTCCCATCGTGCCGATCCAAAGGCTGCCGGAAGGATGCACCCGGCCGTCGTTGGAGCGGTTGCCGTCCTGGCCGGGCTCCAGCTCGCAATGCAGCGACAGCCCACCCGTCGCACGATCGCGGATGAAGAGGCCCTTGTCGCTTGCGATCAGCTGCCGTGCGTCATCGATCCGGGCGACGACGCTGCCCATCACAGGCAGAGGATGGACCTTTTCCAGGCCGGTGGCCAGATCGAGCCCGTGCAGCGCCTTGCCGAGAATGTTGAACCACCAGAGTGTGTTCGTCTCCACTTCGAAGCTCGGTCCTTCCCCGAGTTCGCAGAGGGTAGGAGAGAGGATTTCGCCTTCGAACGGATGGATGGTCGTCATCTTTGCCTCATGAGGGTGCTGTCAGCCTTAAGTCGGAAGCCTATTCGGCACATCGAGGAGGCGACGTCAAACCGTCGTCCCCAGCAAAATATTCAAGCGACGTGCAAAGCCCTGCGAATCTCGATAAAAGCGAGCCGGTGTCAGTATTGAAGAGTTTGTTGATTGCTGCAAAAAATTAACATCTCTTTCAAGTCTGCCATGGAAGTCTGGGGCTCGAAAACACGCGATGCGGGAAAGTGTTCGCCGGGTGCACAACCCCGAAAATTTTTCGTAAAATGATTGTCGGTCAGTCCTGACCGGTTCGCGTGCCTATGCCAATGATCTGGCACATCCGGTGGAGCAAAAAGTCAGACGATGTCCAAAACGGAAACGGCCACCGAATTGATGCATTTCGACGTCGACGTCGAGGAAATTTCAGGGCTAAAGACGCAGTTCGACGTCTTCCGCTACATGAAGCGGCTTGCCGAAGCTTACGGTTTCAGGTCCTTCCTGGTCCTCAACCTCCCGGCGCCGACCGTACAGTCGCTTTCAGGCAATACGATTATCACCAACTGGCCGGCAGAACTGATCTCGCTCTTCGATCGGGAAGGACTCTTGCAGAAAAGTTTCGTCCTGCACCGCCTCAACCGGTCGACCGTGCCCTTCGGATACGATCTCGATACGGTCGTCTTCGAAGGCGAGGGGCCTGATGTGCGCGACATATTCGGCCGTTTCGGCATCGTGCGCGGACACTGTTTCCCGGTCCATGATTCAGCGGGCGTCAGAGGCGCGGTCATCATCGGTGGCACCGGTCCGGGCCTCATCCGCCAGCAGGTGATGGAACTGCTTTATATATCCGTCCATGTCTTCGAACGCCTGGCGGCAATCCGCAACCTCGACGTCCGTACGGGCGAGGTCCTCACGGAGCGGGAACTGGATTGTCTGAACTGGACGGCGGCCGGCAAGACGAGCGCCGAGATTGCCGATATCCTCGGCCTGTCGGAACATACGGTCAACCACTACCTGAACCGCGCCGCGAAGAAGCTGGATACCGTCAACCGCACCCAGGCCGTCGCGCGCGCCCTGCGCATCGGGTTGATCAAGTAGTTTCGCGCATAATTATTGTGCAGCTGCTTCGGCAGCCTTGCACAAATGCCGTGGAACGAGACGAAACCCTCCGCCGCACCGGTAAAACCGGCCCGAACGAAAGGACTTCCAGAATGGCACGTTTCGTGCTTCCATCAGGATAGGTCCAGAGGGGACTGCCAAAAGCGCACCAAGAGGCGCGAACAAGCAAGAACCGCCGTCCGGTTGCGCGCCATCTGGCAGCCGTCCGGACGGCGGCTAATTGTCTCCTTGTTCACCCCCGACCCCAATTCCTATATAGCGGCCATGAATTGCGCGTTGCGCGCGACGGTGGAATGCAGGAGTGCGACATGCCGGAAGTGACGAAGGACCAGGTTTTGGCTGCGCTGGGCAAGGTCCGGGGGCTCGATCTCGAAGGGGATATCGTAACCCGCGGCATGGTCTCGGACGTGTTCATCTCCGATGCGAAGGTCTATTTCTCTATCACCGTGCCGTCAGACCGGGCAGCCGAGCTGGAGCCGTTGCGGCTTGCGGCTGAAAAGGCGGTCACCTCCGTCCCCGGTGTCAAGGGCGCGCTGGTCACCCTGACGGCCGACCGCAAGGCCTCCGCCGAGCCGCAGGCGCGGCCGGCACCGGCAGCGCCGTCTCATGGACATGCACACGGCCATGCGCCGCAACGCCCCGGCGGAGCGCCGGCCCAGCCCAAGGGTAAGATCGGTGTTCCGGGCGTCGGGGCGATCATCGCCGTCGCGTCGGGCAAGGGCGGGGTCGGCAAATCCACCACCGCGGTCAGCCTGGCGCTCGGCCTCAAGGCCAACGGTCTGCGGGTCGGGATACTCGACGCCGATATCTACGGGCCTTCGGTGCCCCGTCTGCTCAAGATTACCGGCCGGCCGCAGCAGGTGGAAAACCGCGTCATCACGCCCATGGAAAACTATGGGCTGAAGGCGATGTCGATGGGCTTCCTCGTCGATGAGGAAACCGCCATGATCTGGCGCGGACCGATGGTCCAGTCGGCGCTGCTGCAGATGCTGCGGGAAGTCGCCTGGGGCGATCTCGACGTTCTCGTCGTCGACATGCCGCCGGGAACCGGGGACGCGCAGCTGACCATGGCGCAGCAGGTGCCGCTCGCCGGCGCCGTCATCGTCTCCACCCCGCAGGATCTCGCGCTGATCGATGCCCGCAAGGCGGTGACGATGTTCCGCAAGGTGGAGGTGCCGCTTCTCGGCATCGTCGAGAACATGAGTTACTTCCTCGCTCCCGATACCGGCAAGCGCTATGACATATTCGGCCATGGCGGCGCCCGCGCCGAAGCCGAGCGCATCGGCGTTCCCTTCCTCGGCGAAGTTCCGCTGACGATGGACATCCGCGAGCGCTCCGATCTCGGTACGCCGATCGTGCATGCCGAACCGGAACACGAGATTTCGAAGATCTACAAGGACATCGCCGCGCGGGTCTGGGCGCAGCTGTCTCAGGGCAGCCGCCGCACGGCGCCGGCCATCGTCTTCGAATAACGCGGCCGGCGGCGCAGCGGCAACCGTTTCGACACGCGCCTCGATGCAGCGCCATGCGGACTTCGCATGGGTCCCCTTCGCTGAGGGCCGGGCATCGCCTTGCATCGGGCGATGCCTCGAATATTTACAAGGGGTTGATGCGACCGTGCAGGGCGCTGCCCGCGAGCGCCGTGGTTCGGGCCTGCCGGGCCGCGGGCATCGCCCTCTTGCTTTTGCAAAAGCCAGTCTTTATAGGCGCCTCGCGCTGAGCAAAGGACACGCTCGATCAACCGGAAAGCCGGCGATCGGCGACTTCCGGAGCGAAGACGCCTGTTGAAGGCGGGGCGATCGAGGCAGCCGGCGCGAAAGGCATTCCGGAAATCCGCCTGCTCCCGCCGCATGCGCCTCTCCGACACCGTCTCCTTGTTTCTCTCGAAAGGCTGGCGCGCACGCCAGATCAGATATGGGTCATCCCGCCGAACATGCCGCATCGGAAAAAATGCGCAGTCACAGCCTGTTTGCGCTCGCCCTCGGATCCGTCGGCGTGGTCTATGGCGACATCGGCACGAGCCCGCTCTATGCCTTTCGCGAGGCGCTGAAGCCGATCGCCCATGACGGCGTCACGCATGCCGAGATCATCGGTCTGATCTCGCTGATGATCTGGACGCTGACGGTGATCGTCACCATCAAATATGTGCTCTTCCTGCTGCGCGCCGACAATGACGGCGAGGGCGGTACGCTGTCGCTTCTGGCACTGCTTACGAAATCGGCGAGCGGCCAGCGCGCCATGCTGATGTTCCTCGGCCTTGTCGGTGCGGCCCTGTTCCTCGGGGATGCGATGATCACGCCGGCGCTTTCGGTCCTGTCGGCCGTGGAAGGGCTGAAGCTCGTCACGCCGGCGGCGGAGGGCATGGTCCTGCCGATATCGGTCGGCATCCTCGTCGCCCTGTTCGCCATCCAGTCGAAGGGGACGGGACTGGTTGCCCGTTTCTTCGGTCCCGTCACGGCGCTCTGGTTCATCGTCATGGGTGCCGCCGGCATCATGCATATCTCCGACGATTACAGCATCCTGATGGCTTTCAATCCCTGGTATGCGGTCGAATTCATGCTGCGCGAGGGCTTTTCCGGCGTCATCGTTCTCGGCGCGGTGTTCCTGACGGTCACCGGGGCGGAGGCGCTGTATGCCGATCTCGGCCATTTTGGCCGTCGTCCCATCCAGTGGGCGTGGTTCACGCTCGTCTTTCCCGCTCTGACGCTGAACTATCTGGGCCAGGGTGCCTTCGTGCTGAAGAGCCCGGAGGCGATGAGCGATCCCTTCTACCTGATGTTTCCGCAATGGGCGCTGTTGCCGGTCGTCATCCTGGCGACCGCGGCGACCATCATCGCCAGCCAGGCGGTCATCACCGGCGCCTTCTCGCTGGTGCGCCAGGCGATCCATCTGGGCTACCTGCCGCGCATGCAGATCCTCTTCACCTCCGAGACCAACACGGGGCAGATTTTCCTGCCCGGCGTCAATACGATGCTGCTCATCGGCGTGATCGCGCTCGTCCTCGGTTTCGAAAGCTCCGAATCGCTCGCCACGGCCTACGGCATTTCGGTTACCGGGGCGATGGTGGTCACCACGCTCATGGCTTTCGAATTCGTCCGGCTGAAATGGCGTTGGCCGCAGACCGTGGCGATCGCAGCGCTCGCGCCGCTTCTTGCGCTCGAACTCGTCTTCCTCGGCGCGAACCTGCTCAAGGTGCATGACGGCGGCTGGGTGCCGGTGATGATGGCGATCGTCTTCACCATAATAATGTGGACGTGGAAGCGGGGTACCGCGATCCTGTTCGAAAAGACCCGCCGCATCGACGTGCCGCTCGAAACCTTCGTGCCGATGGTGGAGAAGAGAAGCGATCATGCGCCGGTTTCGGTCCCGGGCGTCGCCATCTTCCTGACGAGCGATCCGCAAACGGCGCCCGCGGCCCTGCTTCACAACATCAAGCACAACCACGTCCTGCATGAAAAGAACGTCGTGCTGACCATCCGCACGGTGAACAAGCCGCGCGTCTCGCTGGAGGAACGCTATCGCGTCGAGAAGATCTCGGAGCGTTTCACGCTGGTGGAACTGCGCTTCGGCTTCATGCAGTCGCACAATGTCTCCCAGGCGCTCGCCTATCTGCGCAAGACCGGGTTCAAGTTCGACATCATGTCCACCTCGTTCTATCTCGGCCGCCGCAAGCTCGTGCCGGATGCCGCCTCCGGCATGCCCATGTGGCAGGATCGGCTGTTCATAGCGATGGCGAACACGGCGACCGACCCGTCCGACTACTTCCACCTGCCGGCGAACCGGGTCGTCGAGCTCGGCTCGCATGTGATCATCTGATCGCGCGCCGCGCTCGCGGGCCATGCGCCGAAAGCGTGTCCCGGGAGCCACATTCACGGACTTGTTAAATGCGCATCTGCTGAAACGCCCGGTCCGGCAAGGCTTTCGACCCGCAGCGTTAACCGCTCATCAAGGTTAATGATTCACTCTTGCGGTCTCGTTGTTGCCGTCTGGAGTGATCCGTTTTGCGTTTCAAGAGCGTTCTGCGTAAGAGGTCCTTGCCGCGTTGGGACAGGTGGGCCTCGCCGGTTTTGCTGGGTCTCGCATCCTGGCTGATGTTTCCGGCAGTCCCGTCCCAGGGCGACCTCACCGATCTTCTCGCCGGTTTCGACGGCAATTCCGAGCGCTGGCGCATGGTGATCACCCAGTCCCCGGCCGGTTCGGTACATACCGCCTCGCTCGCCTTTCCGGGCGGCGGCGAAATTCTCGGCGGCAATGCCGGCATCGCCTTTCCCGATGGACGCAAGGTGGCATTCGCAGGCAGGGAAAAGCCACATGCCTCGACGCCCGACGAGGACCGGGTCAACCGGTCGCAGAAGAAGGGCCGCATCGTCGCTGTGCTGCCGATGCAGCCGCCCAAGGCCTTCAGCGCCGGTTCCGTGCTGCAGCGTTCGAGTTCGCTGATGAAACCGGTCGACGAGGACGACGAGATGACCGCCTTCGTCAAGTCCTCCGCCGACCAGCAGCCCGTCGAACTCGCCGAGTTCTATTTCCGCAAGGACGAGGTGCAGGAACTGAGCCTGCCGCCGATGATCGCGAGCCTCGTCACCAACGACGGCGCCGACGTTCTGGCGACCGCCTATGCTCCCCCGGCGCCGGATTTCTCCCGCCAGTCGCCTTTCGATGCCATCCTGAACGAGAAGCCGAATGCGGGCCGCTTCGTCCCGCCGATCGGTCCGGAGGATCACGCCTGGGCGGCGATCCCGATTCCCGAGGATTCCTTCTCGCCGAAACAGCAGCAATGTCTGGCGTCCGGTATCTATTTCGAAGCGCGCGGCGAATCCGTCCGCGGCCAGGCGGCGGTCGCCCAGGTCATCCTCAACCGGGTGCGCAATCCCGCCTATCCGGACACGATCTGCGACGTCGTCTACCAGAACGAGGATTGGCGCAACCGCTGCCAGTTCTCCTTCGCCTGCGACAACATCAAGGACCGGATCCGTTCCGAGGAAAACTGGAAGATGGCCCGCGAGGTCGCCATGGCGGTGACGGCAGGCAAGATCTGGCTGTCCGAGGTCGGGTCGGCGACTCATTATCATGCCACCTATGTCCGTCCCAAATGGGCGCGCACGATGAAGAAGGTCGGCCGCATCGGCCTGCACGTCTTCTACCGTACCTATGGTGGTGGCTGGAGCTGACACAAGCGCCGAGGCCGGGCGGATTCCCGCGCCAGTTTTATCGGCGATCGCTGTGATATGGCTTAAGGCCATGAAATTTCTGACGTAATTTCCCTTGGACGAAGCTCGCCCTACGCCTTGACTACGCAGGCGCTCAAAACTATGTTGCGCGCGACTTGAAAGACGGGCCGGAAGGCGCGAAATCCGTCGCACCCCATGGCGAATACGGCCGGACGGGAGCTGGCCAGCGGTGGAGGACGTGAACGATGGACGACCGTGAAGATGGTCTGGACGAGCGGCGGAAGCGCCTTTCTGCAGCCTTGGCTGACAGGAAGGCCGAAGAAGCGGCAGAGGCGAAGAGGGACGCGCAATCTGAAGAAAGCCGCAAGGGCATGGCCCTGGGCTTCAAGATTTCCTCCGAGTTCATTTCTGCTGTAGCCGTCGGCGGCGTCCTGGGCTATCTGCTCGGGCTGGTTTGGCCGGCATCGAAACCGTGGGGGCTGATCATACTGGTCCTCCTCGGCTTTTGTGCGGGCGTTTTGAATGTGCTTCGTTCCGTAGGCATGGTGGCCCAGCCGCCAGGCATGGGACGCGGCGACAAAGACAAGTAAGTGAGGCGACTTTAAGTCGTTTCGACAACAGGCCGCACGGGCGGTCAGCGAAAGAGGTAGACGGTGGCAAACGATCCGATCCATCAGTTCCAGATCAGCAAGATCGTTCCGATCGAGATCGGTGGCATCGATTTGTCCTTTACCAATGCGTCGCTCTTCATGGTCGCGACCGTCGCCTGCGCCGCGGGCTTCCTCTATTTCGCAACCGCGCAGCGGGGCCTTATTCCGGGCCGTGCGCAGTCGGTCGCTGAAATGTCCTACGAATTCATCGCCAACATGCTGCGCGAAGGCGCCGGCAGCCACGGCATGAAGTTCTTCCCGCTGGTCTTCTCGCTGTTCATGTTCGTGCTGACGGCGAACATGCTCGGCATGTTCCCCTATTTCTTCACCGTCACCAGCCAGATCATCGTCACCTTCGCCCTGGCGCTGCTCGTCATCGGCACGGTGGTGTTCTATGGTTTCTACAAGCATGGCCTTCACTTCCTGAAGGTTTTCGTGCCGAGCGGCATTCCCGGCGTGCTTCTGCCGCTGGTCGTCGCCATCGAAATCATCTCCTTCCTCTCGCGTCCGATCTCGCTTTCCGTTCGTCTCTTCGCGAACATGCTCGCAGGTCACATCACGCTCAAGGTTTTCGCAGGCTTCGTCACCTCGCTCAGCGCGCTCGGCGTACTCGGCATCGGCGGCGCGATCCTTCCCCTCATCATGACCGTCGCTCTGACCGGTCTCGAATTCCTGGTCGCCTTCCTCCAGGCCTATGTCTTCGCGGTACTGACTTGCATGTACCTCAACGACGCGGTCCATCCCGGCGGGCACTAAGATCACCAAATTGGCGTCCTGAGGCGTCAGTCATCAGCCGCAACACCCAATCTCGAAGGAGCATTCTCATGGAAGCGGAAGCAGCAAAGTACATCGGCGCAGGTCTCGCTTGCTTTGGCATGGCCGGCACGGCCCTCGGTCTCGGCAACATCTTCGGCAACTACCTCTCGGGCGCCCTGCGCAACCCGTCGGCTGCCGACAGCCAGTTCGGCCGTCTCGTATTCGGCTTCGCCGTTACGGAAGCTCTGGGCATCTTCTCGCTGCTCATCGCTCTCCTGCTGCTCTTCGCAGTCTGATACCTGCCGGCAGGGCGCTCGGCGCCCTGGGGATTCGGGATCGCGGCCGCTTGGGAAAAGCGCGTCGCGGTTCCGCGCATTAGAGCGCCTGCGCCGGCATGATGGCCCGATGGCGCTCTGACCTGATGAACTGCGCATCGCAGCCTTCGAAGATCGAACGCGATTTTCAGGCCGGTGCGGGAGAATACACCTGGAGGTGATGATGTTCGTGACCCCGGCATACGCGCAGACAGCGCCGGCCGCTCCTGAAACGCCTGCAGCGCCGGGCGCAGCCCCCGCGGGGGATACGCATGCCGCTCCGGCTGGCGAGGTTCATACCGAAACCGGCGTCGCCCATGGCGAGGAGCACGGCTCGGGCGTCTTCCCGCCGTTCGACCCGACCCATTTTTCGTCGCAGCTGCTCTGGCTCGTCATCACCTTCGGCCTCTTCTACATCCTGATGAAGAAGGTCATCGTGCCGCGCGTCGGCGGCATCATCGAGGATCGCCAGGGCCGCATCGCCAGCGATCTCGAGGAAGCCGGCCGCATGAAGGCGGAAGCCGACGC
>JBQGDG010000117.1:0-1522 GCA_052038935.1 Neorhizobium sp. | reverse complement strand
CTGCAGATCGCGACGAAATACTGGCGGCTGACCCAGCAGCATTTTTCTTCGCAGCACGGCATCCAGCTCTACCGCATCGTCGAGAGCCTCGGCGCCACCGAAGGCGCACCGGCTGCAGGGCAGGCGGATATCATCGTCGACATCACGTCGACGGGATCGACCCTCAAGGCAAATCACCTGAAGATCCTCTCGGATGGCGTGATCCTGAAATCGGAAGCCTGCCTTGTCAGGGCGCGCAAGCCGGCCCATCGGGGCGATGCCAGGGTGGCCGAAATCGTCGAGGCGGTCCGCGGAGCGCTCTGATGGCCGGCGAGGACGCCAACGTCGCAGCGCTTTACGAACGCCACGCGCTTGCTTTCGACAGGATGCGCGGCAGGAACCTGTTCGAAAAACCGTGGCTCGAGCATTTTATCGCGCTGATGCCGCGGCGCGGCCATGTGCTCGATCTCGGCTGCGGTGCCGCCGAACCGATGGCCGCCCATCTCATCAAGCGCGGTTTTCACCTGTCCGGCGTCGATACGTCGGAGACGATGATCGGCCTCTGCCGCGAGCGGTTCTCGGGCATGGCCTGGTACGTGGCCGACATGCGCAAGTTCTACATTCCGGTGAAGTTCGACGGCATTCTCGCCTGGCACAGTTTCTTCCACCTGAACGCCGACGACCAGCGGGCGATGTTTCCGCGCTTTGCCGCCCTTGCCGGCCCGAGCGCCATGCTGATGTTCACGAGCGGCCATTTCGAAGGCGAGGCGATGGGAGAATTCGGCGGCGAGCCGCTCTATCACGCCAGCCTGTCGAAGGCGGAATATGAGGCGCTTCTGGCGAGAAGCGGCTTCGAGGTGGTTGCCCAGATTTCCCAGGATCCCGCCTGCGGCGGCGCCACCGTCTGGCTTGCCAGAAACATCAGGCGCTGATCCGTCGGTCTGGAAAGACGACAAAAAACCCGCCGGATTGGTAGTCCGGCGGGAGTGGTCTTGGCAGGGAAGTCTGGAAGGTTAGGCAGCAATTGCGACCGAAACGCGGCGGCGGGCATCGATCGAATAGGCCCCGGCACCAACCGTTGCGAGCAGGATATAGGCGCCGGCCAGCGTGAAGTTCTTCATCAGCATGATGCCGTTCAGCGCATTGATCCAGCCGAGGGCGGCTTCCGGCCAGCCTTCGATGGCGACGGTGCCGGAGTGGAACATCACGCCGGTGAAGACGCAGAAGAGGGCCAGTGCCCAGCCGACGATCTTCGTCTGGAAGCCGACGAGAACAGCAAGGCCGGTGACGAATTCGAAGAGGCCGGCGAGATAGGCGAGGGCGGTTGCCGCCGGCAGGCCGGCGCCGGCGATCATGCCGGCGGTACCGGCCGGATCGGACAGCTTGCCGAAGCCCGAATAGATGAAGAGGAAGGAAAGAAGGATGCGGGCCACCAGGATGATGGCATTGTTGCTAGCGGACATTGAACGTCTCCAGATGTCGATGCCCCGGGTCGGCGGCATTGGGTGAATTGTCTGGAACGCAATCTGGCATTTTTGTCGCA
>JBQGDG010000116.1:0-3885 GCA_052038935.1 Neorhizobium sp. | reverse complement strand
GTCAAGGAAGGACCCCATGAAGATCCTGGTGCCTGTTAAGCGCGTCGTCGACTACAACGTGAAGATCCGTGTGAAGCCGGACGGCACGGGTGTCGAGCTTGCGAACGTGAAGATGTCGATGAACCCGTTCGACGAGATATCGGTCGAGGAGGCGCTGCGGCTGAAGGAGGCCGGCAAGGCGGAGGAAGTGGTCGTGGTTTCGATCGGCCCTGCGAAGGCTGAGGAAACGCTGCGCACCGCGCTCGCCATGGGCGCCGACCGTGCGATCCTGGTCGAGACCGACGACGTCGCGGAACCGCTCGCGGTCGCCAAGATACTGAAGGGCGTCGTCGATGCCGAGGCCCCCGGCCTGATCATCGTCGGCAAGCAGGCGATCGACGACGACTGCAACCAGACCGGCCAGATGCTGGCGGCGCTTCTCGGCACGGCGCAGGCGACCTTCGCGTCGAAGATCGATCTCGGCAGCGACAAGGCGACCGTGACCCGCGAGGTCGACGGCGGCCTGCAGACGATCGAGGTGAAGCTGCCGGCGGTGGTGACCACCGACCTGCGCCTCAACGAGCCGCGCTACGCCTCGCTGCCGAACATCATGAAGGCGAAGAAGAAGCCGCTCGACAAGAAGTCGCCGGCCGATTTCGGCGTCGACACCGCGCCGCGCCTGAAGGTCCTCAAGACCGAGGAGCCGGGCGGCCGCAAGGCGGGCGTCAAGGTCAAGAGTGTCGACGAGCTGGTCGCCAGCCTCAAGACCGCCGGCATCCTCTGAGACCGGAAGAACAGGAGACAAACCCATGACCATTCTTCTTCTGGCTGAACACGACAATTCCAGCCTCTCCGACCAGACGGCCAAGGCGCTGACCGCCGCCTCGCAGATCGGCGCCGACGTGCATGTGCTCGTCGCAGGATCCGGCGCCAGGGCCGCCGCCGATGCCGCCGCCGGGCTTTCCGGCGTCTCCAGGGTGCTGCTGGCCGACGATGCGGTCTTCGCCAACAGCCTCGCCGAGCCGCTCGCGGCGCTGATCGTCTCGCTCGCCCCCGCCTACGACACGATCGTCGCGCCGGCCACGACCTCGGCCAAGAACGTCATGCCGCGCGTCGCCGCCCTGCTCGACGTCATGCAGGTATCGGAGATCATCGAAGTGGTCTCCGCCGATACGTTCAAGCGGCCGATCTATGCCGGCAACGCCATCCAGACGGTTCAGGCGACCGATGCCAAGAAGGTCATCACCGTGCGCACCGCCTCCTTCTCCGCCGCGGCGGAAGGCGGCTCGGCTTCGGTCGAGACCGTTTCGGCAGCCGGCGATCCCGGCGTCTCGAGCTTCGTTTCGGATGCCATCGCCTCGTCGGAACGGCCGGAACTGACCTCCGCCAAGATCATCATCTCGGGCGGCCGGGCGCTCGGTTCGTCGGAGAAGTTCCAGGAGGTCATCCTGCCGGTGGCCGACAAGCTCGGCGCCGCCGTCGGTGCCTCGCGCGCCGCCGTCGATGCCGGTTACGCCCCCAACGACTGGCAGGTCGGCCAGACCGGCAAGGTCGTCGCGCCGCAGCTCTACATCGCCGTCGGCATCTCCGGCGCGATCCAGCACCTGGCCGGCATGAAGGATTCGAAGGTCATCGTCGCCATCAACAAGGACGAGGAGGCGCCGATCTTCCAGGTCGCCGACTACGGCCTCGTCGGTGACCTCTTCGACATCCTACCGCAGCTCGAGAAGGCATTGTAAGCGCCATCCTTCTCGCAAGTGCGAAAAATGCTGGCAAAACGCTTGTCGGCGGAATAAAAATCTGCCGGACTGCTGCAGGGCGGTCCGGCATTTTTTCGAAGAACGAGCACGTGAAACACGCGTGAGCCTGCCAGGGAGCGAGGCAATGGGTACGGTCATGAAGAATATCGGGGTCATCGGCGCCGGACAGATGGGCTGCGGCATCGCGCATGTTTCGGCAGCCGCGGGCTACAAGGTGCAGATGTTCGATCTTTCGAAGGATCGCATCGAGGCGGCACTCGCCACCATCAACGGCAATCTCGCCAGGCAGGTTTCCAACGGCAAGCTTTCCGACGAGGAGCGCAGCGGCACGCTTTCGCGCATTTCCGGTTCGGCCGATCTCAACGATCTTGCCGCCATGGACATGGTCATCGAAGCCGCGACCGAGGATGAGAGCGTCAAGCGCAAGATCTACGCCCAGGTCTGTCCGGTCCTGAAACCCGAAGCCCTGCTCGCGACCAACACCTCTTCGCTTTCCATCACTCGTCTCGCTTCGGCAACCGACAGGCCGGAGCGGTTCATGGGCATCCATTTCATGAACCCGGTGCCGGTGATGAAGCTCGTCGAGCTGGTGCGCGGCATCGCCACCGACGAACCGACCTTCCGGGCCGCCAAGGAATATGTCACGGCGCTGGACAAGACGGCGACCGTCGCCGAGGATTTCCCCGCCTTCATCGTCAACCGCATCCTGCTGCCGATGATCAACGAGGCGATCTACACGCTGTATGAAGGCGTCGGCTCCGTCGAGGCAATCGATACCGCGATGAAGCTCGGCGCCAACCATCCGATGGGCCCGCTGCAGCTTGCCGATTTCATCGGCCTCGACACCTGCCTGTCGATCATGCAGGTCCTGCATGACGGTCTCGCCGACAGCAAGTATCGCCCGTGCCCGCTGCTCGTAAAATATGTCGAAGCCGGCTGGTTGGGACGCAAGTCCGGCCGCGGCTTCTACGACTATCGCGGCGAGACGCCCGTCCCCACCCGTTAAGAGCCCATCCGGGCCGCCCCGGTCTTGACCTTCGCAGCTGCGAACATAGTTCGTCGCTGAGGGTCATCATCCGGGGGGCAGGGGTTGAGCGATTTATTCCCGATGCGGCACGCAGGCCGTTTCCTGGCGTGCGCGGTTTTGATTTTCGCGCTTGCGCAGCCCGCGACGGCGCAGATGACCACCGGCAACTCGCTCCAGTCGGTCATCCAGCAGGCGGAAGAGAATATCGCCGCCCGCCGGTACGGCGCGGCTCTCGACGCCTATCTCTCCGTCCTCGATCAGGCTCCCGACCCACAGACATCGTTGCGTTTTGCCATGCGCATCGCCCAGCTCGGCAACGCCACGGGCCGGATGAAGACGAGTTACGACGTGTTGAAACCGCGGCTGCGGGATGTCAGTGCCCTCGACCCCGACATGGCCGACAAGGCACAGGAACTGTTCATCGAGGCGACCGACGGATTGCGGCTCAAGGACGAGACGATCGCCGCGGCCAAACGGCTTGTCGCATTTCGCAGCACATCGCAGGGGGCCGCCTCGACCGCGGCACAGGCAGGCCAGCTGACGCTTTCCAATCTCCTCGAAAAATACGGCTCTCCCGAAGAGGCGCGGACGATCCGCAACGCGGCGCTCGACGCACTGGCGAAGGGCGATGCCTATCTCTACCAGAGCATCCTCAACAACACCGCGATCGCGCTGCAGAACGGCGGCAGTCTCGACAGCGCCGCGGAGGTCTTCGCGCGCCTCATCGCCTCCTTAAGCGGTGGCGAAAACGGCCCCGAACTCGGCATCACCTATTTCAACGCGGCGGTTCTCGACCGCGATCGCCGCGCCTTCGACAGCGCCATCGATTACCATGCCAAGGCAATCCGGGCATTGGAACGGACGACCGGTCGCATGTCGGCCGAGACGATCGCCGCAGTCGGCGGGCTCGGACAGACCTATTCCTTTGCCGGACGCCCGGCCTCGGCGCTGCCGCCATTACGGGACGCCTATTCCCGCGCCCGCGAAAGCCTCGGCGACACGGACGACACTATGATCCAGGCCAACAACCTGGCCGACGTGCTGCGCACGCTCGGTCAGTTCAAAGAGGCCGAGACGCTCGACCGGACAGCCTATGAATGGCGCAGGGCCAATCTCGGC
>JBQGDG010000115.1:0-4953 GCA_052038935.1 Neorhizobium sp. | reverse complement strand
CATGCAGAGACGGGCGCGGGCGGGGCAGGGGGAACCGCGTCTTGCCACGCAATCCGGCCCGATGCTGGTGATCGGCGGGCAGTTGCATCCGGCCTTCATTCCGGGCTCGTCCGACCGCACGAAGCGGAGCGGAGTAGGGGTATGCGAGGGAGGTCTCGTCCGTTTCGCCATCAGCGACGGGGAGGTGAACTTCCATGATTTCGCCCGGCTGTTTCGTGACGAACTGAAATGTCCTAACGCGCTCTTCCTCGACGGGGGCAATGGTGCCGGGCTCTATGACCCGGCGATGCGGCGCAATGATACGTCATGGCACGGCGGTTACGGCCCGTTCTTCGCCGTCGTCGAAAAGACCGGGGCGCGGTGACCGGCGGTGATCGTTCCGCGCAACTGATACGGAGATCGTCCCTAGCCGCGTGCTCTGCGGTCCATCCGGACCGGCGGCGATACCGCAATCGTTCCGATGGTTGTCGCTCCCGATCGAGATATCACCGGGGCCGGTCGTTGTGGTCGGTATGCGGAGGAGGGGAGGGGAGGTAGCGACCATCGCTCACCGCAGGCGGCCGACAGGCATCCTCCTCGCGGCGCGACAGGCGCCGCCGTTCCGGCAGCCACGCCGATCAGGCGGATATCATCTCAAGAGGGTGCGCCGGCGACGGAATCGCGCTCGACCACTTCGGTCTGCAGGACAACGCGGCTGGCTTCGGTGCTGCTTCCGTTCAGCCTTTCGACCAGCAGCCGCGCGGCCATTTCGCCGAGGCGGTAAACGGGCTGACGGACGACGGTGATGGGCGGCGTGGTGACCGAGGTCCAGTCCGCGTCGTGGAAGGAAATCAGCGACAGATCCGCCGGAATGCTCAGTCCGAGCGCTCGGGTGACCTTGAACACTTCGAGACCGATGACGCTGTCCGAGGCGATGATGGCGGTCGGGCGGTCGGGCGACTGCAGCATCGCGGTCACGATGCGGCGCGTCTGCTCCTGCGAAACGGCGCCGACGCGGACCCAGTCTTCCATTCCCTCCAGGCCCGCTTCACGACAGACGGCGAGGAAACCCTCGATACGCCGGCGGACGGAGCCGGTGTTGATATCGGCGGGGGTATGCAGGCGGTGGTTCGGCGTGTCGCAGGCGGTGAGATAGGCGATGCGGCTGTGGCCAAGGGCGACGAGCCGGCGCGTGATGCCCTCGGCGGCATGTCTGTCATCCGCGATCACCGTGTCGACGTCCAGCAGCTCGCTGCCGCGATCAAGGAGAACGAGTGGCCGGCCGGAGCGGGATGCCTGCCTGAGATGGCCGACATCGCTGTCCTTTGCCGGCGAAACGATCAGCCCGTCGACCTGTCTCGCGAGCAGCGTCCGGGTCGCCGCCTTCTCGCTTTCGACGTCCTCGCCGGAATTCATAAGGACGATGGTGAAGCCCGCCACCCGGGCGACATCGGTGATCCCGCGCATGGCAAGGCTGAAGAACGGGTTTTCGATATCGCCGACAACGACGCCGATCGTGCCGGACCGCCCCGTCGTCATGCTGCGAGCAAGTTCGTTCGGCTGGTAGTTGAGGGCCTGCGCGGCCGCGATGACGGCGTCCCGTACGCGATCGCTGACGGTGCCATAACCTCCCAGGACACGCGCGGCGGTAGCCTTCGAGACGCCCGCCTCGCGGGCAACGTCGGCCACGGTGACGGATGGGGATCGGGGAGGGGTCTGGTCCATGAATGTTAGCCTTACAAGAGATATTGACGGCTGGCAAACGCGAAGATAACAATTGCGAATTGTCAAAGAGACCGGTCTCTTTTTAAATGAAACCGGTCTCCTGACCATAAGACTGTGCTGCCTCATGCGATTGCCACGGGCCGGACGGCTGCCGTCCGGATGGGACCCGTGGGTGTTGAATTCCCTGCAGAACAATATTTCCAGAGGAGACGAACCAATGCAGTTAACCGGAGCCTTCAGATCCGCTCTCGCCCGAACCCGCATCACCGCCATAACGCTGGCGGCCGGTATCCTGGCCGCAGCCGCGACGCCCGCGTTGTCGCAGGACAATCCGCTCGGCCTGATCGATCCCACCATCATAAGCGTCGGCACGATGGGTGACGCCAAACCTTATGCCTTCACTACCGCAGACGGCAATTTCGCCGGCTTCGACATCGAACTCTTCCTCAACGTCGCCGAGCGCGTCGGCTACAAGAAGGACCAGGTGGTGTTTACCGGCCAGGAGTTCGCCGCGCTCATGCCATCGGTCGCCAACGGCCGCTTCGACGTCGCGGCCGCAGCGATCGGCACGACCGCAAAACGCAAGGAAACCGTCGATTTCACCGACGGATATCTGGCCGGCTATCTATCGATCCTCACGGCGGACGCCGCCATCACGGACGCAGCCGGTCTCAAGGGAAAGCGTCTGGGCGTCGTTCAGGGCTCCCTTCAGGAGATCTATGCCGAGAAGAACTTCACTAACGCCGATCTCGTGAAGTTTCCCGACAACAATTCCGCCGTGGCGGCGCTCAACAACGGCACGGTCGATGCGCATTTCCTCGATTTCGAGGCCGCAAAAGACTATTCGAACCGCTATTCCGAGCTGAAGGTCGCGGTCAACATCCCGAGCTTCGACGCTCCGGCGGGTTTCGTCGTGCGCAAGGGGCATGACGTGCTCCGGGATGCGCTCAACAAGGCGCTCCATGACGCCATGCAGGATGGCACCTGGAAGAAGATCCACGAGAAGTGGTTCCCGGGAACACCGATGCCGGCCGAATACCTCCCCAAGAGCTGATAGTGCGCGGCGATCCGGTCCCCTGCGGGGCCGGATCCTCCCATAAGGACCCGATTGATGAACTGGCTTGAAAACCTGCGTCGCAGCTTCCTCGACTGGAACGCGATGGCCGAAGTGCTGCCGACCATGATCACGGTCGGCCTGAAAAACACGCTGCTGCTCGCGGCCTCCTCGACGGTGCTCGGCGTCGTCATAGGCATGGTGCTGGCCATCATGGGGATTTCCCGTTCGCCATGGCTCCGCATCCCGGCCCGGATCTATACCGACGTGTTCCGGGGCCTGCCGGCGATCGTCACCATCCTGCTCATCGGCCAGGGTTTCGCCAGGATCGGCCGCGATCTCTTCGGTCCGTCGCCCTATCCGCTGGGCATTCTGGCGCTCAGTCTCATCGCGGGCGCCTATATCGGTGAAATCTTTCGCTCCGGCATCCAGAGCGTCGACCGCGGGCAGATGGAGGCCTGCCGGGCGCTGAGCATGAGCTACGGCCAGGGCATGCGCCTGATCGTCGTCCCCCAGGGCGTGCGCCGCGTGCTGCCGGCGCTGGTCAACCAGTTCATCGGCAACGTCAAGGATTCGAGCCTTGTGTATTTTCTCGGCCTGCTGGCTTCCGAACGGGAGATCTTCCGCGTCGGCCAGGACCAGGCGGTCGTCACCGGCAATCTTTCGCCCCTGCTTCTCGCCGGGGTCTTCTATCTCGTCGTCACCGTCCCGCTCACCCATGTCGTCAACGCCATCGACAATCGCCTGCGCATAGGCAAGCAGCGCCCGGCGGTCATCACCAGCGGGCTGGAGGAGGTCAGCGAGCTCGACGGCGTCAACCGTGAGCAGAAGACGACGTTCAAGGGCGGCGGCATCGACGTCGACAATCTCGGCATGGCGTATGGCGAGCTTGACGTGCTCAAAGGCGTCGACCTCACCGTCAGGCCGGGCAGCGTGACATGCATCATCGGGCCCTCCGGCTCCGGCAAGTCGACCCTGCTGCGCTGCCTCAACCGGCTGGTCGAGCCGAAGAGCGGCGATATCCGGCTGGACGGCGACAGCATTCTCGCCATGAAGCCCGAACGGCTGCGGCGTCGGGTCGGCATGGTCTTCCAGCATTTCAACCTTTTCCCGGACCACACGGCGCTCGAAAACGTCATGCTGTCGCTGAGGAAGATCAAGGGACTGCCGCAGGGGGAGGCCGAGCGCATCGCCAAGGCGCGGCTTGCCGATGTCGGTCTGGCGGGCCGCCAGCATCATCGCCCCGGCGGCCTGTCCGGCGGACAGCAGCAGCGTGTCGCGATCGCCAGGGCGCTGGCGATGGAACCGGAGGTCATCCTTTTCGACGAAGTGACGAGCGCTCTCGACCCGGAACTGGTCAAGGGTGTGCTCAACCTGATGGCCGAACTCGGCAAGCAGGGCATGACCATGGTCGTGGTCACGCACGAGATGGGCTTCGCCCGCCGTGTCGCCGACCAGGTCGTCTTCATGGACGAGGGCCGCATCGTCGAGGCGGGTACGCCCGCGGCGATATTCGACAACCCGCAGAGCCCGCGTCTGCGGCGCTTCCTGGCGGAAGTTCTCTAGGTGCGGCGGGGGAAAACAGGATGACAAGGCTCATAAGATGGGGTGTGCTCGGTTGCGCGGGCATTGCCGAAAAGGCGGTCATACCCGCCATACAGTCCAGCCGCCTGGGCAGGGTGGTGGCGATCGCCTCGCGCGATCCGCAGAAGGCGAAGGCGACGGCCGCTCGCCTCGGCATCGCGACGGCGCATGGCAGCTACGAGGACCTGCTCGACGACCCGCAGGTCGACGCTATCTACAACCCGCTTCCCAACCACCTGCATGTTCCCATGACGCTCAAGGCGCTGGAAAAGGGCAAGCCGGTGCTCTGCGAGAAGCCGATCGCGCTCACCGCCGCGGAGGCGACGAAGCTGGCAGCCGCCCAGAAGGCTGCCGGTCTTGCCGTCGGCGAGGCCTTCATGGTCCGTCACCATCCGCAGTGGAAGGTGGCGCGCGCCATGGTGGCCGGGGAGCTGGGCGAGGTGAGGGCGATCCAGACGGTCTTCTCCTACTATCTCGATGATCCCAGCAACGTCCGCAACCAGGCCGATATCGGCGGCGGCGGCCTGTTCGACGTCGGATGCTACGCCGTCAACATCGCCCGTTACCTGTTCGATGCGGAACCGCTGCGGGCGATCGCCCTGATGGACCAC
>JBQGDG010000114.1:0-16976 GCA_052038935.1 Neorhizobium sp. | reverse complement strand
TCGCCGCGCAGGATGCAGGACGGGTATTTCCAGGTGATCGCCGAACCGGTCTCGACCTGCGTCCAGGAGATCTTGGAACGCGCGCCGCGGCAATCGCCACGCTTGGTGACGAAGTTGTAGATGCCGCCCTTGCCTTCCTTGTCGCCCGGGAACCAGTTCTGCACCGTCGAATACTTGATCTCGGCGTCGTCGAGGGCGACGAGTTCGACCACGGCGGCATGAAGCTGGTTCTCGTCACGCTGCGGTGCCGTGCAGCCTTCGAGATAGGAGACGTAGGCGCCTTCCTCGGCGATGATCAGCGTGCGTTCGAACTGGCCGGTGTTCTTCTCGTTGATGCGGAAGTAGGTGGACAGTTCCATCGGGCAACGTACGCCCTTCGGTACGAAGACGAAGGAGCCGTCGGTGAAGACCGCAGCGTTCAGCGTCGCGTAGTAGTTGTCCGACGTCGGAACGACCGAGCCGAGATATTTCTTGATGAGATCGGGATGCTCGCGGATGGCCTCGGAGATCGACATGAAGATCACGCCGGCCTTCTGCAGTTCCTTCTTGAACGTGGTCACGACCGAAACGGAATCGAACACCGCGTCGACGGCGACCTTGGAGGTCTGCACGCCGGCGAGGATTTCCTGTTCGCGCAGCGGAATGCCGAGCTTCTCATAGGTTTTCAGCAGTTCGGGATCGACCTCATCCAGCGAAACCGGACCGGTGATGTTCTTCGGCGCCGCGTAATAATAGATGTCGTTGAAATCGATCTTCGGATATTCGACCCGCGCCCAGGTGGGCTCTTCCATCGTGAGCCAACGCTTATAGGCATCCAGACGCCATTCCAGCATCCATTCCGGCTCCTGTTTCTTGGCCGAGATGAAGCGGATAATGTCTTCGGATAGACCTTTCGGCGCCTTGTCCACTTCGATGAGCGTCTCGAAGCCGTATTTGTACTGATCGATATCGATCCCACGGACCTGATCGATTGTTTCCTGGACAGCAGGCATGTTCATTCTCCAAATCTTGCCGGGCCAAATTCCGGCAATTCTGTCTTTCTTGCAGGGAAACTGATGTTTCCCCATGTAGGCGCCAGAAGGAGGTTTTCCCACCTTGTGGCAAGCGGAAATTTGCACATCCGCCCTGTTTCCGTTCGTCTAGGCGACCGCGTCCCTACCCTTTCGGCGGGCCGCGATCCTGGCGAAGGCCTGAATGGCCCTTTCTATATCCGCATCGCTCGTCTCCGGGCCGAGAGAAATGCGCAGGGCTCCTATGTCGGGATCCCGTCCCATGGCCGTCAGAACATGGCTCTGGCCGACCTTGCCGGAGGAACAGGCGGAACCCGCCGAGAGCGCTATGCCTTCCAGATCGAAAGCGATCTGACCGGTTTCGGCCTTCAGACCCGGCAGCGTGAAGAAGCTGGTATTGGCCACCCGCGCCGTATCGCAGCCGTAGATGACCACGTCCGGCGCATGGGCCTTCATCGCCAGCTCCAACCGGTCGCGCATTACCGCAATCCGGCCGTTGCGCTCCTGCAGGCTCCGGGCCGCGGCTTCCGCCGCAGCGCCGAAACCAATGATGGAATGGACGTTTTCCGTGCCGGAACGATGGCCTTTTTCCTGGCCGCCGCCCCGGATGAGCGCCTTGGGCATCAACGCCTCGCCGCGCGACACCAGCGCGCCGACGCCCTTCGGGCCGCCGATCTTGTGGGACGAGACGATGATGAAATCGGCATCCAGCGCCTTGATGTCGAGCGGAATGCGGCCCGCGGCCTGCACCGCGTCGACCACGAGAAGGCCGCGGTATCTGCGGACGATCTCGGCAGCCTCCGCGACCGGCTGGACGATGCCCGTCTCGTTGTTGACGAGCATGACAGCGACCATCGGCATGCCGCTCGCCTGATCATGGGCGGAAAGGATTTCCTCCATGGAGGCCAGATCGAGGATGCCGGAGGACGTCACCGGGATTTCCGTTATCTGGTCGGAGCCGAAACGGCCGCCTTCCCGGATGGCGGGATGTTCTATCGCCGAGACATAGAGACGGGACACGGCGACCGGAGACCGGCCCATCCGGTATTCCGGCGTCAACACGTGATTCGCCGCCTCGGTAGCGCCGCTCGAAAAGATGATGTGGGCGGGATCCGCGCCGGCAAGCTCCGCAACCTGCCGTCTGGCCTTTTCGACGGCTGCGCGGGTAGCCCGACCTTCGGCGTGAACCGAGGAGGCATTGCCCGGCGCTGCGAGGGCTTCCAGCATCGCCAGCCTCGCGGGCTCGAGCAGCGGCGCCGTCGCATTCCAGTCGAGATAGGTGCGGTGCATGGCCATAGCCTGTCCGGCCTTCCGTTCCAAATTCAGATCCGTTCCGCAGGCAATAAGCCTCCGGCCGCATTTTCCTTGAAATTTCGACCGGCCTTGCCTTAAGAGACTTGCAAAGGGCGCTGCTGTCGGCATGCCCAAGTTTCGAATGGTTCTAAAGTATGTTCTAGAAAAGCTGAGCGCGTTCGTCAAGTCAAACTCGACGAAATGAACAGTCTGGAACCCGACACGATTGACCGGAGTACCCATGCCCGAAGTGATTTTCAACGGCCCCGCCGGCCGCCTTGAAGGACGTTACCAGCCTTCCAAGGAAAAGAGTGCGCCGATCGCGATCATCCTGCACCCGCACCCTCAGTTTGGCGGCACGATGAACAATCAGATCGTCTACCAGCTCTTCTACATGTTCCAGAAGCGCGGTTTTACGACGCTCCGCTTCAATTTCCGGGGAATCGGGCGCAGTCAGGGCGAATTCGACCACGGTGCCGGCGAGCTTTCGGACGCCGCCTCGGCGCTCGACTGGGTGCAGAGCCTGCATCCCGATTCGAAGAGCTGCTGGGTCGCCGGTTATTCCTTCGGCGCCTGGATCGGCATGCAGCTCCTCATGCGCCGGCCGGAGATCGAAGGTTTCATGTCGATTGCGCCGCAGCCGAACATCTATGATTTCTCCTTCCTCGCGCCCTGTCCGTCGTCCGGTCTGATCATCAACGGCGACAGCGACAAGGTCGCTCCGGAAAAGGACGTCAACGGCCTGGTCGAAAAGCTGAAGACGCAGAAGGGCATTCTCATCACCCATCGCACCGTCGAAGGCGCCAATCATTTCTTCAACGGTCAGGTCGAATCGCTGATGGCCGAGTGCGAGGACTATCTCGATCGCCGGCTGGACGGCGAACTGGTGCCGGAGCCCGCCGCCAAGCGGATCCGGTGAACATGACCGGCAGGATCCTGCCGCGTTGACCGGAATGACGCAGTCCTTTAGAAGGCGGCGTCATCCGGAGTCAGTTCGGATCCTCTAATATCCGGAGTCGGAGCGGATGGCGGTATTTCCGCGAAAACGGAAGAATGGCCTGCATGCGCGCAGCGATCTCGCTCGCCTGCCCGTTCTTGCCGCCGCCTTCCTGATCGCCTTTTTCGGTCTCGTCACGGGTGCGCCGCGCAATGCCGATATCGCGGCTTCCGCCCGTGCGGTCGACGACCGCTCCGATCGCACGCCGTCGCTCTCGAAACGCGACCCCATTCGTGCCGTCTCCATCGCCGACCGGAAGGACGGCGCAAGCAGCCACTTTTCCGGCGATGACGGCCTGCCGGCATCGGCATTCTTCGCGCTGCCGGAAGTTCTCTATACGGCGGCCCGCGCTCCCGCGGACGGCCGCAGCCCGGTCGAACGCGACATGTGGCCGGGCGCCCTGCCCCGTGCGCCGCCTGTCCCGGGCTGACCAAGGCATCCGCCTCGCGGGCAAGATTTGACGGCCGTGGCGACCGAAGACCGGCGCAGGCCAAACAGGATTTAGACAATGAGAAACTCTCCGTGGCTGGTGGGAAGCTATGCTCTCATCATCATCATCGGCGTACTGGTGGCCTTGCCCAACGTATTGCCGCAATCCGTGCTCGATCGCGTCCCCTCGTGGTTGCCGCACGAGCGCGTATCACTCGGCCTCGACCTTCGCGGCGGCTCGCATCTCGTCCTGGAAGTGGATCGTACCGATCTCATCAACGAGCGCGTACAGAGCCTGACGCAGGACGCAAGGCGTGTCCTGCGCGACAAGAACATCAATACCTCGGCCATCCGCCGTGCCGGTGATGCCATCATCGTCACGCTGCGCGATCCGGCCCAGCGCGACCAGGCCGTCACGGAACTGCAAACGCTGGCGAACCCGGTCGGCTTCGGCACGGTCGGCGGCACGGATCTGACGATCACGACGCCGAGCGACAACTCGATATCGGTCGCGCAGAACGACGCGGGCATCAACGCGCACATCACGGCGGCGGTCGAGCAGAGCCTCGA
The DNA here is from genome assembly GCA_052038935.1 of Neorhizobium sp. GTDB lineage: Bacteria > Pseudomonadota > Alphaproteobacteria > Rhizobiales > Rhizobiaceae > Neorhizobium. Next base: position 12,677 of record JBQGDG010000114.1, on the reverse strand, counting down.
GATCATCCGCCAGCGCGTCGACCAGGTCGGCGTCGCCGAACCTACGATCCAGCGCGTCGGTTCCGACCGCGTCCTCGTCCAGCTTCCCGGCGAGCAGGATCCGTCCCGCCTTCGCCAGCTCCTGGGATCGACGGCCAAGATGAGTTTCCATCTGCTCGGCCAGCAGGGCGAACCGGGCGTCACCATGCTGTCGGACGAACGCGGCTCGCAATATCCGGTCCTCGACCGCGTCGAGCTTTCCGGCGACCGCCTGACGGACGCCCGTGCGGCCTTCGAACAGCAGACACAGCAGCCGATCGTCACCTTCCGCTTCGACAGCGTCGGGGCCAGCCGTTTCGCACAGATCACGCAGGCCAATGTCGGCCGCCCGTTCGCCATCGTCCTCGATAACAAGGTGTTGAGCGCACCGGTCATCCAGACGCCGATCACCGGCGGTTCGGGCCAGATCTCGGGAAGCTTCACGCCTCAGGAGACGACGACGCTCGCCGCCCTGCTGCGCGCCGGATCGCTGCCCGCCAAGCTGACCGTCATCGAAGAACGTACCGTCGGCGCCGACCTCGGTTCGGACGCCATCGAGATGGGCATATTCACCGGCTTCATCGGCTTCCTGCTGGTCGTCGGCTTCATGTTCTTCCTCTATGGAGCCTGGGGCATCCTCGCCAACCTCGCTCTGTTCATCAACATCATCCTGACCTTCGCCGGACTGACGCTGATCGGCTCGACGCTGACGCTGCCCGGCATCGCCGGTATCGTTCTCGGCATCGGTCTGGCGGTGGATGCGAACGTTCTCATCAACGAGCGCATCAAGGAGGAAACACGCAAGGGCAAGAGTGCCTTCGGCGCCATCGATGCCGGCTTTGCCCGTGCCTATTCCACCATCGTCGATTCGAACGTCACGGCACTGATCGCCACCGTGCTTCTCTTCTGGTTCGGTACCGGCCCCGTCCGCGGCTTCGCCGTCACGATGGGCCTCGGCATCGCCATCTCGATGTTCACCGCCGTATCGGTCGTCCGCGTCGCGATGATCTATATCGCAGGCCGCAAGAAGCTGAAGAAGATCGACATCAGGCCGCTGCTGCCGATCGATCTGATCCCGGACGGCACGCAGATCAACTTCATGAAGGGCCGCTTCGTCGGTATCGGGGTCTCGCTCGTCCTGTCGGCCGCCTCGATCTTCCTGTTCATCAATCCGGGTCTCAACTACGGCGTCGACTTCCGTGGTGGTATCCAGATCGAGGTGACGACGCAGAACGAGACCGATCTTGCGGCCTTCCGCACCGGACTGGGCGAACTGGGGCTCGGCGAGGTCGGACTGCAGGAATTCGGCGCCCATAACCGCATCCTCCTTCGCGTCGAGCGCCAGGAAGGCGGCGAGGAGGTACAGACTGCGGCCGTCGAGAAGCTACGGGCCGAGATCGTCAAGATCGACCCGACCGCCAAGGTCGAGCGGACCGAAGTCGTCGGACCGAAGGTATCCGGCGAGCTTGCGACCGCCGGCATCCTGGCCGTCCTGCTCGCCTCGGTCGCCATGCTCATCTACATCTGGGTACGGTTCGAATGGCCATTTGCGGTGGGCGCCATCGCGACGCTCGTTCTCGACGTGACGAAGACGATCGGCTTCTTCGCCCTGACCGGCCTCGACTTCAACCTGACCGCCATCGCGGCCTTGCTGACGCTCGTCGGCTATTCCGTGAACGACAAGGTCGTCGTCTATGACCGCATGCGTGAAAACATGCGGCTCTACAAGAAGATGCCGTTGCGCGAGATGATCGATCGCTCGATCAACGAAACGCTCGCCCGAAGCCTCTACACGTCCTGCACGGCCTTCCTCTGCATGTTGCCGATGGCGATCTGGGGCGGCAGCGCGGTCGAAAGCTTCGCCGTTCCGATGGTGTTCGGCATCGTCGTCGCCGCATCCTCCTCGGTGTTCATCGCCGCACCGATCCTGCTGTTCCTCGGCGACTGGCGCACCCGCCGCCGAGTGGCCCATGCCGGAACGGACGAAGGCGCGACCACCGACGGGGAAACGCCGAGCAAGGCCTGATCCGACTAGACATCACGAAGGGGCGGGTAAAATCCGCCCCTTTCCGTTTCGATCTCAATCCATTTCCGAGAACTGCTTTCGCCGATGTTCGACCTAGCCGCGTATGCCGGACTGTTTTCTGCGGCCTTCATCGCGGCGACACTGTTTCCGATGCAGTCCGAGGCAATCCTCGTCGGGCTGATCGTCAGCGGCGACTATTCCGTCCCTGCCCTTCTGCTGACGGCATCTGTCGGCAATACGCTCGGCGCGGCGGTGAACTGGCTGATGGGCGTCGGCTTCGAAAGGTTCAAGCACCGCCGATGGTTTCCCGTCAGCCCCCGGCAGCTCGAGAAGGCGCAACGCTGGTACGGACGTTACGGCAAATGGTCGCTTCTCCTGAGCTGGCTGCCGATCGGCGGCGATGCGATCACGGTAGCAGCCGGCGTCATGCGGGAGCCGCTTCTCACCTTTCTCGTCCTCGTCTTCATCGGCAAGGCCGTGCGCTACGTCGTGCTTGCAGCGATCACGCTGGGTGTCCTGCAAATCTGATTCCGCCCGCTCCTTTCCAACGACGGACCTCATGGAACCACAAGGCCCCGACCGCCATTGACTGCGGGAGTTCTGTGCTGGGAGGATCAAAACATGCAAAAGATCGTGAGCGAGGATGGCGAACGCCATGAATTGAAGCGGGTCATGGGGCCGGGCCTGCTTCTCCTCTTCATCGTCGGCGATATCCTGGGAACCGGGATCTACGCGTTGACGGGCCAGGTCGCGGCCGAGGTCGGCGGCGTCGTGTGGCTGCCCTTCCTGATCGCCTTCATCGTGGCGCTGCTGACGGCCTGCAGCTATCTCGAACTCGTAACCAAATATCCCCGTGCCGCCGGCGCGGCGCTCTATACGCACAAGGCTTTCGGCATCCACTTCGTCACGTTTCTGGTCGCCTTCGCCGTCATGTCCTCTGGCATTACCTCGGCGGCCACCGCGTCCCGCGCCTTCGCCGCCAACTTTTCGACGTCGCTAGGGCTCGATTTCGGCGCCTTCGGCGTCCCGCTGATCGCCGTCGGCTTCATCGCGCTCGTCGCCGCGATCAACTTCCGCGGCGTCGGCGAGAGCGTGAAGATGAACGTTCTGCTCACCGTCGTCGAACTGACCGGCCTGCTGATCATCATCGGCATCGGTCTCTGGGCGATCATGGGCGGCCAGGGAGACGTCTCGCGGGCCTGGACCTTCACGACGCCGGAGGGTACGGGAACGTTCTGGCCGGTGATCGCCGCGACCACCCTCGCCTTCTTCGCGATGGTCGGTTTCGAGGATTCGGTCAACATGGCGGAGGAATGCAAGAAGCCGAGCGCGATCTTTCCCAAGGTGCTGCTCGGTGGCCTGGCGATCACCGGCGTGATCTATGTGCTCGTCGCCATCTCGGCGATCACCCTCGTGCCCGCGGCGGAACTTGGCGAAGGCGAAACGCCGCTGCTCAAGGTGATCCAGGCCGGAGCGCCGGGCTTCCCGATCGGCGTCTTCGCCATCATCACCATGTTCGCGGTCGCCAACTCGGCACTCATCAACATGATGATGGCGAGCCGACTCCTCTACGGCATGAGCCGCGAGGGCGTGCTGCCGACCGCTCTGGGCAAAGTTCACGCCGGTCGCCGCACCCCCTATGTGGCGATCATCTTCACCTCGCTGCTGGCGGTGGCGCTGATCGTCTTTGCCGGCGGCGTCAAGGAACTCGGAGGCACGACGGCGCTTCTGCTGCTCTGCGTCTTTGCGATCGTCAACGTCGCGGTACTGGTGCTGCGCAAGGATACCGTCAGCCACAAGCATTTCCGCACCCCGACCATCCTGCCGGTGCTCGGCGCCATCTCCTGCGCCTTTCTTGCGGGCCCCTGGACCGGCCGCGACCCGGTTCAATATGTGATCGCGGGCGCTCTCATCCTGCTCGGAACGGTATTGTGGTTCGCGACCGTGCAGTTCATGCGCACCTCGAAACAGACCGCCTGACGCCGGTCACCGTTGCCGGATCGACAGATGGCCGTCGTGTCCGATATGGGGCGCGACGGCCTCGTAGTTCTTGATGTGGGGATGGCGGGTATCGATCGGGTGACTATGGGTGGCGGTGATGACCATGACGTCGGAACCGGCCGCCTCACCCGCCTGGATGCCTGCGGGAACATCTTCGAAGACGAGCACGTCATGCGGCCTCACCCCGAGACGTTCGGCGCCGAGTATATAACCCTGCGGATGAGGCTTGCCGATCGTCACATCCTCGGCGGACACGATGTAGCGCGGCACGGGGATTCCCGCGGCTTCCAGCCGGCGCTTCGCGAGCTCGATCGGCGACGAGGTGACGATCGCCCAGCGTTCGGGCGGAAGCGCGGCGAGAAATGCATCGGCACCGGCGATGGGCAGAACCCCTTCGACATCCTCGATCTCGCCACGCAGGATCTTCTCCGCTTCGACCGCCGGATCGATCCCCGGAAGACCGAGCGCGGTGATCGTGTCGATACCGCGCCGGCCATGCATTGTGGGGAGGAATTTTTCCACATCGAGCCCCATGCCGGCGGCCCAGCGGCCCCAGACCCTCTCCGCCGCTGCGGTCGATGTCAGGATCGTACCATCCATGTCGAAGAGGAAAGCGGCATAGTCCCTGGCTGGCAGGACGAGGTTTACGGCGGATTGGGACGACAAGGAAATTCCTCTCGGGAAAAGTGGCGACAGGCGGGAGCCCATGACTATCCCGCCGGTATGAAACGCGCAAATCTTCGAGTGATTTTTTTGCCGGGCGCAATAAGTTCGGTAACGGCTCGAAGCAGAGGGAGGAGCAGTTGACAAACCCATCCGTGAGACATGCCGACCTGGAAGGGCGCGGCGTGCTGGTGACCGGCGGAGGCTCTGGCATAGGTGCCGAGCTCGTTGCGGGCTTCGTGAGGCAAGGCGCCAGGGTGGCGTTCATCGATATCGCCGAAGAACCGAGCCGCGCGCTCGTCGGGCAACTGGCGGGAGAAAGCGCACATGCGCCCCATTATATCCAGGCCGACCTTGCCGACGTCTCCCAGGCGCAGGCTGCCGTGCGGACGGCGGCCGATCTCGTCGGTTCGCTTTCGATCCTGGTCAACAATGCCGCCTGGGACGACCGGCTCGGCCTGGAGGACGTGACCGAGGACTATTGGGACAGGAGCCAGGCGATCAACCTGAAGCAGATGTTCTTCGTGTCGCAGGCGGCCGTGCCCTTCATGAGAGAGGCAGGGGGCGGCTCGATCGTCAATTTCTCGTCGATATCCTACCTGCTCAACATGGGCGACTATCCGAGCTACACGGCGGCAAAGGCCGGCATCATCGGACTGACGAAAGGGCTGGCGGGCAAGCTCGGGCCTGACGGGATCAGGGTCAACGCAATTCTGCCGGGAATGATCGTCACCGAGCGGCAGAAACGGCTCTGGCTGACAGACGCGAGCGTTGCGGCCATGCTCGACCGGCAATGCCTGAAAAGAAGCCTCGACGGGACGGACCTCGTCGGCCCCTGCTTGTTCCTCGCCTCCGACGCCTCGGCCGCGATGACGGCCCAGACGCTTATCATCGACGGCGGAGCGCTCTGAGAGAAGACGCCGCGCGGGCCGAGAGAAAAACCCGCGCGGCGCTGCACCTATTCCGCTGGAGTAAGAGCAGGCGCAACTTCGCTGCCGTGCTGGACGAGCGGGCGATTGCCCGCCAACAGCCTGGCCAGCATGTAGAAGACGGGGGTCATGAAGATGCCGAAGAACGTGACCCCGATCATGCCGGAGAATACCGCGACACCCATCGCAGCACGCATTTCCGCACCTGCGCCGGTGGAGATGACGAGCGGCACGACACCCATGATGAAGGCCATCGACGTCATCAGGATCGGGCGCAGACGCAGACGGCTGGCCTCGACCGCGGCCTCGAATGGCTTGCGTCCGGCAAGCTCGAGCTCGCGGGCGAATTCGACGATCAGGATCGCGTTCTTCGCCGATAGCCCCACCAGCACCACCAATCCTATCTGGGTGAAGATGTTGTTGTCGCCACCGGTGAGCCAGACGCCCGTCAGGGCGGCGAGAACACCCATCGGCACGATCATGATGATGGCGATCGGCAGGGTCAGGCTTTCATACTGCGCGGCGAGGACGAGATAGACGAGCAGCAGGGCCAGCGGGAAGACGATGATGCTGGAATTACCGGCGAGGATCTGCTGATAGGTCAGATCGGTCCATTCGAAGTCGATGCCCGAGGGCAGCGTTTCCGCCAGGATTTTCGTGATCGCAGCCTCTGCCTGCCCGGAGGAATAACCGGGCGCCGGCGCTCCGTTGATGTCCGACGACAGGAACCCGTTGTAGCGGGTCGTCCGTTCCGGGCCGGCCGAAGCATCGACCTTCAGCAGCGCCGAGAGCGGAATCATCTCGCCGGACTGCGACCGAACCTTCAACTGGCCGATATCCTCCGCCTTGGCGCGATATTGCGCGTCGGCCTGGACTCGGACGCTGTAGGTGCGGCCGAATGCGTTGAAGTCGTTGACGTAGAGCGAGCCGAGATAGATCTGCAGCGTTTCGAACACATCGGTGACGGAGACGCCCAGCTGTTCTGCCCGGGCGCGGTCCAGGTCGGCGTAGAGCTGCGGAACGTTGATCTGGAAGCTCGAGAACACGCCCGTCAGTTCCGGTGCCTGAGCCGCCTTCGCCATGACTTCCTTGGTGACTTCGTCGAGCGTCTGGTAACCGAAACCGGCCCTATCCTCGATCTGGAGCTTGAAGCCGCCCGTGGTGCCGAGACCGTTGACCGGCGGCGGCGGGAACATGGCGATGAACGCCTCCTGGATGCCGGAGAACTTCTGGTTCAACGCCATGGCGATGGCGCCGCCCGACAGTTCCGGCGACTTGCGGTTTTCAAAGTCGTCCAGCACGGCAAAGACGATGCCCGAATTGGAGCCGATGGTAAAACCGTTGATCGACAGGCCCGGGAAGGCGATCGCATGTTCGACGCCAGGCTGCTCCAGCGCGATGTCGCTCATGCGCTTGATGACATCCTCGGTACGGTCGAGGGTCGCCCCGTCCGGCAACTGGGCAAATCCGATCAGATACTGCTTGTCCTGGGCCGGGACGAAACCGCCGGGCACGGCGCTGAACACGCTGTAGGTCGCACCGACCAGGGCGAGATAGATCACCATGACGAGGCTCTTGCGCGACAGGAGGCCGCCGACCGTGCGACCATAGCCGTTGGCAGCGGAACCGAAGGCCCTGTTGAAGCCACGGAAGAACCAGCCGAAAAGCTTGTCCATGGCCCGGGTCAGCCAGTCCTTCGGCGCATGATGATCCTTCAGGAGAAGGGCTGCCAGCGCCGGCGACAATGTCAGCGAATTGATCGCCGAAATGACCGTCGAGATGGCGATCGTCAGGGCAAACTGACGGTAGAACTGGCCGGACAGGCCGCTGATGAAGGCGAGCGGGACGAAGACGGCGACCAGAACGAGCGCGATCGCGATAATCGGGCCGGAGACTTCGCGCATCGCCCGATAGGTGGCTTCGCGCGGCGAAAGTCCGTTCTCGATATTTCGCTCGACATTCTCGACGACGACGATCGCGTCGTCCACCACGATGCCGATCGCCAGCACGAGCCCGAACAATGACAGCGCATTGATCGAGAAGCCGAAGGCATACATGACGGCGAAGGTGCCGATGACCGAGACGGGCACCGCGATCAGCGGAATGATCGATGCGCGCCAGGTCTGCAGGAAGATGATGACGACCAGAACCACCAGTGCGACGGCTTCGAGAAGCGTGTCGACCACCTTTTCGATCGAGGAGCGGACGAATTCGGTCGTGTCGTAGACGATCTCGTATTTCACGCCGTCGGGCATGGCTTTCTGCAGTTCGTCCATCGTGGCGCGAACCTGGTCAGCAATCTCGATGGCATTGGAACCCGGAGCCTGCAGGACCGGAATGGCGACGGCAGGCTGGCCGTCGAGGAGCGAGCGCAGGCTGTAATCCGCAGCACCGAGCTCGATGCGGGCGACATCCCGCAGACGGGTGATTTCGCCGTTGGCTCCTGTCTTGACGATGATGTTACCGAATTCCTCGGGTGTCGTCAGCCGGCCTTGCGCATTGACGTTCAATTGCAGATCGACGCCGGGAACCGACGGCGATGCGCCGATGATGCCCGCGGCGGCCTGGACGTTCTGCGAACGGACCGCATTGGTGATGTCGCTTGCGGCAAGCGACAGCGCGGCCGCCTTCTGCGGGTCGATCCAGACACGCATCGAATAATCGCCGGCGCCGAAGATCTGCACCTGGCCGACGCCCTCGATGCGGGCGAGACGGTCCTTGATGTTCAGCGTCGCGTAGTTGCGCAGATAGGTCAGGTCATACCGGTCGTTGGCGGAAACCAGATTGACCACCATGATGAAGTCCGGCGAGCTCTTGACCGTCGTGATGCCGAGCGCGCGCACCTCCGTCGGCAGCCTCGGTTCCGCCTGGGAGACACGGTTCTGCACCAGCTGCTGTGCCTTGTCGGGATCGGTGCCGAGCTTGAAGGTGACCGTCAGCGTCATCACGCCGTCGGAAGTCGCCTGGCTCGACATGTAGAGCATGTCCTCGACCCCGTTGATCTGCTCCTCCAGCGGAGTGGCAACGGTCTCGGCGATGACCTTCGGATTGGCACCCGGATAGGTCGCCTTCACGACCACGGATGGCGGCACGACTTCGGGATATTCGGAAATCGGCAATGCACGCAGCCCCAGCAGGCCGGCGACGACGATGAGTACGGACAGGACCGCGGCGAATACCGGTCGGTCGATAAAGAAACGGGATATGTTCATCTCTCTGGCCCTCTCTCTTGGGCAAACGCCGCCCTTGCGCCCGCAGCCTAGGCCGCGGGCGAGCATCGGGAGGCAGGGTTTGTTGCCGCTCCTGCGGCGCTGATGAAACCTACTTTACGGCGACCTTGGCTTCGTCCTGCGGATCGACCGTGGCACCGGGACGAACCCGCTGAAGCCCGTTGACGATGATGCGGTCGCCGGGGCTCAGCCCCTTCTCGACGATGCGCATGCCGTCGACAGCCGCACCCAGTTCGACCGGACGATAGGCGACGGTATTGGCGCCATCGACCACCAGGACGAATTTCTTGTCCTGATCCGTGCCCAGGGCGCGTTCGCTTACGACAAGCCTGTCCATCGGTTCGGGCTCGCCCATCCGCACGCGGACGAACTGGCCCGGTATGAGCCGGCCGCCCGGATTGCCGAACACCGCCCTCACCCGGATCGTGCCCGTACCGGCATTGACCTGGTTGTCGATGAGCTGGAGGTGACCCTTTACGGGCGCCGCGCCAGGCGCGAGCGTCGCGATCTCGACCGGCACCTGCTCGATGGCCGGCTGGCCGTCGGCAAGCGGCAGCGCGGCGAGCGTACGCGTGACCAACTGCTCGTCGGCGTCGAAGCTTGCGTAGATCGGATCGGAGGAGACCAGCGTCGTCAGCGGAGCCGAGGACGAGCCCTCGGCAACCAGGTTGCCGATGGTGATCTCGAGCCTGCCGACGCGTCCCGCGATCGGAGCCCGGATCTCGGTGTAACCGAGATTCAGCTGGGCGACCTTGAGACTTGCCTGGGCCGATTGCAGATTGGCAAGCGCCTCCAGCTGCGTGCTCTGGCGCTGTGCGAGATCGCTCTGCGAGATGGTGTTGCGGGCCACGAGATTTCGTCCCCGCTCCAGTTCGGTCTCGGCATATTGCAGCTTGGCCTCTGCCGACGCGACCGCCCCCTCGGCTTCGGCAACGGCCGCCTTGTAGGGTTCGGGATCGATCGTCACGAGAAGATCGCCGGCCTTGACGAGTCCGCCCTCACGAAAATGGACGGACTGGACAGCACCGGCCACGCGCGGGCGAACTTCCACTCGATCCACGGCCTCGAGGCGGCCGGAAAACTCCTGCCACGTGCCGATCCGGCGCGGCTGTATGGTCGAAACCGTGACCGGTATAGCTGCCGGCGCTGCTGCTGCGGCAGGCGAAGCGGCGTTCGCCCCCTGGGGCGTATTGACGTAGATCGCCGCGCCAGCGACGAGCACAGAAGTAGCCAGGCCGGCGCCCCACAGGGCCCAGCGGGTTGATTTCGCTGTCATTGTGAACTCCTTCAGCCCGCAAGCCGAGCTGTCATCGTTTGTCAGAAAAATGCCGGCCTATGTCGCCAGATGGCGAACAAAGGCGGAGAACTCCAGACAGAGGCTGGCAAGCCAGGCTCCGCCGATACCGTGATACAATCCCGTCCAGCCGCTGCCGGCGGGCAGAACGCGTTTCGTTACGTCGACGCCCGCCCCGGAGAGCTTGTCGGCATAACCGAGTGTCTCGTCACGCAGCGGATCGTCGTCCGATGTCATGATCAGAGCCGGCGCCAGACCCGAAAGTCTCGAACAGAGGCACGGCGCCGCATAGGGGTGCTGCATGGAACAGGCAGCACCGAGATAATGGCTCCAGCCGTCCGACCAGCGCTCGCGCATGCCAATCTCGTCCGCCCGCCGCACCGATTCGGAGGTCATCATCGGATCGACCATCGGCGACAGGAGAACCTGCCCGGCGAGCTGGCCCGGCATCTGGTCCCTCGCCTTCAGCGCGACGCCTGCAGCCACATTGCCGCCGGCCTCGTCTCCCGCAACGAGGAGCAGCGACTTGCTGCCGCCGAAATGCCTGATCTGCCGGCTCACCCCATGCAGCGCCAGGAAGGCGCATTCCATGGCCCGGGGAAAGACATTCTGGGACACGCATCCATAATCAGCTTCGACAACGACGGCTCCGGCCTGTTCCAAGGCGCCGGCAACCAGCGCCGCATCCTCGTTCCGCACATGCCCCTCAAAGGAGCTTCCCTTGAGATAAAGGACGATCGGGGGGTTCTTTTCTTGCACCATTGCACTGCGAACGCGCACGGGAATGGAGAAACCCCACGCGCCTTCAATGTCCAGTGTTTCCCAGTGCGATGTCATGTCGGTTGTCCACGCTCCGCCGCGTCACTTGCAGCAAATTCACAATGAGATATTATTGTTCGGCTTCTCAAGCGCAATATGCCTACATCGATAACACTTTCCCGATTTTTGGAATAATCGGCATAGAGGTGAAGTTATGGACCAGCTGTCTGCAATGCGCGTCTTCGTCAGAGTGGTGGAAACCGGCAACTTCACCCGGGCAGCCGCAACGCTCAACATTCCCAAGACTACCGTTACGAACATGATCCAGTCGCTCGAAGCGCATCTGAGCACGACCCTGCTCAATCGCACGACCCGCCGGGTAATGGTCACGACGGACGGCGCGCTCTATTACGAACGGGCGATCCAGATTCTCGCCGAGATCGCCGAGCTCGACGGCAGCATGTCGACATCCCAGACGCAGCCGAGCGGCAGAGTCAGGATCGAGATGGCGGGCGCCTTCGCCGATCTCCTCATCATCCCGCATCTCTGCGATTTCCATGACAGGTATCCGCAGATCAAGCTCGATATCGGCGTCGGTGACCGGCTGGTGGACTACATTGCCGAAAACGTCGACTGCGCATTGCGCGGCGGCACACCGACGGACCAGTCTCTGATCGCCCGGAAGGTCGGCGAAATCGGCATGCAGGCCTATGCCGCGCCACGATATCTCGAAAGATTCGGCATGCCGGACCACCCTACCGACCTGAACGGGAACCACTTCTGCGTCGGCTACCTGCAGGCGCCGTCAGGCCGGATCATGTCGATGACCTTCTGCAGGAACGACGAGGAAATCGAGATCGAGCCCACCTACGTTCTGTCGGTCAACGACGCACGGTCCTATCTCGATGCTGCGATTGCGGGCCTCGGCATCGCACAGGTTCCGCGGTTCATGGCGCAGAAGCCGGTGCAGGAGGGCAAGCTGGTGCCGATCCTGACGGAATGGACCTGCGAGTCCTTCCCGCTCTACATCGTCTATCCGCAGACACGCCATCTCAGCAACAAGGTACGCGTGGTGGTCGATTGGCTCGCGAAGCGCGTCCAGACCCTGAAGGTGGAAGAAAACCGGATGGCGCTCCGGGAAGCGAGCTGAGCTTTAGAACTGTGTTTCAGCCGTAAGGAGAAGAACACACCCGTCGCGAGCCACCGTCGAAGGGCTGATAGCTGTTATCCTCGACACGGTACGACCGATAGCGTGCATGGCACCACTCCTCATGGGCGCCGACCGGCGGGGCATCGGCGGAATAGCCGTCATAGGACACGGTCGATGTCGCTGGGCCGTTGCGCCCGGCCGGTTCCTGCCCGGCCGCCATCCCATCGTAGGCCGCCGCGTCGTTCGGCGTGATGGCGTCGATGTCTTCCGCCATGGGCGTCCATGGAGACTGGCATTGGCGGCGCGGTCCGCCCCCATAGGGCTGGTAGCTGTCATCCTCGATCCGATAGGAGCGGTACCGGTCGAAACACCAATCGGCATGGGCGGGATCCATTTTTCCTGCCAAGGCCTGATCATCCGGGCCGATGGCTGCGGTCTGCATCGGATCGATGTCGGGACCCTTCTTCTCCCCGTCGTTCCTGTGGTCGGCGACCGCGACCTTTTCCTCGCTCGTGCGGGATGCAGGAGGCAGGGAAGCGATCGCGGGCACGGCGCCTATGCGCTCGTAATCCTGCCTTGAGGCATCGACGGCGACCGGGCTCGACGT
>JBQGDG010000113.1:0-17546 GCA_052038935.1 Neorhizobium sp. | reverse complement strand
ATCAAGGCCGGTGCGCTCGAAAATTCCAACGTCGACATCGCGACCGAACTTACCGAGATGATCGAGGCGCAGCGCATCTACACCGCAAACTCGAAAGTATTCCAGACCGGTTCGGACTTGATGGACGTTCTCATCAACCTGAAGCGCTAACTGCGAGAATTGGTCTCGAAAGGTTAAGACAAGATGTCGCTTACGTCCGCATTGTCCACGGCGCAGTCGATCTTCACGAACACCGGCACCCAGTCGTCGGTCACCGCGAAGAACATTGCGAATGCCCAGAACCCGGATTACGTCCGTCGCTCTGCGGCTATCGTCACCGGTGGCAGCGGCGCCGTGATCGGCGATATCGTGCGCTCGCAGAATCTGCCGCTCCTGCGGCAGACGATCGAGAGCACGTCGCTCTCCAGCGGCCAGCGGACGCTCCTCAGCGGCCTCGAGGAAGTCAAGAGCCTGATGGGCGGCAACGACTACGAGACGTCGCCGTCCGCCTATCTCAAAGCCTTTCGCGACAATCTCGATACCTTCGCCGGCAAGGCCAACAACAACGCGATGGGCCTGGCCATGGTGTCCAGTGCCCAGGACCTCGTCACCGGGCTGAATTCGGCTTCCAGCGAATTGCAGGCGATCCGCAAACGCGCCGACGACGGTATCAAGCAGGGTGTCGCAGATCTCAACAGCCTGCTGACGAAGTTCGAGGAAGCCAACAACCGCGTCAAGACCCAGACCGCGACGGGCGGCGATCCGAACGACGCCCTGGATGAACGCGACACGCTTCTGAAGCAGATTTCGGAGATCGTCGGCGTCTCGTCCTATACGCGCGAAAACAACGACATGGTGCTCTACACCTCCGACGGCATCATGCTGTTCGAGAGCGTACCGCGCAAGGTCACCTTCGCGCCCACGTCGAGCTATGACGCGGTCACGACGGGCAACCCCGTCTATATTGACGGCATCCAGCTCAAGGCAGGCACCGGCGGCGATACCAGCGCCAAGGGATCGCTCGCGGCGCAGCTGCAGTTGCGCGACGACGTGGCGCCGCTCTTCCAGAGCCAGCTCGACGAGATTGCGCGGGGGCTGATCACCGCCTTTGCGGAAACCGATCCCGATCCGGACACGGCACCCGCGCTCGGGGCCGTCGCCGGCCTCTTCACCTATACCGGCGCACCGCCGGTGCTCGACGCCGGTGGCGATGTGCTCACCGATATTCTCGGCAACCCGCAGGTCGCGGTGCCGGCCAGCGGTTCGATGATCACCGGTCTCGCGTCGCGGCTGCGGCTGAACCCGGCGGTCCAGCCGCCCCAGGGATCGGCGGACGTGGTGCGCGACGGCGGCATCAACGGTGCCGACTACGTGGTCAATCTGGTCGATGGCAAGCCCGGCGGCACCAGCTATTCCGATCTTCTGGACAGGTACAATCAGGCGCTCGACGCGCCCATGGACTTCGATGTCCTGACGCAGATCTCGGATTCGCCGAACCTGATGTCCTACGCATCGGACTCCATCGGCTGGCTCGAGCAGCTGCGCAGTTCGGCAACCACAGCCGACGAGAACAAATACGCCATGCTGACGCGGGCATTCGAGGCCTATTCCAGCAGCACCGGCGTCAGCCTCGACGAGGAACTGTCGCTGCTGCTCGATATCGAACAGTCCTACAAGGCCGGAGCCAAGCTGATGGCGACGGTCGACGAGATGATGCAGGCCCTTCTGGATATTGCGAGCTGATTATGAAAACGTCATTCATTTCCTCACTTGCAGTGCAGACCACCATGCGCAATTCGATCGCGAGCGCGCAACGCGAACTGGTGGACGCCAATACGGAAGCCATAAGCGGCCGTTATGCGGATATCGGTGCCACGCTCGGCGCCAATACGTCGCGGACGATCGATCTCACCCGCGAAATTTCCCGCATCCAGTCGCTGTACAACACGGCGGCCCTGGCTACCCAGCGCCTGGAAAGTGCCGAACTGGCGCTTTCCAAGATGAGCGACCTCGGCCTGGAGATGCAGAACGCCATCCTGACACTCGGCAGCGCGACCGACGAAAAGAGCCTCGAGACCGCGCGCACGACCATGAGCTCCGCACTTTCGGCCTTTACCGGCTTTGCCAACACGGCCGTTAACGGGGAATACATCTTTGCGGGTATCAATAGCGATGTAAAACCTCTGGATGATTTTCTGGCTCCCGGTTCCAAGGCCAAGGAGGCGTTCGACGTCGAACTCGATACCTTCCTGACTGGCCGGGGACTGACCAGCAAGGAGCAGATGACGGCGACCGACATGGAGGACTTCCTCGAGATGATCGAGGGCAAGTTCATGGGAGATCCCGTATCCAGTCCGCCCCACGCGGATCCGGAGGCCGACGGCAAGGATTTCTGGACGGCTTTCGTTTCGTCTGCCTCCAGCGAGAACATGAAGAGCCGGATCACCCAGACGGAAGTGGTCGAAAGCTCTACGAATGCCAACAGCGAGGGGATGCGCTATTTCGCGCTCTCCGCGGTCGTCGCGATGGAATTCATGAACACGGGCATGGACAAGGATGCCCGTGATGTCGCCACCAACGCGATCCGCGATTCTTACGCCAGCAAGGCGAAGACAGGTATCGACCAGCAGCGGACGACGATCGGTATCTACACCGAACGCGTATCCAAGGCTGAGGAAAGCTTGCAGGCGCAGGAAGATATCCTGACGATTCACCTCGGAAGCATGCAGGACGTCGACCCCGCCGAAGCGGCGACGCGCGTCAACACGCTGCAGACGCTTCTCGAAACCGCTTACTCCGTGACCGCGCGGATACAGAACCTAAGCCTAGTCAACTTCCTTTGATGACCAAAGGAAGCAATGAAAATGAAGGATACATGAATGTACCAGTTTTCATATGCCGAGATCATGGAGGATGGCGTCGCCGACGCCAAGGAACGTGAGCGGCAGGCCCTGGATCGTTCGATCGAGCTCCTGATCGCCGCGCGCGACGAGGAAAACTACTCTCGGGCGACTGTCGAGGCACTTTTTTATACCCGCCGCGTGTGGATCCGTTTCATCGAGGATCTCAAGCAGCCGGACAATGAACTGGCCACGGAACTGCGGGCCGACCTGATCTCCATCGCCATCTGGATTCTGAAGGAATGCGAGAAGGTCAGGAAGCGTGACTCCAGGAATTTCCAGGGCATCATCGACGTGACCACCATCATCAGGGATGGACTTAAATGAAAAGCACGCTGCGCATCTCGCTGAAATCCGGCGAACGTATCTTCATCAACGGCGCCGTTCTGCGCGTCGACCGCAAGGTCGCGCTGGAATTCCTGAACGACGTCACGTTCCTGCTGGAAAATCACGTCCTCCAGCCGGAAGAGGCGACGACGCCTCTCCGTCAGCTCTATTTCATCGCGCAGATGATGCTGATCAACCCGGAAGGCAAGGAGCAGTCGGCCGCCCTGTTCCGCAAGTCGGTCGCCATGCTGCTGACCTGCTTCCACCATGAAGAGGTGCTCGCCGAGCTGAAGCGGGTCGACGGAATGGTGGCCTCGGGCCGCGCCTTCGATGCCCTCAAGGCGATCCGCTCGCTCTATGCGATCGAGGACCGCATTCTCAACAATCACGAGATCGCTCCGGCAACCGTCGAGCAGATCCGCAAGGAGATCGCACCATGGCGGTAGATGGAGTATCGACTGCGACGAACCCCTACGCATCGGGCAACGGCGCTGCCGCTTCGACCGATTCCTCGGCCGCGACGCTCAACTACAACAACTTCCTGCAGCTGCTGATCGCGCAGATGAAGTATCAGGATCCGACCGATCCGATGGACGCGAGCGAGCAGGTCTCCCAGCTTGCGACCTTCTCTCAGGTCGAGCAGTCGGTGAAGATGAACAGCAATCTTCAGGCCATCATCCAGGCAAACTCCTTCTCTCAGGCTTCCGATCTCGTCGGCAAGTACATCACCAGCGCCGACGACAAGATCGTCGGCAAGGTCAAAGAGGTGGAAGTCTATTCCGACGGTCTTGTTGCGATCACCGAAAACGGCGATAAGGTCCTCGTACAGCCGGGAATCATCATCTCGAATACCGCGCCGACCACGGAAACCCCGGCGGACGGCGATACCGAGACGCCCGGCAACGATAGCGACGGCGATTCGGGTTCCGACAAGGGTACTGACGCCTGACGGCAATGGAAGTGAAGGAGCCGGCGCAATGAATGAAGCCGATGCCCTTGATATCATGCAGGCGGCCATCTGGACCGTTCTCGTCGCCTCCGGGCCGGCGGTCCTTGTCGCCATGATCGTCGGTGTTTCGATCGCCTTTCTCCAGGCGCTCACCCAGGTACAGGAAATGACCCTGACCTTCGTGCCGAAGATCGTGGCCATCTTCGTCACGATCGGGATCACGGCTCCCTTCATCGGCGCCCAGATCAATCTCTTTGCCAATCTGGTCTTTTCCCGGGTGCAGTCGGGCTTCTAGCCCGGTCCCGGGCGTCGGCGCCCGGCTATCTTCGCGCAAGCTTCGACCGTTAATGGGGTAGGCGAACCGGCAGGTCCCGTATCTGCCGCCTTCTCATGAAGAGACGGAAAAAGCCATGGCGCAACCACCTGCATTATCCATTCCCAAGGTCGCCCCCAACGGCCGCGATATCGGCTTTGCCGCAGGCATCGTCGTCATCCTCTGCATCCTGTTCCTGCCCATCCCGGCCTTCCTGATCGATCTCGGCCTGGCCTTCTCGATCGCCTTTTCGGTCCTGATCCTGATGGTGGCACTCTGGATCCAGCGGCCGCTCGACTTCTCCTCCTTCCCGACGGTCCTGCTGATCGCGACGATGATACGCCTGGCGCTCAACATCGCCACGACGCGCGTGATCCTCTCGCATGGCCACCAGGGACACGACGCCGCCGGCCACGTCATTTCAGGTTTCTCGTCGCTGGTCATGTCCGGCGATTTCGTCATCGGACTGATCGTCTTCATGATCCTGGTGACGGTCAATTTCATCGTCATCACCAAGGGTGCGACGCGTATCGCCGAAGTCGGCGCCCGCTTCACCCTCGATGCCATTCCCGGCAAGCAGATGTCGATCGACGCAGACCTTTCGGCCGGCATCATCGACGAGAAGGAAGCCCAGCGCCGGCGTACCGAACTCGAGCAGGAAAGCTCGTTCTTCGGGGCCATGGACGGTGCGTCCAAATTCGTGCGCGGCGATGCCATCGCCGGCCTCATCATCACCGCCATCAACATCTTCGGCGGTATCATCATCGGCTATTTCCGCCACGACATGCCGATCGGCGAGGCCGCGGACGTCTTCGTCAAGCTGTCCGTCGGCGACGGTATCGTGTCGCAGATTCCGGCCCTCATCGTTTCGCTGGCCGCCGGTCTTCTCGTCACCCGCAGCGGTACGTCCGGCTCGGCCGACAAGGCGGTCGTCGATCAGCTCGCCGGTTATCCGCGCGCATTGTCGATGGCAGCCGGCCTGATGGGCGTTCTCGCCCTCGTACCCGGCCTGCCGCTGCTGCCCTTCGTGACGCTCGGCGGACTGCTCGGCTTCGGCGCCTGGCTCGTGCCGCGTCGTATCGAGGCGGAGAACAAGGCGCGCCGGGAGGACGAGGAAAAGAAGGTCGTCCAGACGAAAGAGGCCGAAAAGGACTCCGTCAAGTCGGTGCTCAAGACCGCCGAGATCGAGCTCGCGCTCGGCAAGCAGGTCTCGACGAGGTTGCTCGGCGCCCACCAGGAACTGGCCTTCCGCGTCGGCAAGATGCGCAAGAAGTTCGCGACGCAATACGGTTTCGTGGTTCCCGAAATCAAGGTCGCCGACGATATCGCCATCCAGGAGAAGTCCTACCAGATCCGTATCCACGGCACGACGATCGCCTCCAATGCATTGCGCGTCGGCGACGTTCTCGTCGTTACCGGAACCGGCCGCAAGCCGAGCATCCCGGGCGACGAGATCCGCGAACCCGCCTTCGGCATGCCGGCGGTCTCCATTCTCGAGACCTTCGCCGAAGACCTGAAGCGCGAAGGGTTCCACCCGATCGACAACGTCTCCGTCGTGCTCACCCATCTGTCCGAGGTCATCCGCAACAACCTGCCGCAGCTCCTGTCCTACAAGGACGTCAAGATCCTGATCGACAGGCTGGACCCGGAATACAAGAAGCTCGCCGACGAGATCTGCTCCTCGCACATGTCCTATTCGGGGCTGCAGGCCGTGCTGAAACTGCTCCTCGCGGAGCGCGTCTCGATCCGCAACCTGCATCTGATCCTGGAAGCGGTGGCCGAACTCGCGCCGCATGTCCGCAAGACCGAACAGATCGTCGAGCATGTGCGGGTGCGCATGTCGCAGCAATTGTGCGGCGATCTCGCCGACAACGGCGTCCTGCGCGTGCTGCGCCTCGGCAACAAGTGGGACATGCTGTTCCACCAGGCGCTCAAGCGCGACGCCAAGGGCGAGGTCGTCGAATTCGACATCGATCCGCGGACGCTCGAGGAGTTCAGCGAGCAGGCGACGAAAGTTATCCGTGAATTCATGGACCGCGGCCTGCCATTCGTGCTTGTCACGTCGCCGGAAACCCGCTCCTATGTGCGCATGATCATCGAGCGCCTCTTCGCGACGCTGCCGGTGCTTTCTCACGTGGAACTGGCCAAGGGTCTGGAGATCAAGATACTCGGCGCGATTTCATGACGCGATAGGACGCCGTCCATGCTTCTCGACCCGCAAGGGACAATTCTCGCACTATTCCTGGCGTTTTGCCGCATGGGCGGGTGCGTGATGACCCTGCCGGGTTTCGGCAGCGCCCGCGTGCCGGCCCAGATCAGGCTTTTCGTCGCCATCGCCGTGTCTATGGCGGTCCTGCCGGTCCTGTGGGACGCCATCTATCCGCGTGCATCGGCTCCGGGCTCGACCTATATCGGGCTCATCGTGACGGAGACGCTGATCGGCGTGATGTACGGAATGATCGCCAGGCTCTATACGCTCGGCCTCCAGTTCGCCGGTGCGGTGCTGACGACGGCGATCGGTTTTTCCGCGCCGGGCGGCCACGATATCCTGGAGGATTCGCAGGAAACCCAGCTGACCAGTCTGCTGATGTTCAGCGGTCTCCTGCTGCTGTTCATGATGGATTTTCATCACATCGTCTTCAGGGCGCTGGTCGAATCCTACGAGGCCACGCCGGTCGGCGCCATCATCGATCCGCAGCGGATGCTGATCACCCTGACCGACACCCTGCGCGCATCGACGATGATCATGCTGCGGCTGGCAAGCCCCTTCCTGATCTACGGACTGATGTTCAACATCGCCGTCGGCCTGGTCAACAAGCTGTCGCCGCAGATCCCGGTCTATTTCATATCCACGCCGTTCCTTCTGATGGGCGGGATATTCCTGCTCTACCTTTCGATCGCCGCGCTCGTCCGTCAGTTCGCCGACGGCTTCGCTCCCGTCTTCACCAGCTTCTAGGTATCGTCATGGCTTCGGGCCCGCTCACACGATCGCAGAAACTGAAGCGCCTGGTCGCCGTGCAGCGGCATCTGGAGAAGATGGCGGATTTCGAGCTGGCCGCGACCGTGCGCTACCGGGCGGAGGTCAATCAGTCGATGGAGGACGTCATCGAGGCGATCGGCTCGGTCGATCCGCTGCATCGCCAGTTCGCCCATCACTACGCGGAGCGATTCGGCCGCCTGACCAACAAGGAACGCCAGCTGGCCAATGTCCAGCAGCTTCAGGAAACGAAAGTCCTCAAGGAACGCACCAAGGGCGATCGTCTGGAGGACAATATGAAGGAAGCCCGCGAGCACGAAGACCGAGAGGCGGCGGACAACGCGATTTACGAGCTGATCGAAATGACGCTCGCCGCGCCAGCCTCCAGCAAGCTTCACTCGTCATAGTCCTGTCACCGCATGGCTTGTTTCCGGATTTCCGGCCGGGTCGTGCAATTTCAAACTCTTGCAGCGTGATGGCCGCTCCAGCGGACGCATACGCAGCGGTATGAAGGGACAGAGCGTGGCCATCTCTCCACCAAGCGACCTGGTACTGGACGTCGTCCGTGCCGCCGACCCGACCGGGGTCCAGGCGGCGCAGGCGAAGCTGCAGGCCAGCCGGGCGGCATTTGCCGCCAGCAGCCTTGCCGATGCGGGCAAGGGTTTCGGCGCTGCATTGGACGTTATCGACACCCCCGGCACCAAGGCGGGACTGGACCATGTCGACCGCGTGAAGTCGAACCGGGCCGAGATGCCGGACGAATATCGCAAGTTCGAGGCCTCGATCCTGCAGAACTTCGTCAATTCCATGCTCCCGAACGATAGCGAGCAGACCTACGGCAAGGGCTCCGCCGGCGAGTTCTGGAAGAGCATGATGGCGGAAAAGATCTCGGAGGAGATGTCGAAGTCCGGTGGCATAGGCATTGCCGAGCAGATGTATTCCCAGGCGCTCGAGCGCAAACAGCAGCACGGAATGATCAACGCATCGACCGACGAGAACGACCGTAGCCGGGCGATGAGCATGGTGACGGATTTCGAGCGGCAGGTGCTCGGCATTTCGGCAACTGAAAAAAAGAATGAGGCGTGACCATGAATCACACTGAGACAGAGCCAATGGAAATCGTATCGCACGATTACCGGATCAAGACGGTCCTCGGCCGGCTGGAAATGATCATCGACAACGAGAATCAGCGCATCGGCGCCGACCCCGAATTCGATCTCAAGGTTTCCAATGCCCACAAGAGCCGTTGTCTCTACGAGCTCACCATGCTCTTCCGCGGCACCGATCCGCAGCAGCTTGCCGTCAATCACATCGACCAGATGCATAATCTGAAGGGTAAGCTCGCGCTGAACGCCCGGCGCGTCGAAGCGCATCTGCATGCGGTTCGCGCCGTGGCCGACCTCCTGAAGAATGCCGCGCGCGATGCCGACGGCGACGGCACCTATACCCAGGAACAGTTCATTTACAGTGAGGCCTGATGGTCAAGCTCCTTCTCACCGGCCTGTGGGTCTGCATCGTCACGCTTGGCGCCGTCTATTTTTCCGTCCAGATGTCGGCGGCTCCGGCTCCCGTGGATGAGGAGGCCAAGAAAAAGGAACTGCAGGAATTCGTCCGGGGTGAAGTGATCACCGTGCCGATGATGGCGAACGGCTCCATCACCGGCTACTTCATCGGCCGCATTTCCTTCATGATGGACAAGGAAAAGATCAAGGACGTCAAGCTTCCGGTCACCGAGTTGATGACCGATCAGCTCTACACGCAGCTGGTCGGCAACCGCATGGTCGATCTGTCCAACCCCGGGGGCTTCGATCTCGAAAAATTCCGCTCGACCGTCAGGGACGGCATGAACGCCAGAATGGGCGATGGCGTCGTCGCGGAGGTTCTCGTCGAGCAGCTCGACTACATGTCGAAGGACGACATCCGCAACAATGCGTCCCGGGGCAGCAAGTCCAGCCCGCCGGTACAGAAGATCGTCGAGGGCGCGCCTGTCGAGGCGCCGAAGACCAGCGGACACTGACGATACCGGCCTCGACCGGGCCTCCGGGCCCGGTTTCCCATTTATGCACGGATGGGAGCAATTTTAGCATTTCTCTTAAACGGGCTTTCTGCGCGGGTTTGCTAGACGGGGATCAAGGATCTTGTCTGGTGCGGGGAGCCACGATGACTGTTGTCGGAGAACATCGGATCGCCTTGAGCGGTGCGAAGGCGGATATACTGCCTTTCCGCGACATGGACTGGAATTCTGCGCTCGAGCTGGCGGAGGATCTGGCGAGATCGCCCTCCGGCCGCAGCGCCATCTCGTTCCTGGGTGTCCGGCTGATGGCTCGCTGCCTCTTCGATCCGCTCACGCGCCGCCGCGTCGCCCGCCATCTTCTCCTGCCATCCGGCAGCATTGCCGCCGGCATGATTTTCCGGCTGCTCCCGGGGCGCAGGGCGCCGACGCGATATTCAGCCTCCACCTTCGTTCCGGCGCTTTTGACCTATGCGCAGGATCGCCTCCGCATAGCCGTCGCCGGCGATACCGCCGAAAGCATGGAGACGCTGAGGGCCCGCCTGCAGCGGCACGCCCCGTGGCATGATGTCGTTTCGGCCTCCGCCGGTGGCGAATGCGATATCCTGATCGTCGGCGATCGATACGGTCCGGCTGGCGGGAAGGCTCGCTATCCTGCCGCCAATCTCACCATCTTCGTCGGCGGTGACCTGCGCGGTTTCGCAGGCGCGCGGGCCTGACCTCGACCCATCGGATCCGGTCCCGTTAACCATTTGTTTGCCAGAAATATTTAGCCTGCGTTAATCAGCGCGGTGCCGAACCTGCCGCGCGCCGAGGTGGGTGAACGATGTTTGGGCTGACAGATGCCGACTCGGCGGGCGGGGAGACGCATGACGGCGGGCCGTCGCTTTTCCGTCGCTTGCGTTCGGCGTTCCTGATCGTCGGGATATGCGCCGGTCTCGGGGCGCTGGCGCCTCTCGCAGCCTTGCAGTTTGCCGATAACCCTTTCCGTGCCGAAGCCCATATCGCGGTTCACGACGCCAGCCCGAACGCCGTGCGTGCCGCGATCGTCAAACTCCGCTCCAGGCCTGTGATCGACAACCTGATCAGGGCGCTCAATCTGGCCGAGGGCGAGGAGTTCTCCGCCAATCGCCCGACCGTGGTGCGTATTGTTTCGGAAGTCCTTTCCGGCGACGTGACGACCGTGTCGCAGGCCGAGGAAGCCTTGCGCCAGCGCCTTTCCGATGCCGTCGCGATCACTTACGACGCCGCCGGCCAGACCATCGCGATCCGCGCCACCGCGGCGAGCCCGGAAGAAGCGGCGGCGATCGCCAACCGGCTTGCGGAGGAATTCGAGCGGGCGATGACGAACGGTTCGGCATCGCCGCCGAACCCGCAGGTCGAAGCGATGCGCAATGCCGCGGACAGGGCTGAGGCCGCGCTCTCCGGTTTCGTCGCCAGGCTCGGCGGCGCGACATTGGAGAAGCTGCAGCAGTTCCACGACGAGCGAAATGCGGTAGCGGCCGAACTTCAGGACGCCGAACGCCACCTCGCCGACATGACGGCGAAACAGCAGGCCGCCGCTGCCATGAAATTTGCCGATGTCCTTTCCAAGCCGTTGCCCGACAGCCTCGAATTTACCGGCCTCGAATATCAGCGGCAACGGTATGTCCAGGCCCAGCTGGACCTCGAGCAACTGTCCGCGAATCTCGGGCCCCGTCATCCAAGGCGCGCCGCAGCCCAAGCCGCGCTCGACGATGCGGGTCGCGATATCGGCACCGCCTTGCGCCAACTGGCGACATCACTGCAGAACCAGACGACCGCGGCCGCGAAAACGCTGGCCGAACTCGAGGCCCGCAAGAAGAACGTGTTGCAGGACAGGCAGCTGGCCGAAGATTACACGCAGTTGCTGGCGCTTCAGGGAGCGGCCGACGAGGCGCGCATGAACCTCGACAAGGCCGAGGCGAACGCCGCCTCTCGTCCACCGTCCGCCATGCCGACGATCCGGGTGACGTCCGAGGCGTCGAGCGAAGCCTCCGGCGCAGCGGCAGCCCGCGACCTCCCGAACCGTTCGACACTGATGGCCGGGGGCGCCCTCCTTGGTCTCGCCGCAGGCGTGGTCCTGGCCATGCGCCGCTATCGCACCCAGCTGCGGCTGGCGGATGAGGCATATGAAGCGCCGGTACGGCTCGACATCGATGATGCCGACGTCATTCCGGCGGTATCGGAAGAGGTTCCGGCCGGATCTGATTCTTTCGCGACCGATCCGGTCGCGGATGAGCATGGCTTCGAGGAGCGCCTTGCCGCCAACGACACGACCTTCGGCGATCGGATAAGGGCTCTGCTTCAGGAAAACAGGCACCCGGTCGCGGAAGCCTCTCTGCCTTCGCTGCTTGCCGCGGCCGTTGATCAGTCGCGCTCGCGCCGCGCTGACGACCCGATGCAGGATCGGTCTCCGCGGGATTGGTCCGAAGCGGGTTACGAGCCGCATCCCGACGAGGAGGAGTTGCTCGCCCTGCAGCGGGAACTGGCGGAATTGCGCGAACTCGTCCAGTACCATGCCGCCCGCCAGCTGAAGGCTGCAAGCTGACCGGTCGGGACAAAACGCCTCGGACAAACCTCTTGCATTTGCCTGATCTGGACAGCATAGGGCGTTGGCGGGCTATCGGCATCCAGCCGATCCCATAGGATGGCGCTGTTCGCGGCGTCGCGCGCCATCTGGCACGCAGGACGCCGCGGCATTTTGGATTTGCGTATCGACCCGGAAACCGGATGCGATTTCGGCTCGATACGTCAGCGAGGAGTTGGCCGTGGCATTTGTCATCGATGGTAAGGAGGCTGCCGCCTCCGTCATTTCCGCCGTAACGGAAGCGTCCGGATCGCTGGAAAGCGGGACCGGCACCAAGCCCGGCCTGGCGGTAGTGATCGTCGGCGACGATCCGGCAAGCCACGCCTATGTCAATTCCAAGAGCAGGATGGCCAAGCAGTGCGGCTTCAATTCGGTCCAGCATACGCTGCCGGAGGAGACGACCCAGGAAGAGCTGCAGGCGCTGGTCGATACGCTCAATGCCGACGCCGCGATCCACGGCATCCTTGTCCAGCTGCCCTTGCCAAGACATCTCGATTCCGATCCGATCATCCAGTCGATCCTGCCGGAAAAGGACGTCGATGGGCTGAACATCGCCAATGCCGGCAAGATCGCTACCGGCGATCTTTCCACCGGCCTGATCTCCTGCACCCCGGCTGGCGCCATGCTGCTCGTCAAACGTGTGCACGGTGAGGATCTGTCGGGCTTGAACGCGGTCGTCATCGGCCGTTCCAACCTTTTCGGCAAGCCGATGGGCCTGCTCTTGCTCGCCGCCAACGCAACCGTCACCATGGCCCATTCGAGGACGAAGGATCTCGCTTCCGTCTGCAGCAAAGCCGATATCCTCGTTGCAGCCGTCGGCCGGGCGGAAATGGTCAGGCGCGACTGGGTGAAGCCGGGCGCGACCGTCATCGATGTCGGCATCAACCGTGTCGCAGCGCCGGAAAAGGGCGAGGGCAAGACCAAGCTCGTCGGCGACGTCGCTTTCGCCGAGGCCTCCGATGTTGCCGGATCGATCACTCCCGTACCGGGCGGTGTCGGTCCGATGACGATCGCCATGCTGATGGCCAACACCGTAATTGCCGCCCACCGCGCCGAAGGCCTGCCCGCGCCGAAGTTCTGATCCTGGAACAATTGTGGCGTTTGCAACGCGTTGGTTGCACCGCCGCCTCTTGATTCCTCCGCAGGTGCGTTAAATCACTCCCATGGTTGCCGCGTGGAAACACCCCGCGGCCGCCCGCTCGAACAAACGAACGCTGACGGGAGGAGGGTTTGATGAGAACTTCGGTTTGGATCGGCACCGCATTGGTTGCCCTGATCGCAGGTGGCGCGAGCGCGCAGGAACTGAAGTTTCCTCCCGGCGAAGATTCGAAGTTCAACTGGAAGAGCTACGAGGACTTCAAGGCAGCCCATGGTGACCTGAAGGGCCAGAGCCTGACGCTTTTCGGCCCCTGGCGCGGCGAGGACGAGGTGCTCTTCAACAGCGTGCTTGCCTATTTCAACGCCGCCACCGGTGCCAACGGCAGGTATTCGTCCTCGGAAAACTACGAGCAGCAGATCGTCATCGATACCCAGGCCGGCTCGCCGCCGAATATCGCCATCATGCCGCAGCCGGGCCTGCTCGCCGATCTCGCCACCAAGGGTTTCCTCACCCCGCTCGGCAAGGAAACGGAAGACTGGGTCAAGACGAACTATGGCTCCGGCCAGGACTGGATCCGCTACGGTACCTACAAGGGCAAGGATGGCGCTGACGGCTATTTCGGCTTCCCCTTCAAGGCCGATCTGAAGTCCATGGTCTGGTATGTCCCCGAAAACTTCGAGGAAGCCGGTTACGAGGTTCCGAAGACGATGGAGGAGCTCGTCGAGCTCTCCGACCAGATCGTCGAGGATGGCGGCGTGCCCTGGTGCATCGGGCTTGCCTCCGGCGGGGCGACCGGTTGGCCGGCGACCGACTGGGTCGAGGACATGATGCTGCGCACCCAGACACCCGAGACCTACGACAAATGGGTCTCGAACGAGGTGAAGTTCAACGATCCGGCCGTCGTCGGCGCAATCGAGGAGTTCGGCAAGTTCGCCAAGAACGACAAGTACGTCTCGGGCGGCGTGCCCGCAGTCGCCTCCACCGACTTCCGCGACAGCCCGAAGGGGCTCTTCGACATTCCGCCGAAATGCTACCTGCATCACCAGGCTTCCTTCGTTCCGTCCTTCTTCCCGCCGGACAAGGAGCTCGGTGTCGATGCGGATTTCTTCTACCTGCCGACTTACGCCTCCAAGCCGGACCTAGGCACTCCGGTCCTCGGCGCCGGAACGATGTTCGCCATCACCAAGGATTCTCCGGCCGCCAAGGCCTTCATCGAATTCCTCAAGACGCCGATTGCCCATGAAGTATGGATGGCCCAGGCGTCTTTCCTTACCCCCTACAAGGGCGTCAATCTCGATGCCTATGCCAATGACGTGCTGAAGAAGCAGGGCGAATTGCTGACCAATGCGACGACCTTCCGCTTCGATGCTTCCGACCTTATGCCGGGCAAGATCGGCGCCGGCGCCTTCTGGACCGGGATGATCGACTATGTCGGCGGCAAGGACGCCCAGACGGCGGCAACCGATATCCAGAACGCATGGGACGGGTTGAAGTAAGTCTCGGCCAGTGGGGCTTGCATCTCATCCGCCTGCCGGCACCTTCTCCCCCGTAGACGGGGCGAAGGGACCGGGCAGCAATGTCGCCGTCCCTCTCCGACTTCGAGCGGGGCACGTCCCGTCTCTCCGCCTGCGGGGAGATGGTCAGGGTGAGTGGCAAGAAACACGAATGTCGGCACCGAAACGGCAGCAAGGGGAGAAAGCATGGCATCGCAGATCGTAGCGGCCTTCGGAGCGGTGATAGCCGGCGTCTTCGCCTGTGCCCTCTATTACTGGCTGTCCGACAAGCTCTTGCAGATCGTCTTTCCCGTACGTGCCGGGGATGTCCGCCGGGCCTCGGCAAACCTCAAGACCCATGCCGCGATCCGGCCCTGGCTGTTTCTCGGCCCGGCGCTTCTGCTTCTGCTCGTCTATCTCGTCTATCCGGTGATCGCGACCTTCATCCTGTCCTTCTACGATCGGTCCGGCGGCAGTTTCGTCGGCCTTGCCAATTATCGCTGGGCCGCCACAGATGCGCAGTTCCGCCAGTCCATATTCAACAACATCCTCTGGCTCGCCGTCGTGCCGGCCGCCTGCACCTTCTTCGGCCTCGTCATCGCGGTGCTGACCGACCGTATCTGGTGGGGCAATATCGCAAAGAGCCTCGTCTTCATGCCGATGGCCATCTCCTTCGTCGGTGCATCGGTCATCTGGAAGTTCATCTATGAATTCCGCGGTGGCGAAGAAGCGCAGATCGGGCTGCTGAACGCCATCGTGCAGTTTTTCGGCGGAGATCCGCAGGTGTGGATCGCGCTGCCCTTCTGGAACAACCTGTTCCTCATGGTGATCCTCATCTGGATCCAGACCGGGTTCGCCATGGTCATTCTTTCGGCCGCCCTGCGGGGCATACCGGAAGAGACTATCGAGGCGGCGGTCATCGACGGCGCCAACGGCTGGCAGATTTTCTGGAAGATCATGGTGCCGCAGATCTGGGGCACGATCGCCGTGGTGTGGACGACCATCACCATCCTCGTGCTCAAGGTCTTCGACATCGTACTGACCATGACAAACGGCCAGTGGAACACGATGGTGCTCGCCAATCTGATGTTCGACTGGATGTTCCGCGGCGGCGGCGACAGCGGCCGCAGCGCCGTCATCGCTCTCGTCATCATGGCGGCGGTGACGCCGATCATGATCTGGAACATCCGTCAGGCGAACGAAGACCGGGGAGGGCACTGACATGAATGCCGCTGCCAGCCTCCGCCGGATCGGGCTCCCGCGCCTTATCGTCCACATCTCCGTTCTCGCGATCTGCATCCTGTGGCTGATCCCGACGCTCGGAATCCTCGTCACGTCCTTCCGCGATCCGGGCCAGATCGCCTCCTCCGGCTGGTGGACGGCTTTTAGCGGCGCTGCCGAAACGAGTGCGGCGCGGCTTGGCGATCCTTCCACCGCGCGGCAGGAGGGGCCGAACTACGTGATATCGGGCTCGGTCTTCGACGGAGCGGAGGGCGATGCCAAAGGAGACGTCCGGGCCTTCGGCACCCGCGTCGCCGCGCCGACGGAATTCGAGGCCGGTCAGGAAGCCGATCTCGGTGACGGCGAAAAGCTCGTCGTCAACGGCGACGGCAGCTATGCCTATACCAAAAACGCGCCCTTCGACGACAAGCGTGGCAAGCGCGTCTATCTCTCCATCGCACAGCCGCCCTCCTTCACGCTGAACAACTACAATACGGTCCTGACCTCGCAGGGCATCGGTCAGTCCTTCATCAACTCCCTGACGGTCGCCATCCCCGCCACGATCATACCGATCCTGATCGCCGCCTTTGCCGCCTATGCGCTGTCTTGGATGCATTTTCCGGGCCGGACACTGATCATCGCCATCGTCGTCGGCCTGATCGTCGTGCCGCTGCAGATGTCGCTGATCCCGCTTTTGAAGATGTATAACGAGATCGGCGCCTTTTTCGGAGTGCCGTCGCGCAGTTATGCCGGCATCTGGCTTGCCCATGCCGCCTTCGGCATGCCGCTTGCGATCTATCTCCTGCGCAACTATATCGCCGGCCTGCCCAAGGAGGTGATCGAATCCGCCCGCGTCGACGGGGCGAGCGATTTCGAGATCTTCATCAAGATCGTGCTGCCGCTGTCCTTTCCGGCACTCGCATCCTTTTCGATCTTCCAGTTCCTCTGGACCTGGAACGACCTTCTCGTCGCCATGGTCTTCCTCGGCACCGGCAAGGATCAGCTCGTGCTGACGGGCGCTCTCAACGCGCTTCTCGGCTCCCAGGGCGGCAAGTGGGAAATTCTCACCGCCTCGGCCTTCATTACCATCATTGTCCCGATTATCGTCTTTTTTGCATTGCAGCGTTACCTTGTCCGTGGCCTGCTTGCAGGTTCGGTCAAGGGCGGCTGAGCACATCTTGAATCATCATCAGACAGGTATTGAATGAGCATTTCGACTGCTGGCTCCGTGGAGCCCGACAAGGACTGGTGGCGCGGCGCCGTCATCTATCAGATCTACCCGCGTTCGTTTCAGGATTCGAACGGTGACGGGATCGGCGACCTGAAGGGCATCACCGCCCGCCTGCCGCATATCGCGGCGCTCGGTGCCGATGCTGTCTGGATTTCCCCCTTCTTCCCGTCGCCGATGAAGGATTTCGGCTACGACGTCTCTAACTACACCGATGTCGATCCGATGTTCGGCACCCTGTCGGATTTCGACGGCCTGATCGCGGAGGCTCATCGCCTCGGCATCAAGGTGATGATCGACCTCGTCATGTCGCATTCTTCCGACCAGCATCCCTGGTTCATCGAAAGCCGGTCGAGCCGCTTCAATCCGAAGGCCGACTGGTATGTCTGGGCCGATGCCAGGCCCGACGGAACGCCGCCCAACAACTGGCTGTCGATCTTC
>JBQGDG010000112.1:0-2041 GCA_052038935.1 Neorhizobium sp. | reverse complement strand
CGAGGGCCACGTCACGGACAAGTCCGTCGTCTACACGAAGGAGGCCTTCGATGTCGGCACGATCACGCTCGGCAATGGTGACAGCGCCGTCACCCTGCATGTGATGAACGAATACATGGCGGTGGATGGCGCAGGCGGGACGCGCTTGGCGACATTCCCCGATATCATCGCCACCCTGTCGCCCGAGGGCGAACCGATGAGTGTCGGTCAGCTGGAAGTCGGCATGCCCGTCTTCCTGCTGCATGTGCCGAAGACGATCATCCCGCTGTCTTCGAGCGTCAAGGATCCGTCGGTCTACCCGATCTGCGAGAAGGCGCTGGGGATCAGCATTGCGGATTATGCGCTGGGGTAGGTTGGCGGAGGTGAGGTTCGCCCCTCACCCTGACCCTCTCCCCGTAAACGGGGCGAGGGGACGTGCCTCGCTCGATGTTGGAGAATTTCGCAGACGTTGAGCCTCGTTTCCTTCTGCCCGCCTGCGGGGAGAATGTGCCGGCAGGCGGATGAGCGGCAGGCGTCAACAACGGAACGATGAGGGAACTGTTGCAGTAGACCCGCATCAACAATTCAGGGAGAACACTGTGCCGAAGCCCAATCCCCGCCATCCGAAATTCCCGATCCCCGGCGGCAACGAACTGCGTGCCAGGGGCTGGCGGCAGGAGGCGCTGCTGCGGCTTTTGGAAAACGTGCTCTCGGTCGGCGAGGACCCGGAAAATCTCATCGTATACGCCGCCCTCGGCAAGGCGGCGCGCAACTGGGCGGCGCATGACGCGATCGTCAGCGCGCTGAAGGAAATGGATGAGGACCAGACGCTGATCATCCAGTCGGGCAAGCCGGTCGGCCTGCTGAAGACCCATGCCAAGGCGCCGCTCGTCATCATGGCCAACTGCAATATTGTCGGCCAATGGGCTAAGGCCGAATATTTCTACGACCTGCAGGAAAAGGGGCTGATCTGCTGGGGCGGGCTTACCGCCGGCGCCTGGCAGTATATCGGCAGCCAGGGGGTCATCCAGGGTACCTACGAAATCTTCATGCGCATCGCCGAAAGGCGTTTCGGCGGCACGTTGGCGGGCCGCTTCGTCCTGACCGCCGGGCTGGGCGGGATGGGAGGCGCGCAACCGCTCGCCGGCCGCATGGCCGGAGCTGCGATCCTCGTCGTCGATATCGATCCGGATCGCGTCGCAAAGCGCAAGGAAATCGGCTTCCTCGACGAGGTGGCGCCGGATCTCGACGCAGCACTTGCCATGATCGACGACGCGGTCAGGGAAAAACGTGCCGTTTCCATCGGTCTCGTCGGCAATGCGGCAGATGTCTATCCGCAGATCGTCAAGCGCGGAATCGTGCCGGATGTCGTTTCCGACCAAACCTCGGCCCATGATCTGGTTTATGGTTACGTACCCAGGGGCATGAGCCTCGAAGAGGTTCGGCGCCTGCGAAAGGAGGGGCAGGGCCAGCTGATGGCGGCGAGCCGCGCCTCGATCGCCGATCATGTCCGCGCCATGCTGACGTTGCAGGAACGGGGCGCGGAAGTCTTCGACAACGGCAACCTGATCCGCACCCAGGCGAGAGAGGGCGGGGTCGAAAACGCCTTCGACATCCCGATCTTCACCGAAGCCTATCTGCGGCCGCTGTTCTCAAGGGCCATCGGCCCGTTCCGATGGATGGCGCTCTCGGGTGAGGAGGGCGATATCGCCCGGATAGACGATCTGGTGCTGGAACTATTTCCGGACAATCATATCGTCACCAACTGGATTCGGCTGGCGCGGGAAAATGTTCCTTTCGAAGGGCTCCCGGCACGGATCGCCTGGCTCGGTCACGGCGAGCGCACGCAATTGGCGATAGCTGTCAACGATCTCGTCCGTAGCGGCGAACTGAAAGGTCCGGTCGCTTTCTCGCGCGATCATCTCGATGCCGGGGCCATGGCGCATCCCAACATCATGACCGAGCACATGAAGGATGGATCGGACGCGATCGCCGACTGGCCGCTGATCAACGCCATGACGCTCTGCTCCTCGATGGCCGACCTGGTGGTCATCCACTCGGG